>JAZQNS010000043.1:0-28532 GCA_045627425.1 Lachnospiraceae bacterium | reverse complement strand
GCCAAGGAGTTGTCCCTCTCTATTGTCTTCCTAAGACCGCTTGGCCTCCGACTTGTACTTAGCTGGGATGAGGCAGACGGAGCTACAGGTTACGCCATATATCAGAAGAAGGATGATGGCAAGTGGAAGTGGATTAAGAATGTATCCAAGACCAGCTACACCAGCGGAAGCTTAACAGAGGGCGTAGACTATTACTTCTCAATTCAGGCTTACAAGGTTGTGGACGGAGAAAAGTACAGGGCTTCCTACGACAAAACCGGTGTAAAGCTTGTGGTCTCTGTAGATCAGCCTGAGCTTATTTCGGCCGAGTTAAATGAAGATCAGACAGTAACTGTATCCTGGGAGGCCTCGGAGGATGCCACCAGCTACAGTATTTATAGAAAGATTAAGGGTGGCTCCTTTAAGTATTTAAAGTCCGTTAAGGGCACAGAGACATCCTACACAGATTCATCTGTGGCAATGGGAACCACTTATTACTACAGTGTGCGTGCGGTTTACAAGAGAAACGACTACCGCATCACATCATCCTACAACAAGACAGGCAAAAAGGTAACCACAGGTCTTGGCGATGTAACTATCACATCCATGGAGGCTGTGTCTGCCAAGGAGATTGTAATTAACTTCTCATCAATTAAGGGTGCAGACGGTTATCTTGTCTATCGTGCCTATGGAAATAATGGTTATGTGAAGGTGGGTTCTGTTACGGGCACTGAGTTTAGCTTCTCTGATACCACAGTTGTTACCGGAAGGGATTACTACTACTATGTGAGAGCCTACAAGGTAATTGATGGTAAGAAGAAGTACGGCAAAAAGAAAACAGAGAAGACAGATTCAATTCATACCTTGCCAACAGAGGTAACCTTATCTTCCTGCTCAAGCTACAGCTACAACACCATAAAGCTCTCCTGGAATGGAAACGATGAGGCGGAGCATATTAGCGGTTATAAGCTTTACAGGGCTAATGAGAGCGGAGAGTGGGTTCTCCTTACTAAATTATCAGCTGATACCTTAAGCTATAAGGATACAGGACTTACCCCTGGACAGGATTATGAGTATGCTATTTCAGCCTACAAGGTAATTGGTGGAAATACAGTGGAGTCAGAGTACGGTGAGAATTCTAAGACTGCAAGTCCTAAGCCATCAGCTCCAGCTTTATCTTCAGTTAAGTATATTGATTCAACTTCAGCTTACTTTACCTGGTATGGTGTAAAGGGTGCAGATGGATATAAGGTATACAGAAAGGTGTTTGGAGGCACGTGGAAGGTAGTAGCCACAGTGGACTCCGGAACCACCAGCTACACAGATGACACAGCTATACCTGGAACTCCTTACTACTACACAGTAGCAGCTTATTGTAATGTAGGGAATGATGAGGTTCTTGGAAATAAGAAGACCAACGGTGTCTGGGTTCATGCTTATCAGGGTATTGATGTAAGTAAGTATCAGGGAAATATTGACTGGGAGGCAGCAGCCGAGGAGATTGATTTTGCCATTATCAGAGTGGCTCATGGTGTCTCCACAATAGACCAGTATTTTGAGCAGAATATTGAGGGTGCTCAGGCTAATGGAATAAAGGTTGGAGTATATCTCTATTCAACTGCTACCACAGAAGCGGGTATTGAGAAAGAGGTTAACCTTGCCTTAGAGAAGGTTAAGAATTACAAGCTTGATCTTCCAATCTTTATGGATTTCGAGGTTGGCACAAGAAGAAAATCTTCTTTAAAGGCAGAGAACACTGAGCTTATCTGCCAGTTCTGTGACGCAATAGAGGATGCGGGCTACACAGCAGGTGTCTACACAGGTGCCTACTTTATGTCCATGGCAATCAAGTATTCCACAGTAAAGAAGTATAAGGTATGGATTGCAAACTATCATTCCAACAACAGCGACTACAAGACGTCCTATAACAGATGGGGAAGCAACCTGTCATCATATTACAATTTTGGAAATATCTTCATGTTCCAGTACACATCCAAGGGAAGTGTGGCAGGAATGGGCTCTAAGTATGTAGACCGTGATATCTGGTATACCAACGGTAATTAAGGAGAAGACATGAGAATATACCTGGTTAGACATGGTGAGACTAATCTGAATAAGGACAACCTTATGCAGGGACGTGTAAATGAACCTTTAAATGACCATGGAAGAGAACAGGCTAAGGCCATGGCTGACAAGCTTAAGGGCATTCATTTTGACAGGATATTTGTTAGTCCCTTAGACAGGGCACAGGAAACTGCAGAGATTATCTCGGGTTTAAAGAGAGAAGAGATGACAGTGGAGCCTAGAATTATAGAGACTGACTTCGGCAAGTACGAGAAGGCAGACTACTATAAAATGGGGGTGCCTATGACTCTCTACTGGGCATTACCTGAAGTGTTCCCGGCACCAAAGACTGTGGAAAGCGTGAAGTCCATGGTTAAGCGTTCTCACGGCTTTTTAAAGGAGCTTGAAGACGCCGATTATGACAATGTACTGATTGTATGTCACGGTGGCATTATTAGGGCTTTACGCGGCTATTTAGAGCACAGCTTCAAGGGAATCCGCTGGAGGCCAAAGCCTAAGAACTGCGAGGTCTCAGTTTATGAATCCCTTGGAAAGGGAAGATATAAACATATAGAGACTATGTAGGTTTGTTAGAAAAGAATAGAATTTAAACTTAAAAGCACCTTCCTTTCGGAAGGTGCTTTTTTAAACATAGGTTTTAACTTGTAATTTATACCTTAGCAACGTACTCGTAATTTAATGGAATAACCTGTCCTGGGGAGTCGAGAATCTCTAACTGCTCCAGAGCCTCCTTTACGATTGCTGTCTGCATCTCAATATCGTGAGGTGCACCTGCGTTAGCTCCCATTGGAACTAATGGAGCAACGGCACGTGGAGTACCGGTCTGCTTAACTACAGGAGGTAAAGCCGCAATAATTACAGTTGGGATACCAATTTCCTCGATTGCTCTCTGCACCAATACTGCAGAGCGATGACAGGTACCTCAGCCAGCGGTAAGAATGACAGCGTCCACGTTGTGATCCTTCAGAATCTGAGCGATCTGTGGGCCGGTCTCATTCTTGAATTTCTCCTGATTTCCACCACCACCCATGAATCCGATGTGTACATCAGATACAGAGCCGATGAAACCTTCCTTCTCTAATTCGAAGAGACGGTCGATTGGGAACATACAGTTAATATCCTTGTTTACGTCGGAGTTATCGTATCCACCGTGGGAAACCATTAACTCAGAAGATGGCATTGTTGCTGGATAAACCTCACGGAATGAGAAGTCACCGGCAAGGTTGAATCTCTTGTCCTGGTCCCAATGAACACCTGCAGCTGTAGCGATAGCAATACGCATATCCTTAAGCTCCTTTGTTACAGGTGTCCATACTGGTGGAGGAGTAACTGGCACGTAGATCTCGGACTGTAAGCCCTTAAATGATAAATCAGCCATTTTTTTCTCCTTCCTCTTGAGCAATTTTGCTCATAGTTTCTATCTTTTTGTTTCTAGTCATTTGGTTGCTGACGTAAGTTTCATTTACTTCTGGTGAGAGCTGCTCAGGGAAGCTCATATTGAAGCCTACGGTCTGACCACATTTAATTTCATAGTCAGTGATGAGCATTCTCATGGGAACCTCTAAGTATCCAAGACGGCCCTTAAGGTCTATACCTACAGCACCATCTGTAACCTTTACTATGATTCCCTCCATATAAATTATCTTATCGCCATATTTTAAGTCTTCAATAGCCATGGCTTATGAATACTTCTCGCGACGCTTGTCGCTCATTGGGAGAGAGTTCTCATTCTTTACACGCTCAACTGGCTTGCCAGTAACGTTGGAGATGAGCTCGATGTTATTAGTCTTAACATCTGGATTCCACTTTCTCTCGGCTGCCTTGATTTCGCCACCGTTCATTCTCTCTTTAAGCATGGAGAGTGCACGAACTGCATCCTCTGGGCAAAGTGTATTGTTAGCGAGAATCTCGTTCTCAATACCAAGGTCAGACTTGTTGTTGTCAACCATGGATACCATGTACTTGTTACCAACTACAAGTGCACCCTGGTTAGCACAGAAGGAAAGGCCAACTACTGGAATGTCTCTCATACCGATCTGCTCGATGTGGGAAGCAAAGTCAATGTGGTTGTTACCGAATCCCTCGGTTGTAACGAAAGCACCGTCTACCTCTAAGGCCTCGCAGGTCATACCTACACGGCGGGATACATAGAACTTCTCAGCGTTGATCTGTGGAGAACCAACTAATACAACACCGCAGAGATCTACGTCTGGATCAAATAAGCACTCAAGTACGAGTGGCTCTCTCCAGTAGTGACGGCTCATTTCCTTAGATGCAGGTCCGATACAGGTAAGAGCGTGGATACATCCATCTAATACCTCGAGTGGAGATACAACTACAGGAACGTTACCTAAATCTACGTTAGGACGAGCGCCTAATACACCAACTGGCTCCTGTGGAAGGAGTAAGTTATCGTGCATAGCACCCTGGCCCATAATTTCCTTAACGATAACTACTTTCTTTTTGCCTGGTCGACGATACTGCTCGAAGGTCTCCTTGTTAACGATAAGGGACTCATCCTCAAGCTTCTTAAGAGCCTGGCGGATCTCAGCAGTGATAAGGTCGGTTGCAGAGTGAGCAGCCAGAGGTCCTGGACGCTCCATGTTGGTCTTCTCCTTGATGGTAACCTGAGTCTTGATGAAGATTTCACCTTCCTCTGGTGCACCTGGACGGCCCCACATAATGTTCTCATCGAGGTAACCCTCGGAAGAACCGAACTCGCCGATCTGTACGCCGTTAGCGTCTGTACCTGTTACCATCATTACTACGCCGTCTAATACACGGGTAATACCGGAACCAAGCTCGGAGTCCTTCTCCTTAACAGCGATTGGCTGTACGTCCATGATGGTCTCAGAATAGGTATGATACATCTCAGGAGTGATAATATCGATCTTTAAATCAAGTACTAACTCCTGGGAGTCAATTGCCTCCTGCTCAATACCTTCGCGGATGTAAAGGGTTGTGCCTTCGATCTTGGTCTCAGGACCACGCTTAACCTCCGTAATGTTGTAATGATGACGTGTGAGGGAGCGAAGTAACTTTGGCTCACCTACTGGAGCTACAGCACCTGCTGCAGAACCATTACCGCCACCTGCATTCATTGGAACCTCAATATGAATGTCAGTTCCTTCACCGATGGAAATCTTAAGGGTTCCACCGTATACTGGTTTCTCCATGGAAACCGGACCATTGCCAGCTGGTTCAGAAGCTTCCCCTTCATCACCGAAACCGTTCTCGTTAACCTTATCAACACGATCCTTTGTTAAAGGAGATAAGGAGTCAAAAGTTCCTGTAAGGGTTGCTCCCATTGCCTGTGCAATAGTGAGGGCGCCGTCTAAGTTTAATAAACCGGAGTCAACAAGGTCTGGGAAGATAGCTGGATCTTCGAAGTCATGATGACTAAGTACTGTTCCTTCTTCTCTGCGGCAACATAGAACAGCCGGGTCATTTGCATGCTCTTTAGCATACTCTAAACTAATTGACATGATGTCCTCCTTTCTTAGTTGTTTGATACAGGAAATGGTATCTCTATGTTAATGTTTTTTCCTGACTTGATGTCAATGCGAAGGATTCCGTCAGAACCTAAGGACTGAGCGATGTGTACTTCCTGTCCCTCGCTGGTTGCGGTAGCAATCTCATCTGCAGGAGCTTCTACCTTCTTGCTCTTGGTTAAGTGGCGGATACGCTCAGCACCAACAGTGTCCATAATGGTATCTGTCTGGTGGTGTACCTCTAGGCCAAGTCCAGGAGCGGAGCCCATTACTGTGTTGGAGCAGTCGGAGCAGTTGCTGATTAAGATATGCTGACAACCGTCCTTCTTTATGTTCATACACTTAAGAGCCTGACCTGGGCAGTTACCAGGATTCTCGCACTTTAAGGTGCCCTTTACATCCTGAGCCTGCTTACAGAACTGAACTAAACCAATCTCACCATTCATCTTGGTAGCGATGTCTCTAAGTCTCTCTTCGTTACCACCGCAGGCACATACAAGTAAACCTACGCGCTCACCCTTTAAGTCCTCAAAAGGCTTGGTAACAATGATGCCACCTGTTGTCTTGGTGATAGGAGTATCTAATGTGGTTGGCTTTCCTGTGAAAGGTCCACCTAAAACAATCTCACCATACTCTCCATCAATACCGCCGGCTCTCTCAATAAGCTCACCTACTGTTGTTCCGATAGGTACATCGAAGAATACTCTTGTATGAGTGCCTCCCTTTAACTTACCAGCAACGGAAACGTTCTTGGTAATAACTGGACGCTTGTCAACTAAAGCCTCAGCCACACGCTGGATGGTCTCAATGTTGATTACTACTGCGTCTGCAGCGGATGGAAGCTGTGTTGGGTCTAAGAGCTTTCCTAAAGCCTCGCGAACGATGGCACGCTCCTCGCCCATTGGGTAAAGGTCTGGAAGGAGATGAACTCTTAAGCCTTCCTCATTCTGGCAGAGCTTCTCTAAGATCTCTACCTCTTCAGCATGCTTCTGCTTGATGCAGATGATGCCTTCAGATGCATTACATAATGCGACTATCTTCTTTAATCCTGTGATGATCTTCATAGGATCCTCATGTAACTGCTGCATATTGTGAGCAAGTAATGGCTCACACTCAGCTGCATTGACTAAGATGTAGCCACCCTTTAAGTCAATGTTGCACTTAACATGAGTAGGGAAACCTGCACCACCCATGCCTACAAGACCGGAAGCTGCTAAGAGCTCCTTGTCATCTGCACCGGTTAATGGTACGAATTCGTCTGTACCTTCTTTTGCTGCTTCTCCCTCAATAATGATTGCAGTCTCTGTAATATCTGCAATCTTTCCCTCGAATGGGGAATGGATTGGGGCACCTAAGCCTGTTGGCTCCGCGATGAGCTGACCACGCTTTACTGTGTCTCCAACTTTCACAACGGCTGCTGTAGGAGCACCGATGTGCTGTTTAAGTAAAATTGTGTATTTCATGGGTAATCCTCCCTTTAGTATCTGGCGGAAGTATGTGGGAATCGAACCCACCCAGGATAACCTAATACCCAACAACGGTTTTGAAGACCGCGGAGACCACCAGTGTCTCAGCTACTCCCATAAGTAATTACATTATACTATCTTTTCTATATAAATGGAAATAAGAAGATTCCATAAAAATAATAAGCAATGCTTATTACGAGATAAGCATTGCTTATAGAAAATCAAAATATATTTATAGGTTTTTTTAATAGGTTATAGCTTCTTTATATGATCCATAGTGAGCTCAATAAAATACTGGGCTGCAGGGGTTAGCTGGTCCTCGGTCATATAAGCGATTCCAAGCTCTCTGAAGAGGGCAGGAGAGAGGGGGAGGGTTTTGACCGGCTCCTTCATGTCAAGGACGGAGAGGGCGGGCATTATTGACATACCAAGTCCCTTATAAACCATGTTCATAATTGACAGGTCATCTCTTGAGGAACCAACAATCTTAGGATGAACGTTGTGGTTAACAAGCAGGTCCGGGTTGTCTGTAAAGACTGATCTTACAGGCATTAGGAAGGGCTGCCCCTCGAAAAATTCTATTGGAAATTCTGTCATGCCGTCTGTTTTATAATCTGGAGGCAAAAGTGCAAGGAGGGGGTCATTATAAAGTGGAACCCACTGACAGTTTCCTCGTGCAGTGGAACTAAGGAAGCCTATGTCAGCCTCGTGGTTTTCGAGCCAGGTAATTAACTCCTCCGGGGTGCCCTCTAATAGTTCAAGGTGTATGGAGGGGTATTTTGCCCTGAAGTCACTGATAATCTTAGGCAACCAGGAGTGGGAGATGGAGGCAAGGCTTGCTATGGTAAGGTGTCCTGCAGAGCGCTCGTTAATAGAGTCCACTATTTTATCGAGTCGGTTGTTAACTGTAAGGAGCTCCTTTACTACGGGGAGAATTCTCTCCGCCTCCGGGGTCAGGTTAACATGGTGCTTATCTCTTAAAAAGAGGGGGAAGCCCATTTCCTTCTCCATGGTTTTTAGTACATGGCTAACTCCAGGCTGGGTGTAGCCAAGGCGCTTTCCGGACTTGGTGAAGTTCTTGGTTTCTGCCACGTCTACGAAGAGCTGATATCTCTTTAAATCCATATTTTGCCTCCTTTTAAATACTTATTTCATTATAACATATTCTTATTACAAATATAAGTATTCCTTGTTTTACGATTGAGATTTTTGATAGTACAATAGGGGCGGAGAGAATCCTTATTGAGGGGGTAATAAAATGAAGAGAGAACCAAAGGCCTTAAATTACAGCTATGCAATTAAGACCATCGACTCACACACAGTTGGTGAGTACACAAGAATCGTTTATGATGGTTTCCCACATCTCGAGGGTAAGACCATGATTGAGAAGAAGAATGATCTTCAGGAGAGATATGACTTCTTAAGAACAGCTCTTATGTTAGAGCCAAGAGGACATAGAGATATGTTCGGCGCAGTCCTTACAGAGCCAGTACATGAGGAGGCTGACTGCGGCGTTATTTTCCTTGATTCCGGTGGATGCTTAAACATGTGTGGACACGGTTCAATCGGTGTTGCATCCATGTTAGTTGAGACCTCCATGGTTCCAGTTACAGAGCCATACACAGAGGTTGTTCTCGATGCACCAGCAGGTTTAATCCGCACCAGAGTTCATGTGGTAAATGGCAAGGCTGTCGATGTATCCATAGTCAATGTACCAGCCTTCCTTTACAAGAAGGACATTGAGATCAATGTTCCAGGAGAGGCTAAGCCAATCACCTGCGATATTTCCTTCGGCGGTTCCTTCTTCGTCTTAGTGGATGCTGACAAGATTGACTTAGAGATTAGCCCTAAGAATTCCGAGAGATTATCAAAGCTTGGTATGGCTATCTTAGATGAGGTTAACAAGACTGTTTCCATGAAGCACCCAGAGCTCGACATTACAACAGCTGATCTTACAGAGTTCTACACACACAAGTGCTCAGAGGGTTCAACTATGAAGAACTGTGTTGTATTCGGAGATGCCCAGATTGACAGATCCCCATGCGGTACAGGTACATCTGCTAAGATTGCAACCTTACATGCCAAGGGACAGCTCGGATTAAACGAGAAGTTCGTATATGAGTCCATCACAGGCTCCAAGTTTATCGGTGTCTGCTTAGAGGAGACCAAGGTAGGCGAATACGATGCCATCGTTCCACAGATTACAGGTTCCGCCTACATCACAGGAATCAACACCTGGTTACTTGATGAGGATGATCCACTTGTGAACGGATTCTTAATGTAAGTAAATAAATAAACCAATAAATAAGGCCAGGCCTTGTGATATATATCGCATATCTGCTTGATATCGGTATATGTCATGGGGCCTGGTTTTTGTTTGCCGCCTGTAAAAACAACTCACAGGTTAAGATTAAAATAGACATCCTGCAAACGGTTTTTTAGTCTGGCACAAAAAGCCTAAATATGAATACTATTTATGAATAAATTATTTACAGAAAATGACTTATTTAGTAAAATAATATTGCGATAAAATTATGTTTAGGAGGAAATTTTATGGAAAATAAGGTTACCATTCGCAAATCGGTATTCATTTCAATGGCCGTGATTTTCATCGGTATCATCATTTTAGGTCTTGTTAACCCACAGGCATACAATGACGGTGAGGCATGGTTAGTTGACTGGACCTGTTCATGGTTTGGCTGGGCTTATGAGTTACTTACCCTAAGTCTCGTTTTCTTCTGTGTATGGGTTATGTTTTCTAAGAAAGTGGGTTCCATCAAGATTGGTGGAGTTAACTCTGAGCCTGTAATGTCAAGATGGGCTTGGTTCGTTATCTCTCTCTGTGGTGGTATCGCAACTGGTATCGTGTTCTGGGGTATTGCGGAGCCAGTTACTCACTTAATGGAGCCAACTAGTCAGTTTGGTTTTGAGCCAGGCTCACAGATGGCAGCTCTTGCATCACTTTCAACTACATATCTTCACTGGGGCTTCTCAGAGTATGCTTACTACTGTGTAGCAGGTATTGCTATTGGTATTGCAGTATATAACCTGAAGCTTCCATACAGAATCTGCTCCTGCTTATATCCAATCTTTGGCGACAAGGTTATGGGCAAGGTTGGAACAATTATCGATATCATCTGCGTATTTGGTCTTGCAGGCGGTGTATCCGGTTCCCTCTGTGAAGGTACTCTTCAGATTGGTGCTGGTTTAGGTATCGTTACTGGTATCTCTGTAACCAAGTATCTCTGGATTGTTATCTTAGTTGCAGTTGTAATTACCTTCATTCTTTCAAGTTACACTGGTTTAGCAAGAGGAGTTCGTTTCTTCTCAGATGCTAACGCTAAGTTATATATGGCATTACTTGCCTTCGTATTATTCTTTGGACCAACCAAGTTTATCTTAAACTTAGGTACAGAAGCACTTGGATTCCACTTCAATCACTTCTTTGAGCAGTCCACATTCCTCTCTGCAGTAGCAGGAGATCAGTGGCCAATCTGGTGGACCATCAACTACTGGTGCTGGATGATTGCATATGCTCCATTAATGGGTATCTTCCTTGCTAAGATTGCAAGAGGTCGTACATTAAAGGACTTCACAATCTACAACTTCTTATTACCAGGCGGCTTCGGTATTCTCTGGTTCGCAATCTTTGGTTCCTCCGCTATCAGCTATGAGCTTAACGGCGCAGGTATCTATGACACAATGTATGAATTAGGAACTGAGTCAGCAGTATTCAGCTTCTTTAACAACCTTCCATTATCTAAGATTTTAGATGTGGTATTTATGTTTACAGTATTTATCTCAATCGTAACGCTGGCAGACTCCATGACTACCACCATTTCTTCTCTGTCTATCAGATCCAAGACAGCAGCGGTAGCAGAGCCACCTGCAAAGGTTAAGATTTTCTGGGGTATTGTAATGAGTATGGTTGCTTTCGTTAACATTGCAACAGCTTCAACAGTAGGTGAGGTTTCAGCTATTGATGCTACCAAGTCCTTAGCTATTGTTTGTGCATTCCCAGTATTTATTATCATGGTACTTATGCTGATCTCAGCTGTTAAGGCTTTAGTTCAGTATGACAAGTACAACACAGTTGATGATCCAGAGCATTCCATAGTATCCAAGGATTTAATTGTGGATGTTAAGGACGAGGAAATCATGTAATTTAGGAGATTTTTAATGAAACCTAATGCTGTTATTTTAGGTGGACATTTGGACTTAGTTAGCTTCGTGTCGGTAGCCCGACACGGAGCTTTAGTTCATTTTTCTGCTGAATATGAAGAGAGAGTTAATAAGGACAGGGAGCTTGTTGAATCCTGGATTAAGGAAGGCAAGGTTATGTACGGCGTAACCACCGGCTTCGGAGCCTTATCCGACAGGGTAATATCCCCTGAGGAGGCGGCAAAATTACAGGAGAACATTGTTCTCACCCACTCAGTTTCCGTGGGAGACCCACTTTCAATCGAGCAGGTAAGAGCTACTATGCTTATGGTACTTCAGAACCTTGGTCAGGGAGTTTCTGGTGTGAGAATGGAGGTCCTAAAGCAGTATGCCGAGTTTTTAAACCGTGGCCTGACTCCATGGGCACCAGCAAGGGGCTCTGTTGGTTATTTATCACCAGAAGCCCATATAGCCCTTGTATTAATAGGTCAGGGTAAGGCTTATTATGAAGGAGAGCTTCTCCCATCAGAGGAAGCTTTAAAGAGGGCAGGACTTAAGCCTATGGTGCTTTCCAGTAAGGAGGGTCTTGCCTTAGTCTCTGGAACCACCGGTGTTACAGGTATAGCAGCCCTGTCCCTATATGATATGTTAAAAGCCGCTAAATCTGCGGATATTATTGCAGCCACCACCCATGAGCTTTTAAGGGGACAGATGAATGCCTTCGATGAGAGACTCATGTCAGTCAGACCTCATGAGGAACAGGGTAAGGTTGCAAAGAATGTAAGAAGAATCCTTGCAGACTCAGAAGTGGTAGAACATTTTAAGGGCCATCACCTTCAGGATGCCCTGTCCCTTAGATGTGTTCCACAGCAGCACGGTTCTGCCAGACAGTTATTTAAAAATGCCCTTTCAACCATCGAAGTAGAGATTAACTCCTGCTGTGACAACCCAATTATCTGGGCAAAGGAGGGGGAGGAAGCGGCAATTTCAGGCTGTAACGCCGATTCAGCATATGTTGGAATGGCTATGGATTCTGCTGCAATTGGAGCAATTGGCCTTGGCAAAATCTCTGAGAGAAGAAACAACAGGCTCATAGATGAAAGCCTGTCTGGCTATCCATGGTTCTGTATTGGAAATCCTGGCTTAAACTCAGGATTAATGATTCCTCAGTACACCCAGGCAGGTCTTTTAAATGAGATGAGAATGCTTGGAACTCCTGCAACCATGGATAACACACCTACCTGCGGAAACCAGGAGGACTATGTGGCTATGGGTTATAACGGAGCCTTAAAGTGCGAGAGAATCGTGGAGGACCTTGAGTATATTCTGGCCATTGAACTTTTGTCTGCTTATGAAGACCAGCAGTTCCTTGACGAGAGTTTAAAGAGAAGCAAAGCTACCAGCGCACTCTTAAAAGAAATTTCTGAGAAGGTTCCTGTAATGAAGGAGGATATATATATCCATCCTTATATTGAGTATCTTAAGGATATGATTCATTCCGGAAGACTTATAGAAATTGTTGAAAACGTGGTAGGAGAGCTTGATTAAATTATATAGTAGTTTAGTACTATATGTGATAGACTAAACAAAAGGGGACTGGGGATTTCCTTGGTCCCTTTACTGAGGAGGAGGTTAATATGACAGAAAAGTATACATTTTCAAGTCTTAAGTATGAGCGCCCTGATTTTAAAGCCCTCATTGCCAAGACTGAAGAATTAACAGAAAAGATGAAGAAGGCTGAGAGCTATGAAGAGGCAAGAAGGGTCTATTTCGAAATGGAAGAAAACTCTGCCCATCTTTCAACCATGGCTAACATTGCCCACATAAGACATACCATTGATACAAGAGATGAGTTTTATGAGAAGGAAACTGAGTTTATCAATGACTCATATCCAACAGCGATACCTAGTTCAATTGCCTTTGATGATGCGGTATTTGAATCACCATTTAAGGGTGACTTCGAGAAGGAGTTCGGCAAGGCTCTCTTTACAGGCATGGAGTTACAGAAGAAGTCCTTCTGTGAGGAGAATATCCCTCTTATGCAGCAGGAGTCAAAATTAACAAACGAGTACCAGAAGATTATGGCAACAGCTGCCATTGAATTCGATGGACAGACCCTCAATCTATACGGTATAGAGAAGTATTTTGAGGATGATGACAGAGAGACAAGAAGAGCAGCAGTTAAGGCATACTCTAACTTCTATCACAGCCATGAGGACAGATTAGAGGAAATCTGGGACGAACTTATCAAGATTAGAAATCAGATGGGTAAGAACCTTGGCTTCGAAAACTACATTCCACTTGGTTATATGAACCAGGGCCGTACAGACTACGGTCAGAAGGAAGTAGAGTCCTACAGAAACCAGGTATTAAGAGAGTTAGTTCCTCTTTGCCAGGAATTATATAAGGCTCAGGAGAAGCGTTTAGGCATTGATTCCCTTAAGTTCTATGACGAGAAGAGAATCTATGCTGATGGAAACGCAATTCCAGCAGGCGATGATGATTATCTTATGGAGAAGGCAAAGGAGATGTACCACAAGCTTTCTGATGAGACAGGTGAGTTCATCGACTGCATGATGGAGCATGAGCTATTCGACTTAAAGAACAAGCCAGGCAAGGCTTCCACAGGATACATGACAACCCTTGAGGACTACAAGGTGCCATTCGTATTCTCCTGCTTTAACCAGACAATTGGAGACATCCAGGTATTAACTCATGAGATGGGACATGCCTTCGCAGGCTATGAAGCCATGAAGAATCAGCCAATTACCTCCTACTATATGGAGTCCACAGACATTGCTGAGATTCACTCCATGGGAATGGAGCAGTTCTGCTATCCATATGCAGAGCTCTTCTTCGGAGACCAGGCTGACAAGTTCCGTTTTGCCCACCTTCAGGAGGCTATTACCTTCGTTCCATTTGGTGTTGCCGTAGATGAGTTCCAGCATATCTGTTACGCTAATCCAGAGCTTACACCAAAGGAGAGAACCTTAGAGTGGAAGAAGCTTGAGGAAAAATATATGCCATGGAGATCCTATGACCAGGATGACTTCTTCGACAGAGGAGGCTACTGGTACTACAAGCTCCACATCTATCTCTATCCTTTCTACTACATTAACTACACCTTAACCACCATGGGTGCCATGGAGTTTAAGACTAAGGATAATGAAGATCACGACAAGGCATGGGCAGACTACATGAAGTTATGTAAGTGCGGTGGCTCCATGAGCTATCTTGAGACCCTTAAGCATGCTAACCTTATGGTTCCATTTGAGGAGGGCACTGTGGCTAAGTCCTGTGCCCTGGCTAAGGAGATTCTTCTTAAGGAGATTAATAAGTAAATAAAAATAATAGCGATTAAGCTTTTGAAGAATAAGAAAGACTGTAGGACATATTCCTACAGTCTTTCTTAATCCATATACTTTTTTGTTAATTCATCACTAATCCCACCTTTAATTGACAATTTAGAAAAAGGGAATATAATATCATAGAGTCTCAAAAAGGAGACTATGCACAAAGAGACAAAACGAAAGAAGGTATATATAATGAAAACAAGAATTTTAGCGATTTTAACCTGTATCACAGTGTTATTTACTGCAACACTTACGGTTAAAGCAGACGGTACAGGTGAGGATGTTAATGCATACGGTCAGGCTTATTTGGTATTCGGTGCTGACCTTTCCTCAGACCAGTTTAAAACAGTGTGTGACTTACTTGAAGTTTCCGAGGACGACCTTGCAGACTTCGTTCAGCTTGAGGTTACTAACAAGGAGGAGCATGAGTACCTTGATGCCTACCTTGAGTCATCTGTAATTGGAAGCCACGCTTACTCATCCTTAAAGATGATTCCACAGGCTGAAGGTTCAGGCTTAAATATCGAAACTCATAACATAAACTACTGTACAGTAGCTATGTATCAGAATGCCCTTATCACAGCAGGTGTCTCTGACGCTTACGTTGTAATTGCTGGACCTTTTGATATTTCCGGTACAGCAGCCTTAATCGGAACAGTTAAGGCTTACGCTGACAGCCAGGGAGAGGACTTAAATGAGGATGCCTTAGAGGCAGCCACCAACGAGATTGTTCTTACTGGAGAGATTGGTGAGGAGCTTGGCAACACAGAGGATGTGGCAGAGTTAATCGCATATGTTAAGCAGAAGGTCGTAGAGGAGGGCTTAGAGTCAGACGAGGAGATTAAGGCAGTTGTATTAGAGGGTGCCAAGACCATTGGCTTAGAGTTAACAGACTCTCAGGTTGATCAGGTTGTAGCCCTTATGAAGAAGATTTCCAAGCTTGATATTGATCCAGAAGCCCTGGCAAAACAGGCTACAGACATCTACAACAAGCTTAAGGATATGGGAATCGATTTGGGCTCCATGGACAAGGAGGGATTACTAGCCTTCATCCAGAAGTTCATTCAGCAGATTTTAGATTTCTTGACTGGTCTTTTTAGTTAAAAATAGGCAGATATATACAAGTTTTTTTGGGGAATGCCCTTGTTGGCATTCCCTTTTTTTATTATTATATTTGGTGGGGGTATTAAGATAAAAAACGGAGTGAGAAAGATGACAGAGAATAGGGAATTCAAGGGCTTAAGTGGCGCTGCCATTAAGATAATAGCAATGGTTTCCATGTTTATAGATCACCTTGGAGTAATAATTGTTTTGCCTTTGATGCTTACCGATACAACAGGCAAGTTGTATATGGTCTACGAGGTTATGAGAGACCTTGGCAGAATTGCAATGCCAATCTTCGGATTCCTTGCAGTTGAGGGAGTAATCCACACAAGGTCCAAACTTAAATATTTAAGAAATCTGTTTGTTTTTGCCTTGATTTCAGAGATACCATTTGATATGGGCTTTATGGGAGGAAGCCTCGAGTTTACATATCAGAACGTATTCTTCTCCCTGGCTCTTGGCGTGATTGCTGCGTCAGTTATGGATGAGCTTAAGAAGGATAATCTCCTTGTAAAGAATGAGTTATTAATGAAGGTGATTGGTTATGCAGGCCTGTTATTTACCATGCCTACACTGGTGGTGCTGGCTTTAAATACCGATTATGCCTACAGCCATACAGAGATTTTCACAGACAAGAATGTGACTATTGCCTATGGAGTATGTGCTCTGTTAGGACTTTTAATCTTCCTTCCAATGACTAAAGGAAACGACAGCTTCAGGTATAAGATTGGTCTGTCTGGAATTGTAATTTACATCTGTGCTTTACTTGCAGATAATGTTTTTAGATGCGACTACGGCTCCTTTATGGTTTGTCTCGTGGTTCTAGTCTACATAATGAAGCTTGTGGGAAGAAGCAACATGGAATCCATGCTTTCCGGAGTGGTTCTTCTCGCAATAATGAGTACATCAGAGATTTATGCAATTGCGGACGTTATTTTAATGGAACTGTATAACGGGGAAAGGGGACGTCAGATGAAGTATGTCTTATACGCCTTTTACCCTGTGCACATTTTACTGCTTTACTTGGTAGCCAAGGCTATGGGACTTGCATAAGAGAGGTTTTTAATGCGAAAGATTGATTATTTTGGAACTTTAGGTCAGGCCTGTGCCGATCCTGAGATTCTTAGAAAAATGTTTAAGGCTGGGATGACTGGGGTTAGGTTAAACCTTTCCCACTCATCCTTAGATGAGGCTGCAGAATGGATAGATGCATTAAATGAGGCATCTAGGGATGTGTGCCCTAACAGGAAGTTTTTAATAGACCTTCAGGGTCCTGAACTTAGAATAGGTGAGCTTCCCTACGAGTTAGAGCTTGTAGAGGGTGAGGAAGCCTACTTTGTTGAGTCTAAGGCTTATCTTGAAGCCAAGGTGATTCCGGTACAGAGTCAGATAATGGCTGAGCTTACCCCAGGAAGAAAGGTTCTTCTTGATGACGGCAAAATGCTTGTAACCGTGGAGGCTGTATACGAGGACCACGTGACAGCAAGGGTGGTAAGAGGAGGACTGTTAAGCTCCAGAAAATCCATTGCCATTCCAGGAGTGGAGATTATGCTTCCAACTCTCACAATTAAGGACCTTCAGAATATAGGAAGAGCCAAGGCATATGGGGTTACAGGAGTTATGCTTCCCTTTGTAAGATACAGACAGGATCTTGTTAATCTTAGAAATGCCCTCGCTGAGGTGGATTCTGAGGAGATTAAAATCTACGCCAAGATAGAGAACGAGAAGGGCGTTAAGGATATAGATAATTTAGCAGATGCCTGCAATGAGATAGTAATTGCAAGAGGTGACCTTGGAAATGCGGTTGGCTTAATCAGGCTTCCTGCTGTGCAGGAGGAATTATCCATTGCCTGCAAGCAGCACAGACGCCCATACATGGTGGTAACCCAGATGTTAAATTCCATGATTGAGAACCCTGTACCGACAAGGGCTGAGACCTCAGATATATACAGGGCAATCAGAGAGGGAGCATCCTCTGTGATGCTTACAGGAGAGACTGCAGTGGGTAAATACCCGGTAGAGGCTATTGAGGTATTAGTTGCCACAGGACAGGTTGCACTTGAAAGAGAATAAAGCTTATGGATTTGTTTGATTATATGAGAGAGCAGAAGAAGGAGTCAGATGCTCCTTTGGCCTCAAGACTTAGACCAAGAACCTTAGATGAGGTTGTGGGACAAGAGCATATTATTGGTGAGGACAAGCTTCTTTATCGTGCCATAAAGGCAGATAAATTAAGCTCCATCATTTTCTATGGACCTCCTGGTACAGGTAAGACTACCTTAGCCAAGGTTATTGCCAACACCACCTCCGCAGAGTTCCTTCAGATCAATGCCACAGCAGCAGGCAAAAAGGATATGGAGGAGGTTATCTCTAAGGCAAAGGACAATATGGGAATGTACGGTAAGCGCACCATACTCTTTGTTGACGAGATTCACCGCTTCAACAAGAGCCAGCAGGATTATCTTTTACCCTTCGTGGAGGATGGAACCATAATCTTAATTGGTGCTACCACGGAGAACCCTTACTTCGAGGTTAACGGGGCTCTAATTTCCCGGTCCATTATTTTCGAATTAAAGCCTCTCAAAAAGGAGGACTTAAGGACTCTTATACTTAGAGCTTTGAATGATGAGGAGAGGGGTCTTGGAGTCTACGAGGCTACAATTGATGAAGATGCCTTGGAGTTTCTTTCTGACATATCAAACGGTGACGCAAGGTCGGCCTTAAATGCAATAGAGCTTGGCGTTTTAACCACAGGAAAGTCGGAGGATGGAAAGATACATATAACCCTTGATGTAGCATCAGAGTGCATACAGAAGAGGGTCGTAAGATACGATAAGGACGGGGACAATCACTATGATACTATCTCTGCCTTTATCAAAAGTATGAGAGGCTCTGATCCTGATGCGGTGAGCTACTATCTTGCCAAGATGCTTTACGCTGGCGAGGATATAAAGTTTATCGCCAGAAGGATAATGATATGTGCGGCGGAGGATGTAGGTCTTGCCAATCCTAACGCCTTAAATGTTGCAGTATCTGCCTGTCTTGCGGTAGAGAGGGTTGGAATGCCGGAGGCTCAGATAATCCTCTCTGAGGCAGCTTTATGTGTTGCCACATCACCTAAGTCAAATGCCTGCGTAAATGCTATTTTCGAGGCAAACAATTGTGTTAAGGAAGCCTTTAATGCCAAGGTGCCAGTACATCTTCAGGATGCCCACTACGGTGGACATGAGAAGCTAGGTCATGGCATTGGCTATAAATACGCCCACGATTATCCTAATAATTACGTGGAGCAGCAGTATCTGCCAGATGGACTGACAGACAGGGTTTTCTATCACCCGTCTGAGAATGGATACGAGGCCGAGATAGTAAATTATTTTAAGAAGATTAAAGGAGAGTAGTCATGAACTATAAACTTATGAATGCAAGATTACAGAGCTTAATTGAGGATGAGAAGAATTACATTCCAAACCTCGCAAATGCATCTGCCTTATTGTACGATTCACTTACAGACCTTAACTGGGCGGGCTTTTATCTCATGGACGGAAATGAGCTAATGTTAGGACCCTTCCAGGGCAAAACGGCCTGCATCAGAATCGCCATTGGAAAGGGCGTCTGTGGAACAGCTGTGGCTGAGGATAAGACTATGTTAGTTGAGGATGTTCACGAGTTCCCAGGTCATATTGCCTGCGACTGTGCTTCCAATTCAGAAATAGTGGTTCCTATTCACAAGGACAATGCAATCTTCGGAGTTCTTGATATAGACAGTCCATCAGTTGGACGCTTTACCGAAGAGGACAGAGAAGGGTTAGAAGAATTTGTCCGCATTTTAGAGGCATATATTTAAAATTTAATATAAAAGGGGATTTATCATGAATTACAAGGATTTAACAAGGGAAGAGCTCTTAAAGGAGAAGGAGAGCTTGGAAAATGCCTACAAAGAGTGGCAGAAGCGAGACCTCTCTTTAAACATGGCAAGAGGAAAGCCATCCAAGGCCCAGCTTGATTTAAGCTCCGGCATTATGGATGTGCTTAAATCTGATTCTGACTTTATGTCAGTTGATGGCGATGTTAGAAACTACGGTGTTCTGGGGGGAATTACCGAAGCTAAGGAATTAATGCGCCAGGTTATGGAGTGCGAGATGGACGAGATTATTATCGGTGGAAACGCATCTCTTACTTTAATGTACGATATGGTAAGCAGAAGCTTCACTCATGGCGTAATGGGAAATACTCCATGGTGCAAGCTAGACAAGGTTAAGTTCTTATGTCCAGCTCCTGGCTATGACAGACACTTTACCATTACAGAGTCCTTTGGCGTTGAGATGATCTTGATTCCAATGAATGAGAATGGACCTGACATGGATATGGTTAGAGACTATGTTGAGAAGGACGAGGCTGTTAAGGGAATCTGGTGTGTTCCAAAGTATTCTAACCCAATGGGAATAACCTATTCTGATGATGTTGTTAAGGCTTTTGCCAACCTTAAACCAGCAGCTAAGGACTTTAGAATATACTGGGATAATGCATATGCTGAACACCACTTATATAAGGACGACCAGGATCAGCTCCTAAACATACTTGCTGAGTGTAAGAAGACTGGCAATGCTGACATGGTTTACATGTTCGCTTCCACTTCCAAGATGAGCCTTGCGGGTGCAGGTATTTCCTGTCTCGCAGCAAGCAAGGAAAACATCGACAGCTTATTAAAGCTTATGAATGCTCAGTTAATCAGCTATGACAAGGTTAATCAGTTAAGACATGTTCGCTATTTCAAGGATATTAATGGCTTACGCGCTCATATGATGAAGCAGGCTGATTTACTTAGACCTAAGTTCGAGATGCTGGTTAAGTTATTCGATGAGGAACTTAAGGACAAGGGCCTTGGAAGCTATAACACTCCTAAGGGTGGATATTTCATCACCTATGTAACACCTGACGGATGTGCCAAGAAAGTGGTTTCTTTATGTAAGGAAGCTGGCATGGTAATGACTGGCGCCGGCGCACCATTCCCATACAAGAAGGATCCACATGACAATGTGATTCGTATCGCGCCATCTCTTCCTCCAATCGAGGAGTTAGAGCAGGCTGGTAAGCTTTTCTGCGTATGTGTTAAGCTTGCAGTTGTTGAGAGCCTTTTAGCTTAATGTTGATTTTCGGAGAAGATATGCTATACTCAAGTTGTGTGGTATATCTTCTCTGGGAGATTTATTATGAAAAAGAAAATTGCTGGTATAACATTATTTGTTGTTTTGATTTTAGGTGTTCTCGGGCTGGGCTTATACTCGGCAAAAGAAACATTAACAGAGAACAATACATCCACATGTGCTGCGGAGGATTCCAATGATGGACTTACTTCTATTATTGATGAGGACGTGGCTTTGTCTGACGCACCTAACTTAGAACCAGCAAGCGAGAAGGAGAGCCGAGACGTGGAGTCCATTCTCTACATTGTAATAGGCTTTGGCGGTTCAGCCTTAATCTTCCTCGGATATTCAGCAATTAGTAAGAGAAAATAGGAGATAATATGACAATTGTTGCAACCATGGTCAAACTGGTTTGCGCTATACTGCTTGGATTATATCTTGGCTTTAAGGGAACCCTTAGCACAGATGTGACGAAGAAAATGTCTTCTATTATTGTAAAATTTACAGGACCTGCTTTGGTTATCTCATCCATTGGCTCCATTGGAGGCTCGGATCCTAAAGCTGTGCTCCAGGTGGTATTCTTTGGAGCTCTTCTTTACTTTATAGCACTTCCTGTTCTGTCCTTTATTTTCGCTAAGATATTAAGAGTTGATAAGGACCTGGTGGGCACTTACATGCTCACCATTATTTTTTGCAATAATACCTTTATGGGATTTCCAGTGGTACAGGCCCTGCTAGGTGATGAGGCCATTTTTTATACTTCAGTAATGCATATGGGATTCAATGTCCTTTTCTACACAGTGGGTCTTGCTCTCATTAAGAGGGATGTGGATTCCGATACAGGAGAGAAGTTTAACCCTAAGACATTAATCAATCCAGGTACTATTGCGGCTATTATTGTACTGATTTTATTCTTTGGAAGAATTAATCCACCTGAGGTGGTAATCGCACCGTTCTCCTTTGTGGGACAGCTTACCATGCCAATGAGCATGATGATTATCGGTGCAAATATGAGTCAGTACAAGCTTAAGGAAATCTTCGGCGACAGAAGGATGTACATCCTTGCTGTGGTAAGACTGATTCTGGTTCCAATGTTTGTTTACTATGTAATGGGACTATTTATTAAGGATACCTTCTCATTACAGGTAGCGACCTTAACCTTTGGTATGCCAGTTGCATCTATGGTAGCCATGGGAACCGCGCCATATGATAAGCAGGGTAAGGTTGGAGCAGTTGCAGTGGCCTTCACCACAGTGTGCTCCCTAATAACCATCCCATTATGGGCATTTATATTACATGTATAAAATAATCCCAGGCCTAAGGCCTGGGATTTAGTTTTATCTATGGTTTGTCATATTATGGTACTCATTTAGAAGTTCATTCTTAACATTGTAAAGTCTTTCAGACAAGTCTACATGAACTCTGTGAGGATTCTCGAATCTACGGCATTCGTCCCAGAGAGTATCCTTCTCTTTGAAGCATATATCTCTAATCTCCATAACGGATGGTGATTTATAGATGCATTTGCCATCCTTAAATACAGGAACTAATAGCTCTCTTACAGTGAAGGTGCCTGCCTTGTGGTAGGTCTGCTTCCAAGGCTCCTTAGGGCTGAAGAGGTGAAGGTCCTGATCCTCAGGAATTGTTTCATCTGCGAAGCAGATAACATCAGCTTCGATCTTATGGGCTTCCTTATCATAGATTCTGTATATGGTCTTGTTGCCTGGGTTTGTAATCTTCTCTGCATTCTCAGAAAGCTTAATCTTAGGAACGAAAGCGCCATCCTTCTCGATTGCGGCAAGCTTATATACGCCTCCGAAGGAAGGATTGTCCTTGGCTGTAATCATATGAGTTCCAACACCCCAGCTCTTAATGGTAGCACCCTGTCTCTTTAAGGAGCTGATAAGGTGCTCATCAAGGTCGTTGGAGGCGGAGATTACTGCGTCAGTAAAGCCTGCTTCATCTAAGGCAGCTCTAACCTTTTTACTTAAATAAGCCAAATCACCAGAATCCATTCTGATTCCGTAGAAGGAGGATTTTACGCCTGCTTCCTTCATCTCCTTAAATATTCTGATGGCATTAGGCAGACCAGAGTTTAAAGTGTCATAGGTATCGATTAACAGAATGCAGGCATTTGGATACATGTCTGCATAGGTCTTGAAGGCTGTGTACTCGTCAGGGAAGCTCATAATCCAAGAATGTGCATGGGTTCCCTTGACTGGGATATTGAATAATTTGCCTGCAAGTACATTGGAGGTTCCGTTACAGCCGCCGATTACAGCAGCTCTTGCACCGAGGGTACCAGCATCAGGTCCCTGGGCACGTCTTAAACCGAACTCCATTACACCGTCACCCTCAGCTGCATCACATACTCTTGATGCCTTGGTGGCAATAAGGGACTGGTGGTTAATGATATTAAGAAGAGCAGTTTCAATTAACTGTGCCTCCATAATAGGTGCGATGATTTTTACCATAGGCTCTCTTGGAAACATTACGCTTCCCTCAGGAATGGCGTAAACGTCACCAGAAAAATGAAAGTCCTTAAGGTAGTCTAAGAAATCCTCCCCGAAGATTCCAAGAGAGCGGAGGTAGTTTATATCCTCCTCATCAAAGTGCAGGTTGTCAAGGTATTCGATAGCCTGCTGTAGGCCTGCCATAATTGCATAGCCGCCCTTAAAAGGGTTGTCTCTGTAGAAGGCATCAAAGACGACCTTCTCGTTGTTTCCCGATCTGAAATATCCCTGCATCATGGTCAGCTCATATAGATCTGTAAGTAGTGTCTGATTCATAATTTCTCCTTTATAAAAACCCATAGGGCTATTATAGACCTATATCTATGGTCATTCAATAGACTAGGTCCCCTCTGAACCACAAAATTTAGTGGCAGGGGTTAAGTTGTCTGATAATAGTGCCGATAATGGTGTTAAAGATAGATAATTAGAAGGGAGGAGAAGATATGAGTATCACACGTATACAGGACAATGTATTCCTGACACTATCCATTGACAAGAAGAAAAAACTGGGATTTAACAAGAGAGATACCGATTCTCTTTCCAAGGTTGACGATCAGTTTGAAACAGCCTTACAGGGCTTTGAAAGTAAGGACAAGAATCGTGACACTGCAAGGGAGAACCTGAAAAAGAAGGAAAGCCTTGAGGAGGAGTGGGCTAGGGCCCAGGAGATGTTCTTTGATTTGAAGGACGAAAAGATTGGAAGCTTCTACGATTTCAGAGGATAGAAACTAAAAGACCTGCCATCATTTGATGACAGGTCTAATTATATTTAAAGGTGTTTTGCCAACATTCTCTCCAAATCGTCGCCGTTGACGGGCTTGGACAGGAAGTCAGTGAAGCCCTCGTTTTTGAAGTAATCTTCAACTCCGGAATAAACCGTGGCTGTTAGGGCAATTACAGGTGTGTTTATATTTTCGTTCTGGCTGGCTCGAAGATTCTTGAGGGTCTCTACACCATCCATCTCTGGCATTCTGTGATCCATTAGAATAACATCAAATTTCTCCTTCTCACATAATGACAGACATTCATAGCCGGATTCTGCTTTATATACTTCGGCGTTGGTTCTCTTAAGCAGCTTCTGTACAACCATGAGATTTATCTTCTGATCATCAACTGCAAGAATCTTCTTGCCCTGACCATCAAAGATTGCCTCTGTTCTTCTGTATGTAGGAGCAAACTTACGCTCAAGTCTTCCAACTGCCTCACCCGAGGCGATTAACTGCTCAACTGTGAAATAGAAGTCTGAGCCCTCACCGTAAACAGAGTCAACCTTAAGCTCTGAATCAAGGGCATTAAGAAGTCTTGATACAATTGAAAGTCCAAGACCGCTTCCCTCAATGGAGCGGTTTCTCTTTTCGTCAAGTCGCTCGAAGGGCTGCAGAAGCTTATCCTTTTCTTCAGGCTTTATTCCAATGCCTGTATCGCTTACATGTACGGTCAGCATAAATCTGCTTGATGAAATTCTCTCGCCGCCAAAGGACAGGGTAATTGTTCCCTGCTCAGTATATTTAACTGCATTGGTAAGAAGATTATTGATAATCTGCCTAAGATGCAGCTCGTCTCCGTGAAGGGTCTTAGGCATGGATGGGTCAAGGGCGACATTAAGTTTAAGGGATTTCTTTTCGACTCTCTCCTCAACTAGGTTAAGCAGATCATTTAAAAGGGTGTTGACCTCATAGTCGTTCTTTGAAACCTGCATTTTGCCTGACTCGATACGGCTGTAGTCAAGAATATCGTTAATTATCGCTAAGAGTGACTTGCCTGCGGACTGAATGGAGTAGGCATAGTCTCTAATGTTAACCTCGTTTGATTCCCTGATAATCATCTCGTCAAGGCCAAGAACGGCATTGATAGGGGTTCTGATTTCGTGGGACATGGAGGAGATGAAGGTGGATTTGGCCTTGTTGGCGGAAATAGCCTCCTCAATACTCTGGCGAAGGGCCGCGTTGTCTGCCAGGACATCCTTCTGCTTCTCAAGGAGGGCCTTGTCCTCCTCGTAACTCTTTATTGCGTCGGTGATGCTTAAGGTCTCACGTTCTTTGTCGGATTTAAGTATCTCGAAGAGCTCATTTGAAGCTTCGACTAAAAGGCTATCGTCCTTAAGGATAGCGGCAAGATCCTTCTTCATTGAAAGGAAGATGGTGAAGGTTCTATAGCCGGACTGGTCGCTCTTACATCTTCCTATAAAGAAGTTTAAGGCAAAAAGTAAGTCATCATAGTGCTTGGCCTTCATTAGAACATTAAGGTATATTGTTATGTCGTCTACATAGAGATGGTACTCTGCCACGGAGGGGAGATCACGGTTGGCAATCTCAAGCTGCCTGTCCACTTCATCTAAATCCCCGGTTAACAGAAAGTAGTTGGCATAGAAGGTGTGAATTAAGAACTGGTGATAGGAAACACCCTCCTTATAACATTCTTCCACATAGTCCTGTATATGCTGATAATACTTTTTTGCCTCAGCGAGATTTCCACATGCAATGTAGTTGTTACCCATATTCAGATATAAATAACAGTAGTTAGTGTGGGACAGGGTCCAGTCGTCGATTGAGTCATATATTGCGAGTGCCTGACGATAGTAGTGGTCGGCATCCTTATAATAACCAATTCTGTTATAGATAAGGCCCAGATTCATGGAGGACATGGCCTCAAGTCTGGTGAAACCAATTTTTTTTGAATATTCGAGGCTGTGGAGAAAACAGTTTACCTCAAGCTTGGTGTCGCCCATGTTCTCAGCATATATACCAAGAAGATTGTAGGTAATACTAAGTTTTCTTTCCTCGCCTATATACTGGAGGAAGGGAATTGCTTTTTCAGTGTAATAGCGGGTATGACGGGAATCATCAATGTAAGAAGAATACTCTGCCATATAGTAATAATAGAGAGCAAAGAGATATTCGCTCTGGGTGGTTATGGCATGGGGAAGCAGCTCCTCACAAAGGGGAAGAAGATTCTGCTGCTTGTCATTATTCTTAAGCTTGACACATTCCTCCGCTGCTCTTGCCAGCAGGTCCTCAATTTCAGTTGAAAACTTAGGTTTTTCCATGGCAATTCCTCCAAATGAACCCACATATAGTGTAATTTTAATATTAAAAAGTGACCATATTGTGGGTATCTCTTGACAAAGGGCAGCACATATCACTATAATATGTAAAACATTTTTATATTGAAAGACTATGACGAAGACAGTAGGTCATGAGGCAAAATGATGAGCGAGCCGGGGTGGTGAGAGCCGGCCAGAGTAGCCTGTGACTGAACATCACTTCCGAGTTGCAGCCCGAAAGGCAAAGCCGAGTAGACGCTGACGGATTTCTCCCCGTTATGGAGAGCTCGTATGCAAGGGTAACCTTAAGTACGCAGTAACCGGTGGTATAAAGAACAGACGCGTTCTCCAGTTACTGGAGTCGCGTCTTATTTTTTTGGTATGGCGGATTAGTTCACAGCCATTGGAAGGAGTTAAAAATGTATAAGAAAGTTCCAACAGACCTCCATTTCGTGGAGAGAGAGAAGGAAATCGAAGAGTTCTGGAAAGAGCAGGATATCTTCAAGAAGAGTATGGAAGCAAGAAAGCAGGGAGAGACCTACACCTTCTATGATGGACCTCCAACTGCTAATGGTAAGCCACATATCGGTCACGAGCTTACCCGTGTAATCAAGGATATGATTCCACGTTATCAGACCATGAAGGGCAAGTATGTTCCAAGAAAGGCTGGATGGGATACCCACGGTCTTCCTGTTGAAATCGAGGTTGAGAAGAAGTTAGGCCTTGATGGAAAGGATCAGATTGAGGAGTATGGACTTGAGCCATTTATCAAGGAATGTAAGGAGTCCGTATGGAAGTACAAGGGCATGTGGGAAGACTTCTCCGGAACAGTTGGTTTCTGGGCTGATATGGATAACCCATATGTTACATATGATGATAACTTTATCGAGTCCGAGTGGTGGGCTTTAAAGCAGATCTGGGACAAGGGCCTTCTTTACAAGGGCTTCAAGATTGTTCCTTACTGCCCACGCTGTGGTACTCCATTATCTACAGCTGAGGTTTCACAGGGTTATAAGACTGTTAAGGAGCGTTCAGCAATCGTAAGATTTAAGGTGGTAAACGAGGATGCTTACTTCCTTGCATGGACCACAACTCCATGGACCTTACCATCTAACGTTGCACTCTGTGTAAACCCTAAGGATACATATCTTAAGGTTAAGGCAGCAGACGGCTTTACTTACTATCTTGCAGAGGCACTTGCAGACAAGGTATTAGGAAAGCTTGGAAATGAAGAAGAGGGAGTCAAGGCTTACGAGGTATTAGAGACCTATGTAGGTACTGACCTTGAGAAGAAGGAGTACGAGCCACTTTTTGCCTGCGCTAAGAATGTTGCAGACAGACAGGGCAAGAAGGGCTTCTTCATCACCTGCGATTCCTATGTAACCATGACAGATGGTACAGGTATCGTACATATCGCACCTGCCTTCGGTGAGGACGATGCAAATGTAGGTAGAAACTATGACCTTCCATTCGTTCAGTTTGTAAACGGAAAGGGAGAGTTAACTGAGGAGACACCTTTTGCCGGCATGTGGGTTAAGGATGCAGATCCAGAGGTATTAAAGGATCTTGATGCAAGAAATCAGCTCTTTGAGGCGCCTAACTTCGAGCATGAGTATCCACACTGCTGGAGATGCGACAAGCCACTTATCTACTACGCTAGAGAATCCTGGTACATCAAGGAGACAGCGGTAAGAGATGACTTAATCAGAAACAACAACACAGTTAACTGGATTCCAGAGTCCATCGGAAGTGGAAGATTCGGTAACTGGCTTGAGAATATTCAGGACTGGGCAATCAGTAGAAACCGTTACTGGGGAACTCCACTCAATATCTGGGAGTGCGATAAGTGCGGCAAAACTGACTGTGTAGGCAGTCGTGATGACCTTGCCTCCCGCTCCGGAAACGAGGCTCACAAGAAGATTGAGCTTCACCGTCCATTTATCGACGAGGTTACTTTTGCCTGCGAGTGCGGTGGCACAATGCACAGAGTACCAGAGGTTCTTGACTGCTGGTTCGACTCAGGAGCTATGCCATTTGCTCAGCACCATTATCCATTTGAGAACAAGGACCTCTTTGAGCAGCAGTTTCCTGCGCAGTTCATTTCAGAGGCAGTTGACCAGACTCGTGGATGGTTCCATTCCCTTATGGCTGAGTCCACACTTTTATTCAACAAGGCTCCATATGAGAACGTAA
>JAZQNS010000042.1:0-22227 GCA_045627425.1 Lachnospiraceae bacterium | reverse complement strand
CTTGTCCTGGTTGGAACAGGAAACATATGCATAACGCTTCTTTTCTGTGATTGTGATTAAGTTGTTTGGGCACTGCTTTGCACACATGCCACAGGCAACGCACTTATCTCTGTCAACCTTGGCAACGCCGTCCACAACGTGGATTGCATCGTACTCACATACGCTTACACAGTCGCCACAGCCGAGGCAGCCATAGGTACATTCAGATGCGCCACCAAATAACATCTTCTGAGCTGCGCAGGACTCGATGCCCTGGTAGTTGCTCTTATACTGGCGCTTGTTACAATCTCCTGCACAGTGAACGTAGGCAGCTTCTGGAGTGGAGGCAGCAGCCTCAACACCTAACACTTCTGCAATTGCATTTGCAGCATCAGCTCCACCTGGCTTGCAGAGGTTAACAGCAGTGTCCTTGTCCTTTGCAAGGGCAGCGGCGTAACCGTCACAACCGGAGAATCCGCAGGCACCACAGTTGGCACCAGGAAGGCACTCACGAACCTTAACAGCGGTCTCGTCAACAGGTACTGCGAAGATGATGGATGCTACAACTAATAATACTGCAGCAACTAATCCTACGGCACATACTAGGAGGATCGCACTTAAAACAGCTTGTGTCATTTTGTCTTACCTCCTATTTAAGAGAATAATGCTTCGATGATTCCTGCAAATCCATAGAAGGATACGGAAACGATGGAAGCAGAGATGAGGGTTATTGGCATATCGCGGAAGCTCTTTGGTGGAAGTGCCTCCTCAACGCGGGAGCGTACTCCTGCGAAGATTACCATAGCTAAGAGGAAACCAAGTCCGCATCCTAAGGAGCTTACTAAGGATTCAACGAAGCTGTAACCGTCAGTCATATTGTTAATAGTTACACCAAGTACAGCACAGTTGGTGGTAATCAGTGGAAGATATACACCAAGAGATGCATGTAATGCTGGGATGAACTTCTTTAAGAACATCTCAAGGAACTGAACTAAGGCTGCGATAACCAGGATAAATACGATGGTCTGCAGGTAGCTAAGTCCGTTAGGGTCTAAAAGGAAGGTCTGAATTGGCCATGTTGCAAGGGTTGCAAGTAACATGACGAAGATTACTGAAAGACCCATACCGGTTGCCTGGTCTACCTTCTTACTTACACCAAGGAATGGGCAGATACCAAGGAACTTGCTAAGTACATAGTTATCAACAAATACAGAAGATAACAGAATTACGAGTAATGTCTTAATCATTCTACTTATCCTCCTTATTCTCAGTTGCTACAGCACATCCGCCATTGCAGCCATCAGATGTATCGCAGGCTGCACAGTCTGGAACCTTCTTCTCGGTGTTGGTAATCTTGCTTACAAGGGCAATCATTACACCGAAGGCGAAGAAACCACCTGGGGAAGCTGTAAGAATTGGCACATGGTAGGTGGAGAGTACAGGAATCTCGATTCCGGCAAAAGTACCAGCTCCTAATACCTCTCTGAAGGTAGCCATAAGGAGAAGGGCGATGGTGAAACCAAGTCCCATTCCAAGACCATCGAGAGCGGAGTCGAATATGTTATTTTTGCATGCGTACATCTCGGCACGACCAAGGATAATACAGTTAACAACGATAAGTGCAAGGTATACACCTAACATATCGTAAAGGCTAGGCAGATATGCCTGCATAACCATCTGAACTACAGATACGAAGCCTGCGATAACTACGATGAAGGCAGGGATACGAACTGTGTTAGGAATTACTTTTCTAAGTGCAGAGATAACCATGTTACTGCAGAGTAATACGGCTGTTGCTGCAAGTCCCATTGCGATTGCGGATACTACAGAAGTAGTTGTAGCTAAGGTAGGGCAGGTACCTAATAAAAGCACCAGTGTTGGGTTCTCCTTAATGAGACCCTTGGTAAAGATGGATAATTTAGAAGTCTTGCTATTCATTATTAATTACCCTCCTTTATTGAATTAAATGTTGCAAAGGAATCTCTTAAGGAGTTTCCTACAGCGTTAGCTGTGAAGGTTGCACCGGAGATTACTGTGACATCATCTGAGTATGTGGACTCTGTAAGTCCAAGGAAGCTGTCAGAGTAGCCTTCAGGAATTTCATAAGCAGAATAGTACTCGGAATGAAGTACCATCTCGCCTAAGGACTTCCAGTAGAGAACTGTGCCGTCCTCAGCGATTACTGTTAAGAAATCCATCTCCTCATCGCCGTAAGCTAAGCTCTTACAGATGAAGAAGTATGCATTGTTTCCTTCATAAGTTCCTGTGTAAGCAGCAGCTACAGTGTTGAAGGTCTTAACATCAGTAACAGGTGTGAGCTCTAAGGAGTCATCCCCCAGTCTGTTCTTAATTGTGTCAGTATATTCGTCGGCATTGAAGCTTGATCCAACCTCGGAAGCAACTGAAGAAACATCAAAATCAGCTACATTGCCCTCTAAGTCGTAAGCTACTGCCTGACCGAAGGCGTTAACAGCGACTATATATGTAGCGCCATCATTTACGATAACAATGGAACCAACTCCGTTAGTTGAATCGTAGCGTGTGCCTGCTGCACAGTCATATGGATCAGACATAATAGCGTTTCCGAGAGAGTTAGCTGCTCCAGGAAGTGCTAAAGGCATTGTCTCAGCGATTAACTGCTCCTCAGACTTCTGTCCCTCAGCGATTGTTCCTAAGGAGAGAAGTGCAGTGAAGGCATCACCGATAGCCTGCTTAAATGCTGTGGAGGAGTATGTAACTCCAGAGAAGGTGTCAACGTTTAAGCTTGAGTCAACACCGATATAGGTCTGTGGATAGGTGTCCTTACCAAAGTCCTTGGACTCCTGGTAGCTTGTAAGAGTAACGCCGGAAATTTTGCCGTCTGTACCGATGGCAACTGTGATTCCCATCTCTCCTGAAGAGTACTGGGAGATAGTGCCAATGATGACAACGTAGCCAAGACCGGAGTTCTCCTGATAAATCTGCTTAACAGTAGCAGGCATATCAGCTGTGACTTCTAACTCTGTAAAGCCTGTAGCTTCAGGCATAACCTCTGTTAAGGAGCCTGTTGCCGCTGCAGCCTTGTTAGCCTCGATTACAGGTGCTGTATAGAAGTTAGTTACGGATAAGAGTCCTGCAACTACAAGGCAGATGAGGGTAAGAACTATAACTGGTTTTACATTATTTTTCATTCTTAACACCTCCTAATGGCTTGTATGCTGTCCACTTGTCAATGTATGGTGTGAGGATGTTCATAAGCAGGATGGAGAAGGATACACCCTCTGGGAAGCTGCCGTAGAAACGGATAAGTACTGTGATAATACCAGCGCCTAAACCGAATACAACCTTACCCCATGATGTGGTAGGAGTGGTTACATAATCAGTTGCCATAAAGATGGCACCGATGAAGAGTCCGCCAGATAAGGTATAGGTGCAGGCTAATGTAATATCTCCTGTGATTGCTAAGGATAATACAAATACAGTTGCAATAAATACCACTGGTGTGTGCCAGGTAATAACCTTGCGAACTAAAAGGTAAATAAATCCGATAAGTAATGCTAAGCAGCAGGTCTCACCTAATGCTCCGCCGCGGATTCCAAGGAACATGTCAAGGAGTGAAGCGGAAACTGTCTCGCCTGCAGCTAACTGTCCTAAAGGAGTTGCGGATGCTGTAACATCGGCAGCCATCTTAGGAATAACTGCAGCTGGCATTGTCTCGGTAAAGGCGATAAGCATCATTACACGAGCGGTGATTGCTGGGTTAGCGAAGTTGTAGCCAAGACCACCGAAGAGCATCTTAACAACAACGATTGCAATAAATGCTCCAACTACTGCCTGCCATAATGGAAGGGTAGATGGAAGGTTTAATCCGAGTAAGAGACCTGTAACAACAGCTGACAGATCCTTGATACTCTGCTCTCTCTTAACGATTACGTTGAATAAGTACTCAAAGAGTACAGATGCTACAACGGAGGTAGCTACAACTAAAAGAGAAGAGAAACCGAAGAGAACTACGGAAGCTATAAGAGCTGGACATAATGCGATGATTACATCGAGCATAATGTTCTGTGTGGTTCTCTTGGAGAAAATATGTGGTGATACGGAGACGTTTAATCTGTTATCCATTATTTTGCCTCCTTTTCTGCCTTAGCCTTCTCTGCCATTTCATAGGCACGAAGAGCTGACTTGGCTAACTTGTGACGGGAAACGATGTTTCTCTTTGCTGGACAGATGAAGGAACAGCAGCCGCACTCCATACAGAGGTTAGGCTTTAACTCCTTAAGTGTTGCATAGTCCTGATTCTTATAAGCCTTAGCGATTGCTGGAGGATTAAGATGCATTGGACAATGGTTTACACAGTTGCCACATCTGATACAGTTTGTTTCCTCAGGTCTCTCGCCGTCCTTGCCGGCAAAAGATGTGATGGCATTTGTTGTCTTTAAGACTGGCTGGTCTAAGGATGGCATTGCAATACCCATCATAGGACCACCGTAGAGAACCTTGGTAGGCTCCTCCTTAAAGCCGCCTGCGAAGTCGATTACATCGCTGACAAGTGTACCGATTGGAGCGATTACGTTCTTAGGCTCCTTGATAGCGGAACCGTCAACGGTGATGCACTTCTCAACTAAAGGCATACCGGTCTTTACGTAATGAGCGATAACAGCGACGGTAGTAACGTTGATAACAACGGAACCAACGCTGATTGGAAGACCACCTTCAGGAACGATTTTGCCTGTGGTGTTGTAGATTAACACCTTCTCACCACCCTGTGGGTAGTTTGCTGGCAATACCTTAACCTCAATGGAAGAATCTCTCTTGGATAACTCCTGCATCTTGGCGATGGCTTCCTTCTTGTTATCCTCGATACCGATAATAAACCTCTTAACTAAAAGGTACTTCTTAATAAGCTGAATACCTTCATATACCTCTTCAGTGCGATCTACCATTGTTCTGGTGTCGCTTGTGATATAAGGCTCGCACTCAGCACCGTTTAAGATGACCTCGGAGATAGTGGATAAATCCTTAACTGCGAACTTAACTGATGTTGGGAAGCCAGCACCGCCAAGTCCTACTACGCCGCTTTCTCTAACTGCAGCAACGAACTCTTCTGCGTTCGTGATTGTTGGAATCTTAATTCCCTCGTATGGTGTCATTTCGCCATCGGATTCGATAACTACTGTTGCCATGCTACGGCCCATTGAGTTAGTCATTGAGTCGATTTTGGTAACCTTTCCAGATACGGATGCATGAATAGGGCTGGATACGAAACCGTCAGCCTCACCGATAAGCTGTCCAACCTTAACCTCGTCGCCTACATTGACAACTGGCTTTGCTGGAGCGCCGCCATGCATTGACATGGGAATTACGACTGTCTTTGGAGCGGGCATGCGAAGAGCGGCCATTGCAGCAGTATTCTTTCTGTGCGGCACCTTAACGCCCGGAAGTCCAAAAATAGACATACAGATTACCTCCTTTCATTTTTCCTAATCATTTTGTGGACATGATTTTAGGCATAAAAACATATCTTCCTAATTATATATGCTAAATAAACATAAATCAATAAATTGTGCCCCATATTGACATGCGTTATATTTTTAACTATACTTAAGAATGGGTTAAGTCTAGGAACCCAATAAAACATTAAATTAATTTTAGGAAAGACAGGTGTAGAAAATGAAAATGAAGAAGTTACTTGCATTACTGCTTGCCATGGTTATGGTATTCTCTTTAGCAGCTTGTAACAAGACATCCGAGGAGCCAGCTGATACAGCTGACAACACAACAGAGGATCAGGGACAGGAAGAAGGGTCCACATTAGCAACTTATACCTTAGGATTTGGTGTAGTTGTTGAGGACGGAACTACAGACGAGAAGGGTCAGGTTAACACAACATTCGCAGCAGTTGTAACAGACGCTGACGGTGTTATTGTTGCTTGCCAGTTAGACGTTGCTCAGTTAACAATGGCTATCGCTGGTGGCGTAGCTGATGTTGAGGGCGTAGATTTAAGATCTAAGCAGGAGAAGGGCGATGATTACGGTATGGCTGCTATTATGGGTACTACAGAGTGGTACGAGCAGGCTAACCACTTCGAGGCTTCTATCGTTGGCATGACAGCAGCAGACGTTGCAGGTATCCCAACAGAGGTTAACGAGGAAGGCCACACAGTAGCAATTGATGATGTAATCTCCGCTGGATGTACAATCTCCATCGCTTCCTTCCAGGAGGCAGTTGCTAAGGCTATTGCAGATCCATATGCTAAGACTTTCGAGGCTGAGGCTGATTCCTTCAAGTTAGGTATTGGCGTTGAGTCCACAGTAGAAGGTTCTACAAGCTATGATGCAAATGCTGAGACTCCAGACGGCGTATTCTTAGGATACACTGGTATGGCTGCAGTTGTTGTTGATGCTAACGGCGTAATCCTTGCTGACTTAGTAGACTATGTTCAGCCAAAGGTTAACTTCGACGCTAACGGTGTTGAGACAGCATTCAACTTCGGCGGTTCCAAGAAGGAGCTTGGCGACGATTATGGTATGGCAGCAATCATGCAAACTACAGAGTGGTATGCTCAGGCTACATGCTTCGAGAACTACGTTGTAGGCATGACAGCAGATCAGGTTACTGGTATTGCTACAGCATCTGATGATGGTGAGCACTACAGACCAACTGATGCAGATCCAGATTTACAGGCTGGATGTACAATTTCCATTACTGGATTCCAGGCAACTGTAGCTGAGGCTTGTGCTAACGCTCAGTAATTATTACGTAATAAAAATACCTAGATAAAAAATGGGGGATGGTTACCATCCCCCTATTTTTGACAAAGGATATAGATATGAGAAAGCTTAGAATTATGGCTGCTCTTTTGCTATCCTTAAGCGTGGTGGTCACGGCCTGTAGCGGCGGGCTGGTTGACAAGGCCGAAAATGACAGCGAAGAAGCAGAGTATGTGGGAGAAAAGTTCCAGAATTTATACTACGACTATTTTGACACCGTATGCCAGATAGTGGGCTACGAGGAGGAAGAGGAGAGCTTTAATGAGGCCAGTGCACTCACAGAGGACCTCTTAAAACACTATAACGATTTATATGACATCTATCACAGTTATGAGGGTATCACCAATGTCTGTGATTTGAATAAAAGGGCTTCAGAAGGGCCGGTTGCTGTGGAGAAGGACCTTATGGATCTGCTTCTATACGGTAAGGAAATATACAGTCTTACCAATGGCAAAACTAATATAGCCATGGGTGCTGTGCTGAAAATCTGGCATAATTACCGTGAGGCAGGAATCGATAATCCTGCAGAGGCTGCTCTTCCGGATATGGATGAATTAAAGGAAGCGTCAGAACACTGTAATATCGAAGATGTGGTATTGGACGAGGAGAATATGACAGTATATTTTGCCGACCCAATGCTTAAGCTTGATGTGGGAGCAATTGCCAAGGGCTATGCCACAGAGAGGGTTGCAGAGGCCCTTACAGAGGCAGGACACAATAATTACGCACTAAACTTTGGCGGAAATGCAAGGCTTATTGGACCTAAATCCAACGGAGAAGCCTGGACTGTGGGAATTCAGAATCCAGACCTGTCTTCAGATGAGACCTATGCGGAGAAGATAAAGATAGCGGATCTGTCCCTGGTAACCTCAGGCTCCTATCAGAGGTACTACCTGGTTGACGGTGTAACCTATCACCACATTATTAATCCGGATACTCTGATGCCTGAGAACTATTTCTGGTCTGTGTCTATTCTTACAAGGGATTCGGGACTGGGAGATGCTCTCTCTACGGCTCTTTTTAACATGACCTATGATGAGGGTCTTGCTTTGGTTTCATCCCTCGACAATGTGGAGACCATGTGGATATACCCCGACGGAAGTAAGGTCTACACAGAGGGCTTTAAAGACTACATAATTACAGAATAGTTACTGCGGCATCCTTGACTTAATGGGGTGCCGCATTTACAATAGAAACAACGATTTTTTATAAGAAAAGGGAGGATTATTATGGGATCCTACAATCCGAAATCAATAGAGCCAAAATGGCAGAAATACTGGCAGGAGCATGGGACCTTTAAGACTGATGTCTGGGATTTCTCCAAGCCAAAATACTACGCATTAGACATGTTCCCATATCCATCAGGAGTTGGTTTACATGCAGGACATCCGGAAGGATATACAGCAACTGACATTATGTCCCGTATGAAGAGAATGCAGGGCTACAATGTATTACATCCAATGGGATATGATTCCTTTGGATTACCAGCTGAGCAGTATGCGGTTTCCACAGGTAACCATCCAGCTGGATTTACCGAGAAGAATATTGAGACCTTCTCCGGTCAGCTTAAGGAATTAGGCTTCGACTATGACTGGAGCAAGTGTCTTGCCACTTCTGATCCTAAGTTCTATCACTGGACTCAGTGGATTTTTAAGAAGTTATATGAGGCAGGCTATGCCAAGCATGTCGACATGCCAGTTAACTGGTGTGAGGAGTTAGGTACAGTTTTATCTAACGACGAGGTTATCGACGGCAAGTCTGAGAGAGGCGGATATCCAGTAGTTCGTAAGAACATGCCTCAGTGGGTTATCGACCAGCCAGCATTTGCAGAGAAGCTCTTAGAGGGCTTAGAGGAAATCGACTGGCCAGAGTCTACCAAGGAGATGCAGAGAAACTGGATCGGCAAGTCCACAGGTGTTGAGGTTGACTTCGACATTGTTGGTGGTGGCAAGTTCTCCATCTTCACAACCTGTATTGAGACAATTTACGGTATCACCTTCATGGTTTTAGCTCCAGACGGAGACCTGGTTCAGGAACTAATGCCTAGAGTTGAGAACAAGGAAGAGGTACAGGCATATATTGACGAGACCAAGAAGAAGAATGACATGGACAGAACTGAGCTTAACAAGACCAAGTCTGGCTGTGAGTTAAAGGGCATCCATGCCATTAACCCTGTTAACGGCAAGGAAGTCAGAGTCTTCATTGGTGACTTCGTACTTGCAAGCTATGGTACAGGTGCTGTAATGGCAGTGCCTACCCATGATCAGAGAGATTTCGAGTATGCAGTGGCTCACAACATCGATATGATTCAGGTAATCGATGGCGGCGATGTTACAGAGCATGCCTTTGAGAAGCAGGATTACCTTGGCAAGGGCTGCAAGCTTATGAACTCAGAGGAGTTTAGCGGCATGGTAGTCGAGGAGGCTAAGGAGGCAATTACTGTTAAGTTAGAGGGAATGGGAGTTGCCAGAAGACGTATTAACTACCACTTCCGCGAGTGGATTTTTGCCCGTCAGAGATACTGGGGCGAGCCAGTTCCATGTGTTTACAAGGAAGATGGAGAGATTTACTTCCTTCCTGATGAGGAGCTTCCACTTATTCTTCCAACTCTTGAGGATTACAAGGGCAAAAACGGCAAGGCGCCACTTGAGAACGCAACCGAGTGGAAGATTTATGACAACAATGGAGTAAAGGGTACCAGAGAGACCTCAACCATGCCAGGTTCAGCAGGTTCCTCCTGGTATTATATGAGATACATCGATCCAGATAACGATAAGGAGTTCGCAAATCAGGAGCTTCTTAAGCACTGGTTGCCAGTTGACCTTTACATTGGCGGACCAGAGCATGCAGTTGGACACCTTATGTATGCCCGTATCTGGAACCGCTTCCTTTATGATCAGGGCTTATCCCCAGTGAAGGAGCCATTTAAAAAGTTAGTTCACCAGGGAATGATTTTGGGTGAAAATGGTATTAAGATGGGTAAGAGATTCCCAGAATTCGTAGTTAATCCATCTGATATTGTAAGAGATTACGGTGCAGATACCCTTCGTCTCTATGAGATGTTCATGGGACCACTTGAGGTATCAAAGCCATGGAATAATAACAATGTTCAGGGTGCAAAGAGATTCCTTGTTCGTATCTGGAACTTCTTCACAAATCCAGAGAACATTACAGACGATAAGGATGAGACTCTTACCAAGTTATATCACCAGACAGTTAAGAAGGTTACCAATGACTTTGAGGCATTAGGCTACAATACAGCTATTTCTCAGATGATGATCTTCGTTAACGAGGTCTATAAGGTTGGCAAGTGTAACAGAGAGTATGCGGAGGGTCTTATCAAGATGATCTACCCAATCTGCCCACATATCGGTGAGGAAATCTGGGAGATCTTAGGACATAAGGAGTCCATCGCTTACGAGCCATGGCCAACTTATGATGAAGCTAAGACAGTTGATGATACAGTTGAAATCGCTGTTCAGGTTAACGGCAAGACCAAGGCAACTGTAGCTATTCCTAAGGATCTTGACAAGGATGCAGCAATAAATGCCGGTAAGGAAGCCCTTGGCAACAAGCTTACCGGAACTATCGTAAAGGAAATCTATGTTCCAGGACGTATTATCAATATTGTTGTTAAATAGGTGAAGCATGAATTGTGAGAGAGAAGACTATATCAGGATTTATATGGAGGCATACATAAACCTGGTTTCCCAGGCTAAGAATATTTCTCCTTTTGCCGGTATCCTTAAGGGAGGAGCCCTTAAGAAGTACAAGGCTGAGCTTGATAAGTTAGACATGTGGGAATATAATCATGAGTCCCCTGAAAACCGAGGCAAAATTAAAGAGGCCTGGTCCTCATTCTCCGATGAGTATGTGAAGGTTACACTTAAGAGCAAGGCCTACGCAACTACTGGTTTCTCAGTAGTACCTCTTGGTGAGGAGAAAGCGCAGAAGAAGCTTAGACTGGAAATAGAGGAAACCCTGCATTCATATCCCGCCTTTATTGGCGAGGAGTGGATTGCCAAGGACTTCTATGAAGTTATGGTGGAGGCTTTCAACAGGAGAGTTGCCAGAATAAATGAAGATAACTAGAAATAATAAAACCCCAGCCTAGGCTGGGGTTTTGTTTATGATACTACGTTTTGAGGATTTCCTTTCTGGAAGGCTTTGATGTTGTCACAGACAATATCCATTACCTTCTGTCTGCAGCCCTTTGAGGCCCAGGCCATATGAGGGGTTAGGATTACGTTGTCTAACTCCATGAAAGGATGTCCTGCTGGCATTGGCTCTGTGGCGACAACATCAAGACCTGCGGCGTATACCTTACCGGATTTTAAGGCCTTAAGCATTGCGTCCTCATCTACCAGCCCGCCTCTTGCGGTGTTTAGGAAGATAACTCCGTCTTTCATTTTGCCTATGGATTCCTCATTGATCATCTTAGTGTTTTCTGGGAATAATGGGCAGTGCATGGAGATAATATCGCACTTCTCATAAATCTCTGAAAGCTCTGCATAGTGAATGTGGTCATTCTCAAGTTCGGGCTTTCTGTGAGGGTTATAGTAGAGCACCTCTGCTCCGAAGGGGAGAACCATGTTGGCGAAGGCATTTCCAATCATACCCATGCCGATAACTCCCACTGTTTTGCCGTATAAATCAATAATAGGATAGTTGTAGAAGCACCAGGATTCGGACTCAGCCCACTGACCACGTTTTACAGCCTCATCGTGGGCACCGCATCTCTGGGTAAGTTCAAGGAGTAGTCCCATTGTATGCTGGGCAACTCCGTAGGTTCCGTATTTAGGGGCATTGCTAACCACGATTCCGTGCTCTCTGCAAGCATCAAGGTCAATCTTGTTGTAGCCTGTGGCGAAGAGGGTAATGAATTTTAAGTTAGGGCATGCCTCGATTATTTCCCTGGTCATGTACACCTTGTTGCAGATGGCAATGTCTGCGTCGCCTATGTGACTAATCATGTCCTCAGGCTTGGTGTCATCATATACGGTCAAATCACCTAAAGCAGCTAAAGCATCGTAGCTTAAGTCGCCAGGATTCTCTGTGTAGCCGTCTAACACAACTATTTTCATGCTTTTATTTCCCTTTGCTTAAACATAATATATTTATTAAGAACTGTCTCGTTGTAGCTTAACAGTGTACATCCAACAATGTAGTTATCCTCATCTGCATCCTCGATTCTGACTGGTCGTGCCTCAAGGTTAAAGAGTAAATCAGAAGAGGTGTGGGTGAGAGCGGAGTAGTCTCTGAAGGTAACAGTGAGATCCTTTCCAAGCTCGATAGGAACTGTCTTAGGCACAATCACGCCGATGCCGCCAAGACTGATGTCCTTGATGGTTGCTGACTCCACAGGTATATCCTTGGAGATCGAAATATCCCCGTCGATGCCAAGGTAGAGTCTGAAGTTGGCACGGCGGTCGTGCTTCTCACCACGTTCCGTGGTGCGGAGAAGCTCACATAGTCCGGCATCTGGAAGTTCAAGTCTGGATACCTTAACATTCTTAAAGAAGTAAGGGACGTCATTTACAATTCCCAGACAGTGATATGTAACACCAGGGGCGTTTAACCTTACAGCCTGACCGGAATGCATAATCATTTTCATGACGCAGGTGTCATAGTCAGGGTTGGTATTCCTTGCCAGAAAGATTTTGTCAGCCTGAGAAAGAATAGGAGTACGCTGGTGAAGACGGACTATTTTGTCACCCTTATGGACAAAGAGACTGATCTCTGTGTCGTCAGATATGTTTCTTAAATACACTTAAAAGCTCCCTTCAAATCTGTAACAAGTTACAGAACACACACACATTTGAATATATTTTAGCATAGTGAAAAATCTATATCAATGTGTTGAAGGGAACTTAAGTAATAATTATTCAGTTTTATATATTATTTATTCTCTGTTCTTCTGTTGCTTGTATTTGCGCTTGTTTTCGTACATTCGCTGGTCAGCAATTCTTGTAACCATGGCAAAATCAGGATCTTCAGTGCTGAAGGCTACTCCGTAGGCTGTGGACATTTTGATGCCACTCTCGGAGGATGAATTAAGAATTCGCATCTGCCTCTCAAGTTCATTAATGTATCCTGTCACATCCTTTTCGGTAGCTTCTGGTATGAAGGCTACGAACTCATCTCCACCGATTCTTCCAAGTACCGAGTTCTTTGGGAAGGATGCCTGGAGGGTCTCTGAGAAGTTTCTTAGCATCATGTCGCCTGCCTGGTGACCAAGAGAGTCATTGGTTTCTTTAAGATTGTTAAGGTCGAAGCTGATTAAGGCATAATTTATGCCACTGTCTCCAATATTCTCAAGAGTTTCATCGCATTTTCTTCTGTTTGCGAGGCCGGTAAGCTCATCAGTGTAGGCCATTTGAAGAAGGGCCTCCTCTGTTGCCTGGGATTTAATCCTTTTTGTGATCCTGAACAGAAAGTCTGCAATCATGGACAATACTATTATTAAGGCAGAGTAGGCCAGAGAATTATTGTAGGTATTGTTGTCAAAGCCCGTAATGTACTTGCCTATGTTATACTTGGCCATCTCTGCAAAAGCCACAATGATTGCCAGGGCAAATCCTATGGCAAGTACCATATTCACGTCATTGGTTCTATGCTGCCGCTCTCTTGTCTGTACGATTACAAAGACTGCGGTGTGAAGGATCAGTATGTGCTGGAAGCTCACGAAAGTTGGGAAGTGAGCTATGCCGGCAGCATTAAATATAATCACGATGGCGAAGAAAAGCATGTTGCCAAAAACAGTAACGTATGAATACATAGTCATCCATATAGGCGCCGTTTTGTCGTTCTGCACGATGTTTCCAAAGTAACAGACAAATGGAATAGACATAAAATAGAAACAGAGGTATTCAAAATAGGTTTTAATATTAAGGTCTGACACGAAAAGGGCTAATAGGTCATTGTTGGACATTGCCCAAAGACCAGCAGTAACGGCAAAAAGACTGATAAAGAATGTTTTGATGAATTCATCAGTGTGTATTCCTATTACTATGGAGTAACCCATACCAAGGAGGCCAAATACCAGGAGGAAGAGGCAGATGGAAAGGGTGATGCGGCTGCCTGATAGTAGCTCCTGTGTAATTGAGGTTCCTGAGTATAGTTTTGGTGTAGGCAGGGATGAAAAAGCTTTGTTTTCTGAGGCAATATAAGATATTTCAATCTCCTGGCCTGCATAATCGTCATCAAGAACCATATAGTGCCAGCCATAGCCTAACAGTTTGTTTTTTTCATATAACTCATGGCCAAAGGTGTAGATAACCTCATTTCCCACCTTTACAGTGACTGCCGAATGCATGGAGTACACGCATAGTACAGCTGAAGATATACATTCCTCCTGAGTAAAGGCTCTTGTCATGGTGAAAACCTCACCGCGGTCCAGGGTATCAAAAGAATAATTTGACCAGTGATTTACATTTTCCTCGTTTTCGTGGTAGCTTACTGTCCATCCGCTGTTTATGTAAATCATGCTCTTCGGACTTCTGTCAGGGGAAGAATAGTGTATTATTGTTACCACGTATAAAAGAGTAAATAATGTTATGAAAATGGTCCAGCCAATTCGTATTCTCTTGTTTTTATCCTTCTTCATTGAAACCCTCGCTTAAAATTGTCAAATAAAAAAGAGAGTGAAGCAAAACTCCACTCTCCATTATAAACCCATATCGTTAAAAAACGGTGACCCCGCCAAGAGATCTAATCTGAAGGGCTACTGAGGAACCCTCTCCAAATACATTGTTCATCTGTCTCTGGTAATCAGCTACGAGATCGGTTGGAACAAAGGCCTGAATTGTTCCGGCAAAACCGCCGCCGTGAACTCTGGCAACACCTCTTTGGCTAAGTACTAACTCGCTGATTGAAAGTCCTACTGACACTCCCTGAACGGAAGGATCTGATGGTGAGAATACATTCTGTAAATACTTGTAGGAGGAATCTCCGGAGGCCTTTACAACCTTTAGGAATCCATCAAAGTCTTCTGATTTAAGTAAGGCTACCATGTCAAGGACTCTGCCATTTTCGGTTACATAATGTATAGCACGCAATAAGGCTCTGTCACCGGCAGCATCTCTGATAGCCGGGAACTTTTCAGTTAATTCCTTGAGGCTTACGTCTCCGAGAACCTCCCTTCCGAGAACCTTAGCAGCAGCTCTCATCTCATTTGTAATAGCTGCATAGTCTGGAGTAAGGTTGGCGTGGGAACCCCTGGTGTTGGTGATACACAGGCTATAGTTATATTTGGAAAGGTCTAATGCCACCTGCTCTGTCACTGGGTTCTCAGGGTCGGCAAAATCAATGTGAATAAGGTTTCCTGTAGCACATGCCATTTGGTCCATCAGACCACATGGCTTGCCGAAGTATACATTCTCGGCATACTGACCAACTATAGCCAGAGTTTCTGAGGAAATCTTTTCATTATTATAGAAACCGGAGAGCACTGCACCTACCAGAACCTCAAAGGCAGCTGATGAGGATAGGCCGGCACCGATTAACACATCGGAGGTAACATAGGCATCGAAACCAAAAATCTCGTATCCTCTGTCCTTTAAGCCCTTGGCAACTCCTCTTATCAGGGCCTTGGTTGTCCCTTCCTCTGAAGCGTCTTTATTAAGATCTGTGAGGGAAATTTCTTCTATATCATATCCCTCTGACAGAATTCGGATGATATTATCATCGTTCTTAGAAGCTACTGCAATAGCATCCACATTTACAGAGGCTGCAAGGACGTGTCCATGCTGGTGATCTGTATGATTGCCACAGACCTCTGTACGTCCTGGGGCTGAGAATATAGTAACTTCCATGTCACCGAAGGTATTGATAAAGGAATCAATTGCTTTTTCATATCTATTAGTCTGATATGGAAGAAGATTACTGTCTACATATAATAAGTTAAGTCTCTCCTGATAACTCTGACCCTTAAGGGATGATTTTAATTCTGATGCTCTCATAATTAACCCTCATTTCTTAGAAATTCTATGGTTTATACTCTACAACCCAGGCTTTTTTTTGTCAATCTTATACAATGTGCCTAAAAATTCCCAGGGCTAAAGGAAAGAAAAATGGTCACTATTCACAATTATCACCATAAGATTTTCAAGAAAGAAAAAAGGATTTTCTGTTTTTTTAGGAGAGCAGTAAAACTATAATAGTCTTTGTCAGGAGGGAGACACCCTCCAAAAAGGATTCTTTCAAAGGAGGATTTCAAATGAAGAAGAAACTTTTAAGCCTTTTATTAGTTTTAGTAATGGTAATTGGCGTACTCGCTGGATGTAACAAGGGTGGCGACACAAATACATCCGAAGGTAACACAGGTGACAAAACAGAGGCAAGCGGATATGCTGACATGAAGGTTGGCGTATGTATCTATCAGTTCTCCGATAACTTCATGACTCTTTTCAGAAATGAGTTAGAGAACTACTTAGTAAGCTTAGGATTTAGCAAGGACAATATCGACATCGTTGACGGTGCTAACGATCAGGCTACACAGACAGGTCAGATTCAGAACTTCATCACAGCAGGTGTTGACGTTTTAATCGTAAACCCAGTTAACTCTTCTTCCGCAGCTACTATTACTGATATGGTAGTTGAGGCAGGTATTCCACTTGTATACATCAACCGTGAGCCAGATGCTGATGAGCAGCAGAGATGGGCTGACAACAACTGGGATGTAACATATGTTGGTTGTGACGCTAGACAGTCCGGTACATATCAGGGACAGATTATTGCTAACCTTGGCATGGACACAGTTGACTTAAACGGCGACGGCGTAATCCAGTACATCATGATCGAGGGTGACCCAGAGAACATTGATGCTCAGTACAGAACAGAGTTCTCCGTATCCGCTCTTCAGGATGCTGGTTTAGCAGTTGAGTGCTTATATGATCAGGTTGGTAACTGGGATCAGGCTACAGCTCAGGGCTTAGTTGCAAACGCATTATCTCAGTTCGGCGACAAGATCGAAGTTGTATTCTGCAACAACGACGCTATGGCACTTGGTGCATTAGAGTCTATCAACCAGGCAGGCAGAACAGTTGGAACAGACATCTTCTTAGTAGGTGTTGATGCTCTTTCTGAGGCTTGTGAGGATGTATTAGCAGGAACAATGACAGGTACTGTATTCAACGATCATATCGCACAGTCCCATTCCGCAGCTGATCGTGCAGTTAGCTACCTTCTTGGTGAGTCTGTAGATCACTACTACTGCTCTGACTACGTAATGGTAACAGCTGACAACGCTCAGGAAATCTTAGACTCCTTAAAGTAATAAAGGAATAAACTTAGGTGCAGGTGGTTACCCGCCTGCACCTTTTTTAAAAATTAAGAAGGGGGACAAAAGACAAGTGGCAGATTACAAATTAGAGCTTAAAGGCGTATGCAAGTCTTTCCCCGGCGTAAAGGCATTAGATCAGGTAAATTTAGCCATCCGTCCAGGTACCATTCATGCATTAATGGGTGAGAATGGTGCGGGTAAGTCCACACTCATGAAATGTCTCTTTGGTATCTATCATATGGATCAGGGAGAAATTATTTTAGATGGTGAGAAGGTTGAGATTAATAATCCTGACGAGGCCATGAAGCTGGGTATCGCCATGGTACATCAGGAACTTCAGCCTGTATTAGCAAGATCCGTTGCAGAGAATCTCTTCATTGGAAGATATCCTGCACATAAATTTGGACCTTTCCAGGTCATTGATCACAAGAGAATGAATGAAGAATGTAAGATGTGGTTAGACGAAGTAGGTTTAGACTTCGAACCTAAGGCACAGCTTGGCACCCTGTCCATAGGCCAGATGCAGTCTGTAGAGATTGCCAAGGCAGTTTCAATGGATGCCAAGGTTGTTATCTTCGATGAGCCAACATCTTCATTATCAGATAACGAGGTAGAGACACTCTTCAGAATCATGAATGATTTAAAGAAGAAGGGTGTATCAATGGTTTATATCTCTCATAAGATGGACGAGATTAAGAGAATCTCAGACGATGTAACTATTATGAGAGACGGTACATATGTAGGAACATGGGAGACAGACTCCTTAACTACAGATGAGATTATCGCAAAGATGGTAGGCCGCGAGCTTACAAACATCTATCCAGAAAGAAAGAACAAGCCAGGAGATGTAGTAATGGAAGTGAAGAACTTCTCTTCAATTCATGAAAAATCCTTCCAGAATGTATCTTTCAACTTACGAGCAGGCGAAATATTAGGATTTGGTGGACTAGTTGGAGCTCAGAGAACTGAGCTTATGGAGGGCTTATTCGGTATCAGAAAGCTTAGTGCCGGAGAAGTCTTCATTGATGGAAACAAGGTTAACATAAAAAATCCTAAGGATGCCATGAAGGCCGGTATCGGTCTTATAACAGAAGACAGACGTGGAAATGGTATTTTCGGATGCCTTTCTATTAAAGATAATGTAGGTGTCTCTGTATATAACAAGTTCTTAAAGGCAGGCTTTGTACTTGACCATAAGAGAATAAACAAGGTAGTTGACGATAATATTGACCGTCTTAGAATTAAGACACCAAGTAAGGCGGAGCACATCGCTAACCTCTCCGGAGGAAACCAGCAGAAGGTTATCGTTAGCCGTTGGTTAGCAACAGATCCTGAGGTTCTTATTATGGACGAGCCTACACGAGGAATCGACGTAGGAGCAAAGCACGAAATCTATGAAATAATGAACGATTTAGCAGCATCAGGTAAGGCAATCATCATGATTTCCTCAGAAATGCCAGAGCTCATTGGTATGAGTGACCGTGTATGCGTAATGTGCAACGGTAAGCTTACAGGTGAGATTGACGTTAAGGAAGAGATGACCCAGGAAAATATCATGAAGCTGGCTACCCAGTTCTAACTTGAGATAGGAGAGACGAAATGGAAAAGACGAGACAGCAAAAAGTAAAAGACTTTTTAATCAATAATGGCGTCATTATCATTATGTTCATCTTGGTTATTTACACAGGACTTACAGCTGATAACTTCCTGACAACAAATAACTTCATGAACATTCTGAATAACATGAGCTTCCGTCTGGTAATTGCGTTAGGTATTGCAGGCTGTGTAATCACTGCAGGATGCGACCTTTCCGCTGGACGTATGATCGGCTTCGGTGCATGTATCGCTGGTACCTTACTTCAGAGAATTGATTACTCTGGTAAGTTCTACGAAGGCATGGAGCCAATGAATATTTTCGTAGTATTGTTAATTGTAATGGCTATCACAGCAGCTTTTGGTGCAGTCACAGGATTCTTTATTGCCTTCCTGAATGTACCTCCATTCATTGCAACCCTGGCTATGATGGAAATCGTTTATGGACTTGCTCTTATCTACACCGGAGCAACTCCACTCGGTGGTTATGTAACAGAGTATACTCAGGTTTCCTCCGGCAAGTTCCTTGGACTGTCCTGGCTGGTGTGGATAGCAGTTATAGTTGCAGCAGTGACATGGTTCATCTTCAACATGACCCGTCACGGCAAGTACATGTATGCTATCGGTGGTAACCCACAGGCTGCAGAGGTGGCAGGTGTTCCAGTACGTACTACTATGGTTTTAATTTATATGAAGGCAGCAGCTATGTATGGACTTGCAGGCTTTATGTTGGGCGCAAAGGCCGGCGGCGCATCCGTTAACTTAGGTTACGGCTACGAGATGGAGGCCATCGCTGCTTGTACAATCGGTGGTGTATCCGTTACCGGTGGACGTGGTAAGGTTTCTTCCGCTATCATCGGTGTTGCGGTATTCGAGCTCTTAAAGGCAGCTCTTCAGTACATGGGTGTTGATAACAACATGCAGTACATTGCCATCGGTATCGTAATCTTCGTTGCTATTTCCTTAGATATCAGAAAGTATGTAGCAAAGAAGTAAAGAATCGTTTATAATTTTAATTGGCGGCTGGTACCCCCAGCCGTCAATTTTTTTAAGGGGAAATATTTATGCAGAATTTGCTAGATGTATCCGGCATCACATTCCTTATTGCCGTTATTTGTTTTTATTATGGAATTAGAACGATTATGACCAAGGATGTAACCATGTTCAGGGGAAAGACCAATGTGACACCTATGAAGGATGAGGCAAAATATGCCCGTGGAGCAGGTATCATACTTTGCGCTTACGGCTTTGTCAACGTACTTGCAGGTGCAATTATGGTTGTTGCTGAATCCTTTGGAATAGCAATCATTCTCCTTGGAACAGCTGTATTATTAGTTTCCTGGTTTTATCTTAACAGAAAGTATGGTGCCTAATGAGTTTATATTCTGTTCTCCTTGTTGATGACGAGGAAGAGGTAATCAATGTCATAGAGAAGAAGATGGACTGGAATGCCATGGGCTACAGTCTTCTTGGCAAAGCCAGAAATGGGCTTGAGGGCTTAGAGTTCGTGGAGAACAACAGGGTGGATGTAGTTTTGTCTGATATTAAGATGCCATATATGGATGGATTGTCCATGGCAAGGGAAATCAGAAAGACAAGCCCTAACACAAGAGTTATTTTCTTTTCAGGCTTTGATGAGTTCGAGTATGCCAAGGAGGCTATAGAAATCGAAGCGGAGAGCTATCTCCTTAAGCCTCTCAACTTCCAGGAGCTGAAAGAGGTATTCGAGAATCTTCACAACAAGCTTGACAATGAATCCTCTGAGAGAAGGGATATTAAACAGTTAAAAACCTACTATGAGGAAAGTCTTCCACTGCTTCAGGACAATTTCTTTGTATCCTTGATTGCCGGAAGAATTCCAGAACATGAAATACAGAAATATATTGACGATTATCAGATAAATGTAGAGGGCTCCATATTTGTGGTAACAGCCTTCCATATAAGTCCCTATCTGGTTGATAATGGTGACGAGGAGTCCATGGACCAGCTCATGCTTCACATGTCAGCCAAGAAATTCATAGAGGATAAGCTTAGGGGCAAGTTCTACTCCAAGGTTTTAACCTACCTTGAGGACGTGGTTGTATTCTCCGCCTTCGACAAAATGGAGGATATAACAACCTACACAGATGAATTAGACAGAATCTGCAAGCTCGCAAGAGCCCAGATGAATATACAGATGACAGCAGGAATTGGCTATGAGTGCACAGAGGCCGTGGGACTTCCAATGTCCTACGAGGGCGCCAAGTCAGCTGCATCCTACAGAACCCAGTACGGTCACTCAAGAGCTATTAGAATCTCTGAGGTTGAGCCTGTACAGAACTCAGACACTGGTTGGACCGAGTCCTATATCCAGGCATATCTTAAGGCTGTGAAATTTAAGAGCGACGAGGAGTTAAATGAAAGGGTTAATGCCCTTAGGGACAGACTTCTTATGAGCCCAATGAATCCAGGACAGTTTCAGATTTTCCTGATGGAACTGGCCACTGAGCTCTTTAGGTTTTACACCAACAATGATGAGGCTTTAAGTTCTATCAAGTCTGACATGAACAACCTGATGCAGCAGGTTATGAGTCTAGACTCCCCTGATTCCCTGGGAAGATTCCTTATGGACCAGGGAGGCAAAATGAAAGCTCTTTTAAACACAACAGAGGCTGACAACAGCAGATCCTTTGTGGAGAGAGCCAGAGACTACGTCAAGGATCATTTTGCCGAGCAGGAGCTTAGTCTTGAGACCATATGTGGATATTTAGGTGTTTCCAACGCCCACTTCTCAACTCAGTTTAAGAAGGAAACAGGCAAAACCTTCATTAATTATCTCACTGACTACCGCATGGAGGTGGCAGAGAGGCTGATAATGGAGGGACAGGACAAGACCTACGTGGTGGCTGAGAAGGTTGGCTATCAGGATGCCAATTATTTCAGCTACGTATTTAAGAGAAAGTTCGGCGTTTCGCCATCAAAATACAGAGACAGTTTAAAGGAAGAATAACTATGAGAGCCCTTATTTTGAAAATAAGGGACTGGTACCGAAACACCTTCAGAGGCCAGTCCATCCAGAAACTTATTGCCTTGTCATTTACTCTGATTTCGGCTATATGCATGCTCGTTCTTGGACTTACTCTGTATTCCTGGTACTCTAACAATCTGGCTAAGCAGAAGGAGCAGTATGCTTCCCAGCTTTTAAACCAGACTAACAACAACATAGAAGTTTACTTAAAATCCATGCGCCGCATCTCTGATACCATGTATTATTCTGTAATAAAGGACAGAGATCTGGCCAAGGAGTCTATTAATTCTGAAATGACCCTGCTCTATGAGGTCAACAAGGACAACCTTATCAATATCTCTTTATATGACAGCACAGGTTCTCTGGTTACTGCTGCGCCGGTAGCTTTAGAGAAGGATGATGTGGATATTGCTGGACAGTCCTGGTTTACTATTTCCCTTTCACAGATTGAAAATCTCCATTTTTCAACTCCCCATGTTGAGCATCTCTATGACGATTTAAGCTACCAGTATCACTGGGTAGTATCTCTTTCAAGGGCTGTGGAGTTAACAAAAGATGGAAGAACGTCCCTGGGTGTCCTGCTGGTTGATATGAACTACAGCTCAATCGAGCA
>JAZQNS010000041.1:0-2537 GCA_045627425.1 Lachnospiraceae bacterium | reverse complement strand
ACTTACAGAAACAAACCTCTTTACAAACAGAGATTTTTCGAGATTTGATGGAACTATTCCTATTGGAAGAATCGCAAAGCCTGTGGAAATAGCAAAGGCGGCTCTCTTCCTAGTGTCAGATGATGCGTCATATGTGACTGGCGCGGTGATTAATGTGGACGGCGGTGCTTCGCTTCTGTCTGCTAATACAAATAAAACAAGTATATAGAAAAGGTATTATATGATAAAAAGAATAGCGCTAACTGGTGCGACCTCATCCCTTGGAACTGCGATTGTAGAGGAGTGCATTAAACAGAATATAGAGGTTCTTGCAATTGCAAATCCTGGATCAAAAAACCTGGGAAGAATCAATCAATCTGATAATGTGAAGACAAGGGAATGTGCTCTTTCAGAAATCAAGAATTTTTATGACGATTTGCAGTGCGATGTTTTTATACACCTTGCATGGGCTGCAACTGCAGGAGATTTAGAGAGAAACCGTCTTGCAGATCAGGCAAAGAATGTGGAGTACGCACTTGATGCTGTAGATCTTGCAGAAAGACTCAAATGCAGTGTTTTTGTAGGGGCTGGTTCTCAGGCTGAGTATGGGAGAACGGAGATGACCCTGACTGAGGATTTGCCAGCGAATCCGGAAACTGCTTATGGTATCGCCAAGTTGTCTGCGGGAATGCTTACCAGATTAGCATGCAGGCAGAAGGGAATTAGACACATATGGCCAAGGATTCTGTCTGCTTACGGTCCGAAATGTCAGCCGCAGTCAGTTATAAACTACACTTTGACAGAACTTTTGGCGGGAAGAAAGCCTTCCTTGTCCGGGGGCGAACAGATATGGGATTTTATTTATACTGGTGATGTTGCAAGAGCCTTACTCCTGCTGGCGGAGAACGGAGTTGATGGCGAGGTATATGTGATTGGTTCGGGCAAATCTAAGCCTTTGAAGGAGTTCCTTTTCGAGGCAAGAGATATAGTAGATAAAGAAATAGAACTTGGTCTTGGTGAAAAGCCATATGGGGAGAAGGCGGTAATGCATCTTTCATGTGATATATCCAAGCTTGAGAGAGATACGGGCTTTAAGGCAGAGACAAGTTTTGAAGATGGAATAAAAAAGACTATAGAGTGGCTAAAAGAAGAAGCCTAGAAGAATTTAATGATGAGGTTCCTATTGAGACAATTGTAGAAATGTATTATCCATATCACGAAATGGACATAAAGCATTTCGTGGACAACATGAATAAGCTGAGGCGATCTAAGAGAGTGACCTTATAAAAAACCGGAGTCCCTAAAGACTCCGGTTTTATTATGTCTATATGTTATATTGTCGTATCCACCATCATTCCTGCATAAAGTGATGTGGAGTATGGGGTGTTGAAGCCCTGGCCTGGGTTCTTGTAGGCAACCACAACCTTGTTTACGTATTCCATTGGGTTTAGGGCTATCTGGTTAGCCTTGGCAGATGCGGCGTTCTTGAAGTTGTTTAGCTCGGCATAGACGGTGCCGCCCACATCGGAGCTTACAGCATCGCTTAAGGCCTCCTTGTTGATGGTAATGAAGCCATCTATTCCAATGCTAAGTCCCATGTTTTCAAGTGTTGACTTGTAGGAGTCAGCCACTGAAGACAGGTTGTGGATCAGCTTGGAAGTGTGCTGATTTCCTTCTGTATTATATTTGGAAGCTGTCTGAAGTGCTGCGTTATATGCAGAGATAAGCTTCTTTACATTCTCGTATACTGCCTCCACATCGTCCTCGAAGCCAATTTCAACAGCTTCGCCTTCTTCGGAGGTGCCAAGGAGGCTGACCTCGAATTCCTTGTTGATGGTGAAGGTGTTGCTTAGGGACTGATGCTCGGATCCATTTAATAGGAAGGAAGAGTTGGATGCTTCCTGAGCAACATAGTCGATTCCTAGCTTTTCAAGGGCTTTGGCGGATGTTCTGTCGCCGGAAGGACTAATCTTAAATAGGAAGTCCTCGGTCTCAGAAAGTCCGGTCTCCTTGGAGGTGATAATTAACTGGCTGTCGCCATCCTGGGAGTCAACGAAGGCATTTACGCCAATGTTGGCCTTGTTCATCAGTCTTGCAATCTTAGACTGAACTGATTTATTGGTATCATTCTCACCTACTGTGAAGGAGAATTCATATGCTGAATTGGTATTCTCAAAATCGAAGGTGTACTGACCTGGAGCAATGTCCTTCTCCCGCTCCGGCAAAATGTTGCCGGCGTTAATCTGTGGCTTAGCCAGATCCTTTACTTCTAATGAGAAGGTCTCGGTTAAGTCGCCCTCTCTCTCTTCGTCGCCTATGTAGTTTACAGCAACAAGCTCAGGATTACTTGAGGCAGCAGCCTGTTTCTTGAAGCTGCCCTGAGTGGCATCCCCGTCAGTGGAAAGAGACATAGCAGTCTTAACAAGGTTCATGGATGCTTCCTTGACATCAATGGCAAAACGCGAAGCTTCGCCTGTGTCGGCACCCTGGATCTTGTACAGAGGGGATTCCTTATTAACTTTAATCATGCTGTTGTAAACAGAGCGCAGCTCACTCTT
>JAZQNS010000040.1:0-28197 GCA_045627425.1 Lachnospiraceae bacterium | reverse complement strand
CGGGGTCGGAATTGAGTGCGAAGAACAGAACGGACTTCATATCTGGGAAGATCACTTTATTCCGGAAAGTGTTGATCCTCAGAGAGCACGTTGTCACTTAATACCAAAGCATTATTTTCAGATGCGGCCTTCTCTGTTTCATTATCCAGTGCATGTACACCTGACAACGCCCCCGCCGGTGACAGCAAAAACACAAGTGCTGTCAAAAATGCATATCTGTATTTGCGGAGCAGTGCATGGACGCAATGCCCTTGAGGGGGAGATAGGTGTTCATCATGGAGAACATACCCTTCTTCATCTCACCGCCGTACCATGTATTAATAATAACCTGCTCTCTGGAAGTGATATTGAAAGCAACGCAGGTCTCGGAATTTAATCCTAACTCCTTAAAGTTTTCTACCTTAGCCTTGGATGCATTGTAGATAATGAAGTCAGGCTCAAAGTTCTCTAACTCCTCATCAGTTGGGATAATGAACATGTTCTTTACAAAATGTGCCTGCCAAGCTACTTCCATAATGAAACGTATTGCCATTCTGGAATCCTTGTTTGCACCGCAGAAAGCATCAACAACAAATAATCTCTTGTTGCATAATTCCTTCTTGGCAATGTCCTTAACCTTAGCCCAAACATCCTCTGACATCTCGTGGTTGTCATTTGGATACTCTGGAGTATTCCACCATACTGTGTTCTTGCTGTTCTCATCCATAACAATGTACTTGTCCTTAGGAGAACGTCCTGTATAGATACCTGTCATTACGTTGACAGCTCCAAGTTCAGATACCCGACCTACTTCGTAGCCTGTAAGCTCTGCCTTGGTCTCTTCGTTGAATAATTCATCGTAGGATGGATTGTAGACGATTTCTGTAGTACCTGTAATGCCGTACATTTCTAAATTAATGTCTCTCATGTCTCATACTCCATTTCTTTATTTATAAATTGCCTAAAGCTGTGATAATTATATCACTTTATTGTTTCAAATAAAATACAACTATTTGTGAATTGTTTATTCTTTATCAAGTCCTATTAGGTCTTTTTCACAATTATTCTCAAAAAAAAGCTCCATATTCCAACAGTTGTACTATAATGGTTGTATGAATGCACTTACTAATAAAATAATCCTAACAATATATTCTGTGACCCTGTTAATATTGCTGATAATCTCTTACATGCATTTCTGGACCCCCTATGTCCCGGTGAAGATGGTTACGTCAGCTTTTTTTGTGATACTTGCCATTAGCCTTAACAGGCAAAATGGCCGGTCTTATTTTTAAATTCGATTTAAGGCCTTGCAGTCAGTGAGGGTTATCCTGCCCTTACTAAGGCTGACCATGCCTTCCTTTTCAAAATTCTTAAGCATCCTTGACACCACTTCCCTGGCAGATCCAAGGTTCTTGGCAATCTGGTCATGAGTCATACAGATTGTGTCCGTATTATTCTTCTGGCATTCCTGAATTAAGAAGCCCGCAAGCCTTTTGTCGAAGCTTAAAAAGAGAATCTGCTGCATTGCCCACATTACATCTGAGAAGCGCTCCGTGGTTACCTTGTAACTAAAGAGTTCAACATCCTTATTCTCCCTTACTAATCTGGCAAAAACACTGGCCGGAAGCTCCATGACCTCCGTGTCGGTCTCAGCCTCTATAGTCACCTCAAAGTCCACAGCCTCAAGGACGCAGGATGCAGACAGCACGCAGACATCCCCCTTTTCTATTCTAAAAAGGGTAACCTCCCTTCCCTCATTGGAGGTCATATAAACTCTTATTGAACCACTTTCCACATACAAAAGTCCCACACAGTCACCAGTTCCAAGGTGAATAATATGTCCCTTTTCAAAGTGTGCGGGATGTATTGAGGAATCAAAGAGTTCTCTCTCTGCTTTACCAAGTGAATCAAGAAATGGTATGGCATCTATATACATAATTCTCCTCCCTTTCCTTTTCTAGACCTAGTTTAGCTTCCTTAAATAATTATTACAAGTAGTTTTTGAGGCCCTGGAAAACCAGGGCCCCAAGACATAATATGGAACTATATGAAGAGATTTACATTTGATTCTTCGGCGTCACCTAAGTAGCTTGCAACACCTACATACTCTACTCCATCGATTAACTCTTCCTTTTTAATACCCATGATATCCATACTCATGGTGCAGGCACAGAGCTTAACTCCGTTAGCCTTAGCCTGGTCCATAAGCTCCTCTAAGGATGAAACGTTTTTCTTCTTCATTACCATCTTCATCATGGCTGTTCCCATTCCACCCATATTCATCTTGGAGAGCTTAAGTTTAGTGGAACCCTTAGGCATCATCATTCCAAACATTTTCTCTATAAGGTTTTTCTTAACCTTAGGCGAATTAGTCTTTCTTAATACATTTAAGCCCCAGAAGGTGAAGAACATGGTTACCGGTCTTCCCATGGAGGCTGCACCGTTAGCAATAATAAAGGATGCAAGCACCTTATCTAAATCTCCAGAAAAAACTATTATGGACTTTCCCTCAGGACTGTCAATTACTTTTACGTCCTTATTTATGTCTTCGGCCTGGCCTTTTCTTATATAAACAATATTCCTGTTGCCATCCTTTTCTACCCTTAAGAAGGTGTTTTTAGTCCTTCTGCACCAGCTCTCCACATCAGGTGCAAAGCCCATATCTGTGGCGCATACTTTCAGGACCTCTCCTTCCTTCATAGTCTCCATAGCCTTATAAACCTGCATTATTGGTCCCGGGCACTGGAGGCCACAGCAGTCTAACTCTAACTCTGCCTTATCCATTTTCACTTCATCCCTTGTAATGTTTAATGGCTTATTTACATTCTCCTTTTCCTCCGTTCCGGATAACTGAAACCTGTAGAAGGATGCTCCTCCCACCAGGATTGAAACCTTATCAAAGCCCCTGTTAGTCAGGATTCTCGCTGCATTGTTGGCTCTTACTCCAACCGCACATATAACCACGATGTGCTTACTCTTATCAAGCTCATCAATTCTCTCTCTAAGCTTTCCTAAAGGAATATTAACTGCATTTTCTATGGCAAAAGCCTCCACCTCGATATTCTCTCTGACATCAAGGAGAACAGTATTATCAAGGGTCTCAAGCTCAGATGGGAATACGAAACTAACCAGACCATCAAGCATATTTTCTGCCACAAAGCCAAGCATATTCACAGGGTCCTTGGCTGATGAAAATGGTGGTGCATATGATAACTCAAGCTCCGCGAGGTCATGGACATTTCCGCCCATCTTCATTATGGTGGCAATGGTATCTATTCTCTTGTCAACACCATCCTGTCCCACAATCTGTGCACCAAGAATCTTTCCTTCCCTGTCGAAAAGCATTTTAAGGAAAATCATGCTGGCTCCAGGATAATAGCCTGCATGGGACTTCTGATTGATCAGTACCCTGTAATAATCCTGATCCTTTATTTTGCCCATGGCAATTAAAGCCTTCTCATTTAGGCCAACTGCTGCCACGTTATAATCAAAAACTTTAGCAACTGATGTGCCCATGGTTCCTCTGTATGTTTTCCTATCATTAACCAGGATATCTGCAAGGATTCTTGCCTCCTTATTAGCAGGTCCTGCGAGAGGAACCATCGTCTTGTCACCTGTAACAGGGGATGTCACCTCTATTACATCACCAACTGCGTAGACATCCTTTGCAGAAGTCATGAATGACTGGTCCACAATGATGCCTCCGCGTTTGTTTAACTCTATTCCCGCTTCCTCTGCGAGCTTAGAGTTAGGACGCACACCAATGGAAAGGATAACCATATCGGTCTTTATAACCCTTCCTGAAGAAAGAGTTACTGTAACTTCCTCACCCACTCTGGCAAAAGACTTAACCCCGTCGCCGAGGACAAGCTCTACACCATTTTGCCTCATGTTATGGTGAAGAATATTAGCTAACTCCATATCAACTGGGGCCATTACCTGGGACTGGGCCTCGATTAAGGACACCTCTAAGTTTAGTTCATGAAGATTCTCTGCCATCTCAAGACCGATGAATCCTCCTCCAATAATGGCGGCGGACTTTGCGCCCTGCTCCCCGATGTAAGCCTTTATTCTGTCGGTATCCGGCACTGTCCAAACAGTGAAGATTCCCTCAGAATCAATTCCCGGAATTGGTGGCTTAAGAGGGGACGAACCTGTGGCGAGGATCAGGTTGTCATAGCTTTCCTCATAGGTCCTAAGAGTCTCTAAATCTTTAACCTCTATAGCGTGTCTCTCTGGGTGAATAGCTATAACCTCGTTTCTCACTCTCACCTCTATATTAAACCAGGCCTTCATCTTCTCCGGAGTCTGTAACAAAAGTGCATCACGGTTCTTTATTACATCTCCAACAAAATAAGGCAGCCCGCAGTTTGCGTAGGATATGTATTCTCCTCTCTCGAAGATGATAATCTCCTCATTCTCGTTTCTTCTTCTAAGTCTTGCTGCGGCTGTTGCTCCTCCTGCAACACCACCCACAATCAAAGTTCGTCCCATAAAAAACCCCTTTCTCTAGTCATAATTTCAAACTTGTGAAAATTATAACCAGGAAAGGGGTTTCTAGTATGTGACTAAATCACATTAATATTCTTAATTTAGAAAAGACCTGTAATTACGCCATTCTCATCCACATCAATCTTCTCTGCTGATGGAACCTTGGGAAGGCCTGGCATTGTCATAATGTCTCCAGTTAAGGCCACAATGAAGCCTGCTCCTGCGGATACCTTTAAGTTTCGTACAGTAACAACGAAGTTTTCTGGCGCTCCGTATAACTTCTGGTCATCAGAGAAAGAATACTGGGTCTTGGCCATACAGATTGGAAGATTACCATAACCAAGCTCTGTAAGCTGTTTTGCCTGCTTCTTGGCTCCGGCTGTAAGCTCAACTTTAGCACCTCTGTAGATTCTTGTGACGATGGCATTAATCTTGTCCTCAATGGATTCATCTAAACCGTAGGCAAAATCAAAGTGATTCTCCTCCTCACAGAGACGAACAACCTCCTCAGCGAGAGCCTTCCCGCCTTCGCCGCCCTTAGCCCATACCTCGGAGAGGGCTACATTGACGCCGCACTTCTTGCACTCCTCCTCGACTAAGTCAAGCTCAGCCCTGGTATCTGTTGGGAAGGCATTGATGGCAACCACACATGGAAGTCCGAAGACATTCTTTATATTATCAATGTGACGTAAGAGGTTAGGCATACCAGCCTTTAATGCCTCTAAATTCTCATCATTTAAATCTGTCTTTGCAACTCCGCCGTGATACTTTAAGGCACGTACGGTAGCTACAATTACTACGGCTGATGGATGAAGATCCGCAAGGCGGCACTTGATGTCAAGGAACTTCTCTGCTCCAAGGTCTGCTGCGAAGCCTGCCTCAGTAACAGCGTAATCTGCAAGCTTAAGAGCCATCTTTGTTGCCTGTACAGAGTTACATCCGTGGGCAATATTTGCAAAAGGTCCACCGTGGATAAAGGCAGGTGTTCCCTCTAAGGTCTGAACAAGGTTAGGCTTTAAGGCATCCTTAAGTAAAGCTGCCATTGCGCCTTCTGCGTGAAGGTCTGCCGCTGTTACCGGCTTATCATCGAAGGTGTAAGCCACAATCATACGTCCTAATCGTTCTTTTAAATCCTTAATATCAGTAGCCAGACAGAGAACTGCCATTACCTCGGAGGCAACAGTGATATCGAAGCCATCTTCTCTTGGCACTCCCTGAGCCTTGCCGCCTAAACCGTCAATTATATTTCTAAGCTGACGGTCATTCATGTCAACCGCACGTTTCCAGGTGATTTTCTTTACATCTATTCCCAGAGCATTACCCTGCTGGATATGATTGTCAAGCATTGCTGCAAGGAGGTTATTCGCTGCTCCGATAGCATGGAAGTCACCTGTAAAGTGAAGGTTGATATCCTCCATAGGAACTACCTGGGCATAGCCTCCGCCTGCTGCACCACCCTTAACTCCAAAGACTGGTCCAAGGGATGGCTCACGAAGAGCTACGATGGCATTTTTGCCTATCTTTCTAAGACCATCTGTAAGGCCAACGGAGGTGGTTGTCTTACCCTCTCCAGCTGGTGTAGGAGTGATAGCTGTAACTAAAATAAGCTTTCCATTCCCCTTGTCGGCAAGGTCTCTCATAAGGCTATAGTCAAGCTTAGCCTTGTAATTACCATACAGTTCAAGATATTTTTCATCAATACCCGCTGTCTTGGCAATCTCAGTGATTCTTTTCTTTTCACACTCCTGTGCGATTTCGATATCTGTTTTAAATCCCATCTTTTCCTCCTGATTGGTTTTTCTATAAGTAGCAAATTCCCCTTCTGCTACATTTATATATCTTCATCTATATCAATTTCTCCAAAAATATTATAAAAAGGCTTCTGAACCTTCAACCTGTCATTTATAAGATAATCCCTTGTGACTCTGCAGATTGTCTTACAGGTTTCATATCCCTCATAAGGGTTTTTTACATTGGCTAAGCTCTTTCTGAAGTCAGGGTCCAACGCCCTTCTCACAGCCACTCTGATATGGGCTCTGACCGGCGGACAGTTAAGGACAGAGTCTGCCTGAATACGACCCTTTTGCCTGTCACCAATATTGATGGTTGGAATTTGGAAGGATGGTACCTCCAGAATTCCCGAAGATGAATTGCCAAAGACGAACTTGGCATATTTTACAGCGCTTAAATATCTCCTGACTCCCAGGGAATCTCTAAGAATAAAATTCTTGTGGTCACTTGCATACTCAGTAAGCAGCTGATTTATTCTCTTTCCTCCTGCGTCAGCATTAGCCTTGGTGCAGAGTATTTTAAAATTAGGGTAAACCTCCATGGCCGACAGCACCTCAATTAACTGCCTCTCAACCTCCGCAGGCTCTGTTGTTACAGGATGGAAGGTTAGTAAGGCATAGTTATTGGTAAGCTCACAGTCAAGGGATTCCTCAAGCTCATGCAGGGTCATGAAATCCGTCTTAAGAACGTTCTCAACACCTATTGCTCCAGTGTTATAAACCCTGTCTGGCTCCTCCCCCATTTGGATTATTCTCTTTCTATATTCCTCAGTGGAGGCAAAATGAAGATAGCTCATTTTGGTAATTGCATTTCTTACCATCTCATCGATGGCTCCAAGAGTCGCCTCTCCGCCGTGAAGATGGATAATTGGTATGCAGGCATTAACTGCCGCAAGGCATATGGAAAGGGTCTCATACCTGTCCCCCAACACCATAACTGCGTCTGGCTTTACCCTCCCAAAATACTGGCCAAAGCCTAAAAGGGCATTGGCCTGTATCTGACTTATGGCTTCAGGGGTATCCCCATCCACCAGTATAGGTATCTCCACGTCAATTGGAATCTCATCTTCTCTTATTTCGTCCACTGTGTAGCCCAAGGATCTGTCCAGATGGGCTCCCGTCACTGCCACTAGGACCTCAATTTCATTTTCAGAAATGAGCCTCTTCATAATAGGCCTAAGGAGACCATATTCCGCTCTGGTCGAAGTAACAATCACTAATTTTTTCATTGGCATTTCCTCATTAACATAGCTAAACAACTGCTATCTATACCATTGTAAGACTTGTATTTTGCTTAGGCAAGGATAGATGGTATTATTTTCTCTTTCCCTGCTTTCTTCCGTCTTTTCTTACATTTTGCTTTTGGAAATTTCTGCCCGGGGTCTTTTTATCGTTTCCCCTGACAGGCCTTTTGCCTGCAGCCTTCTTATCATTTCCCTTTACAGGCCCCTTCTGATTTCCCTTTCCTTTAGGCTTATCCTTTCTGTCATCAGCCTTATATGGTCTAGGAGGAATCAGGCATTTTGCATGGTCGTAACCAATCAAATCTCCTCTTCCCTCCTTAAGTAAAGCCTCCTTAACAAGGTCATAGTTCTCTGGCCTTCTGTACTGGATAAGGGCCCTCTGCATAGCCTTCATATGAGGATTTCTCTCAACATAAACCTCAGTCATATCCCTTGGGTCTAAGCCTGTATAGTACATTACTGTTGACAGGGTTGATGGTGTCGGATAGAAATCCTGCACCTGCTCAGGCATATATCCAAGGTCCCTGATATATTCAGCAAGCTCTATGGCCTCCTTAAGTGTTGAACCAGGGTGGGAGCTCATTAGATAAGGCACTGCATACTGCTTTTTGCCTATCTTCTGATTGTAATCATCATATTTCTTTAGGAAGGCATTATAGACACTCTTTTCGGGCTTGCCCATAAGTCTAAGCACTGAATCTGAAATATGCTCCGGTGCAACCCTTAGCTGGCCGGACACATGGTATTTAAGCATCTCGTTGAAGAAGGTGTCGTCCCTGTCTGCAAGGAGATAGTCGAATCTGACTCCAGATCTTATAAATACCTTCTTAACTCCCGGTATATTTCTAAGCTTTCTAAGTAAAGCCACATAGTCCGAGTGATCCACCTCTAAATTAGGGCAGGGCTTTGGGAAGAGGCACTGTCTGTTAGGGCAGGCTCCCTTAATAAGCTGTTTACTGCAGGCGGGCTTTCTAAAATCCGCTGTAGGTCCGCCTACATCGAAGATATTTCCCTTAAAGTCAGCCTCCTTAGTCATCCTCTCAGCCTCTCTGACCATAGACTCATGGGACCTGGCCTGAATGATTCTTCCCTGGTGGAAGGTCAAAGCACAGAAGGAACAGGAGCCGAAGCAGCCTCTGTTAGAAGTTATGGAGAATTTTATATCTCCCCAGGCTGGAACTCCACCCAGGGCCTCGTAGCTTGGATGATAGGCATTCATATATGGAAGCTCATACACATCGTCCATCTCCATCTCCGTAAGGGGTGTAGATGGAGGGTTCTGGATAACATATACCCCGTGGTCATATTCCTCAACTAAGGTTCTTGCGGTGAAGGGGTCGGTGTTTCTATGCTGAATAGCGAAGGATTCGGCATAGGCTCTCTTACTAGCTAAAACCTCCTCAAATTTAGGCAAAATCAAAGGCTTTTCCGTCTGTTCCAAAGACCTTGCCTTATACACTGTTCCGCGAATAAAGGTGATATCCGAAACCTCCATCCCTGAAGCCAAGGCATCTGCCAGCTCCACTATGGAGTGTTCACCCATTCCGTAGGATATAATATCCGCACCGGAATCAAGGAGGATAGATCTCTTCATCTGGTTGGACCAGTAGTCGTAGTGGCCCATTCTTCTAAGTGAAGCCTCGATTCCACCTATGATAATAGGAGTCTTCTTGAAGCTTCTTCTAATAAGATTTCCATACACTATAGTGGCCCTGTCCGGACGCTTGCCCATAAGACCTCCCGGAGTATAGGCATCTGTATCTCTTCTCTTTTTGCTTACGGAATAATGATTCACCATGGAATCCATATTTCCCGCTGAAATAAGGAAGGCAAGCCTTGGCTCACCCAGAACAGAAATGGAATTATCATCCTTCCAGTCCGGCTGGGAAATAATACCCACAGTATAGCCATGACTCTCAAGGACCCTTGCAATAATGGCAGGCCCGAAGGATGAGTGGTCCACATAGGCATCACCGATAACATAGACGAAGTCTAACTGGTCTATGCCTCTGTCCTTCATATCCTGTTTTGAAATAGGTAAAAACGGCATTTATATCTCCCAAATCATCTAATCATTCTTAATACAGTCCGGATCAAGTTCCGAAAGGATCATAAATATATTCTTAAGGGCTACCTTTACATAGCCTGCGCAGTTCTCCTTACGCTTAGGATCGTCTCTCTCAAGTCCCTTCATAAGTATCCGGCAACAGGTTGCCCCACATTCTTCCTTAAAACTGTTGTGGAGTTTAAGGGTCTCCTCGAAGCATCTAGGGTCCCTGTCATCCGACAGTTCTTTCTTTCCTGTAATAAAACCTATGGTCATGGTAGCTGCAGCCAATGCTCCACATATGCAGCCACCCCCTCCCAGTCCCCAGGGAAAGCCGGAGCTCATGGCAATTGCTGAATCAGGAATATCTAAAGTAGTATGCTTTTTTACTGTATACATTACAGTTTCCGCACAGGTGAAGCCATTATAAAAGACCTCCATAGCGTCCTCATATATTTTCTCCAAATTGTAAGCCATAAGCCACCTCCTATATCTACTTTAATACTACTAATATAGTCCTTTATTTTCAAGATTATAATAAAGGATGGATTCACCTTAAGGCGATTCCATCCTTATATTTACAATAACTTTTCAGGTTAATCATTATAACATTCCAAGCTCTCCCTAATTGTTTCAAACATCTTGTTTGCCTCAAATGGCTTGGAAATATGTCCGTTCATGCCTTCCTCGCGGGCACGTCTTATATCCTCATCAAAGGCATTTGCTGTCATGGCCACAATTGGAATATGGGCCTTTTCTGCGTCTGCGAACTTCCTGATTGCATTAGTTGCAGCATATCCATTCATAATAGGCATCTGTACATCCATCAGAATCAGATGATAATAATCTTCCTCCGCGGCATTTAACATATCCAGACACTCTTTACCGTTTCTGGCTCTGTCAACATCGAAGCCCTTTTTGTGAAGAAGGGCGGTTGCAATTGTGGCATTTAAGTCATTATCCTCAGTAAGAAGTACCCTCTTTCCGGCAAAATAATTGTCAGGAATTACTTCTCCCTCACTTGCCTTAGTAACCTCTGCTACCTCCTCGGCAATCTTATGTGGAATTACCACCGTAAATCTTGAGCCTACGCCAATCTCACTCCAGACATGGATTTCTCCATTCATAAGGTCAACAAGCTGCTTAACTATAGGCATACCAAGACCGGTTCCAACAATCTTGCTGTCTGTGGTTGTTTTCTCTCTACTAAAATTCTCAAATATATGAGGCAGGAAGTCCTTGCTCATCCCCACTCCGTTATCAGCAATCTGGGCTCTAAATGTGATGTATCCCTCGTTATCATTGGCAATCTCAGTTACTGTAAAGGTTATTTTACCGCCTTCAGGTGTATACTTAACTGCGTTTCCAATAATATTTACATATATTTCCTTAAGCTTGGTTTCGTCGCTATATATAAACCTGTGCTTAACATTATAATCTCTTACAAATTCGAGCCTCTTTTCCTTAAGTTGCTCCTCAAAAACTACCATGATTTCTTCAAGGAATTTATCCACGTCTATTATTTTCTCATTTAGTTCAGTTTTGCCAGCCTCAATTCGGGACATTTCAAGAACATGGTTAATTAACTCAAGCAGAGCCTTTGATGCGGTTCTTATTTTTGCAATATAACCCAGGTGGGCCTCCCTGTCATCAACAGACTCCTCTAAGAGATCTGCGAAACCGATAACAGCGCTCATTGGGGTTCTTAAGTCATGGGACATATTAAAGAGAAATCTTGTCTTGGCCTGTGATGCAGCCTCTGCCTTAAGCTTAGCCTGCTCAAGCTCCTCATATTTAATTTTTCGATAATCCTTAGATAAAACGAAGGTATTGATAATGCAGCAGCCAATCAGATATCCAATGGTATGGTATGGTCCCTTAGGAAAAACATACTGCAAAATACCAAAACTGAGTGGTGAAAGAACAAAGCAGAAAACTGCTATATAACGTTTTCTGTCCTCGATCTTATCCGCTGTCCAGATTGATGTTGCAGCAATAATAGCAATCACAATGTAAACAAGCAGAGGACCTATGTAGCATAGGTATCTGTATTGTAGTGCTTCATATACACCATCCTGGTTGATTGTAAAAATAAAGGGGCTCCTTGCGTTACAAAGAATCAGAATAAACTGTGTTAAGAGTAAAAGGTGTGTAATAACTGAAAAGGTATTAAAATACTGCAGGTTATCACCAAGATAGTGCATAACATAATTTACCCACAGCATAGTGGCAATAGCAACACACACCTGATAAACAGATGCTGTCAGCATAAAATACCTGTAGCCCTGGATTATATTGCACTCAAATAGTCCCCACAGGGTATCAATAAAGGTAAAAAATACCACGAAAGAAATTAAAACTCTGTATGCCCTGTCTGTTTTGGGATCGTTGGTATGCTGCGAGAAAACCACTGGCATGGCGATAATCAAAACCACTGCAGCTGTCAATGATAAAACCGGATATAATAATGTGTCCATAAAACCCTGCCCCCATAGTTGTTGATATCAGAATAACAGTAATATTGTCCAGATAAAAACTCTTTTTCTTATTTTTAACAATTATTTCAATTATTAAACACACATATTGACAAAATCACTTACTGCCCTCCCCTTTACTTACAGACATAAAAAGAGCCCCCTAAAAGGGGGCTGAAAACACTTAATTATAAACTTCTCATTGCCGCAGAAACTACATGAGAAACAAGAACCGAGGTCGTCACTGATCCAACTCCACCAGGAACTGGTGTAATGTAACCTACAATAGGCTCAACCTCATCGAAAAGCACATCTCCACAGAGCTTCTGCTTCTCCTCATTGAAAGCAATTCCCACATCGATCAGAATTTGTCCCTCTGACACGTATTCCTTAGTAACTGACTCCATCTGGCCTGAAGCAGCAATTAAAATCTCCGCTTCCTTAGTGTAGGATGGCACATCCTGTGTCCTTGTGTGGCAAATTGTAACTGTCGCATTCTCGTGCATGAGCATCATGGCAACAGGACGGCCAATTACAAGGGAACGGCCTATTACAACAGCCTTTTTGCCCTTAGGATCAATTCCGTAATGATGTAATATCTCCATTGCAGCCTGTGCTGTACATGGTGGGAAACCAAGCTCAGTGTTGGTAAAGACACCTGCAAGTGAACCGTCGGTACAGCCATCCACATCCTTGGCAGGATTTAACATTCTTCTTGCCCTCTCACCGTCAATATGCTTAGGCAGTGGACGGAACATAAGAATTCCGTGAACCTCAGGATCATTGTTTAAGGAATCTAAATTCTTAAAGAACTCTTCCTCTGACACATCCTCAGGCAGAACCACATTCTTAACCCTAACTCCCACCTGGTCACATCTCTTCATTGCACCGCGCTCGTAGCTTATGTCGTCAGCTCTCTCTCCCACACGGAAGATTGCAAGAGTCGGATTAACTCCCTTTGCCTTTAAGGCCTCAACATCCCCTGTCATTTTCTCGTTAAGAGCTGCTGCGACAGGTGCCCCCTTTAAAACTGTAGCCATAATAAACCCCTTTCAAAAACCTTTATTTTCTCATTCTCTTTCTGCTCTGACTAAATAAGTCCTTCCATAATACCGGATAGAAAAGTATAAGCATTGGGAAGAGCTCAAGTCTTCCGGCCAGCATGTCAACAATGAGCACCAGCTTGCTGAAATCATTGAAGAATGCATAGTTTCCTGTAGGTCCGACCATATCAAGACCTGGTCCGATATTGTTGAAGGTGGCTGCCACTGCAGTGAAATTAGTAATTAAATCCTCGCCCTGTAAAGAAATAAGAATTACAGACAGGGTAAAGAGTAATACATAGGTTACCAGATATACATTGGTTGCTCTGATTACCTCATGCTCCACTGGCTTATGGTCTAACTGAATCTTTTTAACTGACTTAGGGTGTACGTAAGTCAGTAATTCCTTTTTGACAGATTTTGCCGCAATCATAATACGGCTGACCTTGATACCGCCTCCCGTAGAACCAGCGCAGGCACCAATAAACATTATGATTACCAGGGTGGTTCTTGACAACTCTGACCAGTTATTAAAGTCTAAGGTTGCAAAACCCGTAGTTGACATAAGTGATGCCACCGTAAAGGTTGAATGACGCAAAGCCTCCTCAAAGGTCTGACAGCGGTTAATTACATCTGTCATGATTATTGCAACTGCGCCAAGGTAAATTAAGATATAATACTTTACCTCCTCCATGGTGAAAGCCTTCTTAAACTCACGGAAGATAAGTAAATAATACATGTTGAAGTTGACTCCGAAGAGTACCATAAATACGGTTACAACCCACTGATAATATGGGGCGTAGCTGGCAAAGGAATCAGCAAATAAGCCGAAGCCTCCAGTACCTGCTGTAGCGAAGGAGGTATTCATAGCCTCAAATACTGGCATTCCGCCAATGGCAAGTAACAGAAATTCAATCACTGTCAGTCCCAGATATATAAGATAGAGAATCTGGGCTGTCTGGCCAACCTTAGGAACCAGCTTTCCAACTGATGGTCCTGGTGACTCAGCTCTCATAAGGTTCATACGTGAACCTCCTGACAGAGGCAAAATAGCTAACAGGAAAACTAAGACTCCCATTCCGCCAATCCAGTGAGTAAAGCATCTCCAGGTTGCTGATGCGTGACATAGAATCTCCACGTCCGGCATAATAGATGCTCCTGTGGTGGTGAATCCGGATGCGGTCTCAAAGAGCGCATCAACAAAGTGTGGAATCTCCCCTGTAAGCACAAATGGAATTGCTCCCACTGCGGAAAGCACTATCCATGAAAGGCCTGTTGCCACACATCCTTCCTTGAAGTAGAAGGTGAAATCCTTAGGTTTTCTACCCAGGACAAGGCCAATCACTATGGCGGCACTTCCTATAAGGAGATAAAATGCTCCCTCTGCCTCACCATATAAAATGGCAATGATTACAGGCAGGAACATTAAAACTCCCTCTATTTTTAACACGTTACCAAGTACGTAACGAATTACTGAACTATTCATAGATCCTCCTACTCCAGGATATCCTCGATGTCCATGAAGCCATGATGGGTTGTAACAATCATAACGGTATCACCATTCTCTATACAGTCGTTACCTGAAGGAATGATGATTTTGCCTCGGTGGTTAATAAAGGAAATAAGAAGGTTGTCCTTAACCTTTAAATCCTTTAGTGGAACTCCGGCAAGCTTTGATTCGTTTACAATAAACTCAATTGCCTCAACCTTTGAATCATACATATGATAAAGGGTTTCAATATTAGAGGAATTGATGGAATTTCTTCTCGCTCTTACATAGGCAACAATAGCCTCAGCTGTCAGGAACTTAGGATATATAACAGAACCAAGCTCAAGGTTATTTAATGCCTCGTTAAAGCCAATTCTGTTAACCTTGGTAATTACCTTGGCTTTTGAAACAGTGCGGGCATGAAGGGTTAATAAAACGTTAACCTCGTCGATTCCTGTAAGTGGAACGAAGGATTCCACATACTCAATTCCCTCTTCCTTTAACAGCTCCTGGTCTACTCCATCGCCGTTAATAATTATTGCCTTAGGCAAAAGAATGGAAAGCTGCTCGCATCTCTCACGGCTCTGCTCAATAATCTTAACCTTGATGCCGCGGTTTATAAGAGAGTAGCCCAGATAGTAGGCTGCCTTTCCTCCACCGATAATCATGCAGTCTGAAACCTTGTTGGACTTGTATCCAATAGCCTCAAGGAACTTGGTGGTTCCACGTCTTGGAGCCACATAGGACAGAATATCTCCAGCCATGATGGTGAAGTATCCTCCTGGTATGTAAACCTCGCCTTCACGCTCAACGGCGGTGATAAGGAAAGGTGTATCCACCATTTTGTTAACCTCTGCAACGTTTTTACCGCAGATGACTGAGTCCTCAGGAACTCTTATCTTAACCATGGAAGCCTGTCCATGGGCAAAAGAGTTAACCTCGAGGGCTGTTGGCAGGGAGAGAATACGGCTCATCTCCATAGCTGCCTCATACTCAGGGTTAATAATCATGGCAAGGCCTAACTTGTCACGAAGATAGCTGGTCTCATGAGCATAGTCTGGGTCACGTACTCTTGCAATGGCAGCACAGTCCTCACCCACCTGCTTGGCAATAGTACAGCAAAGAAGGTTTAACTCATCGGAACCTGTAACTGCAATGAATAAATCAGCCTCCTTCACACCAGCCTCTCTCAAGGTAGAGTAGCTTGAGCCTGATCCCACAAGTCCCATAACATCAAACTGACCTGCAAGGGTGTTTACCGTATTAGCATTTTTATCAATAATTGTAACGTCATGTCCCTCTTCGGACAGCTGCTTGGTAAGTGCCATTCCTACCTTGCCGCAACCAACGATAACTACCTTTAATCCAGGCGCACTTGTCTTTAGAAAATCAAACATTTTATTCTCCTTTATTAGGGGCAAAATCAGAATTTTGCCATAGGACATTCTAAATCAAACTTACTATACTACTTTAAACAGAAAAAAACACCCATTTTTTTACCAAAAAGCCAATTGCATCTTGCTTGTCTTTTGTAAACATTCTATAATACTAAAGGCTATATTTTTGCCCTGCTAAAGGGCTAGGTTTTTTATAGGGAAAGAGGTAATAATAGTGAAGGAATTTGTACAGGCTAAAAAATTAGCACATGTATCCTACGACGTTCGCGGACCAGTTGTTGACGAAGCAGCTCGTATGGAAGAGAACGGCGAAAAGATTTTAAAGTTAAACATTGGTAACCCAGCACCATTCGGCTTCAGACCACCAGAGAAGATGGTTGAGGTTATGAAGGACTCCATCATGGATGTTTCCGGCTACTCCGTAAGTAAGGGTATGCTTGAGACCCGTATGGCTGTCAAGAGATACGCTGAGAGCAAGGGCATCCCTAACGTAGATGTAAATGAGATCTACACAGGAAACGGCGCTTCAGAGTTAATTACTATGGCATTAAATGCTTTACTTGATTCCGGTGATGAGGTTTTAATCCCATCTCCAGACTATCCATTATGGACAGCATCTGCTAACCTTGCAGGTGGTAAGGCAGTTCATTATATTTGCGACGAGTCATCTGACTGGTATCCAGACCTTGATGATATCGAGAGCAAGATCACAGACCGCACCAAGGGTATCGTTTTAATCAACCCAAACAACCCAACAGGTGCCCTTTACAACAAGGACTTATTAGAGCGCGTAGTTGATATCTGCCGTCGTCATGAGTTAATTCTCTTCTCCGACGAGATTTATGACCGCTTAGTTATGGATGGCGAGGAGCATATCTCCACAGCTTCCTTAGCTCCAGATCTCTTCTGCGTAACCTTCGGCGGACTTTCCAAGTCCCATATGGCATGTGGCTACAGAATCGGTTGGATGATTCTCTCCGGAAACAAGGAAGTTGCTAAGGACTACATTGCAGGCCTTAACCTTCTCTCCTCCATGAGACTCTGCTCCAACGTTCCAGCACAGGCGATCGTTAAGTGTGCATTAGAGGACACTCCAGAGGCTAAGAACGTTGTTCTTCCAGGCGGACGTATCTTCGAGCAGAGAAACTACGTATGGCAGGCATTAAATGATATCCCTGGCATCTCCGCAGTTAAGCCAAAGGCAGCATTCTATATCTTCCCTAAGATTGATGCTAAGAAGTTCAACATTACTAACGATGTACAGTTTGCTATGGACTTCTTACATGAGAAGAAGGTATTAATCATTCCAGCATCTGGCTTCAACTATCCTACACCAGATCACTTCCGTGTAGTATTCTTACCAGAGATTGACGTATTAAAGGAATCCATGGATAACCTTGCTGATTTCTTAAAGACATATCGTCAGTAATTCTTTAATTTAAGGCAAAATAATAAAGCAGGAAATCCTTTGATTTCCTGCTTTTTTTATCTCTACCCTTCTCTATGCTCTGGCTGTGAAGCTTGTCTTACTGTAGTAGGTCTCCCCGGCCTTAACAATGGTAGTAGGGAAGTTGTCATGATGAGGGGCATCAGGATAGTGCTGGGTCTCAAGGCAGAAACCATGTCTCGGTCCGTAGGTGGCCCCATTCTTACCTTTTGCCTCATGGATAAAGTTTCCTGTGTAGAGCTGAAGTCCTGGTTCTGTAGTCATGCAGGTAAGCTTTATGCCTGTGTTATCTGACCAGGCAGTGGCTGCTTCTCTGAAACATCCACACTCTCCGTCTATACAGTAATTATGATCAAAGCCGCTTCCATAAACAATCTGCGAGAAGGAATCATCAATATCCTGACCGATTTTCTTGCCCATTGTAAAATCCATTGGGCTTCCTGCCACCTCCAGAATCTCTCCAGACGGAATAGCCTTGGAATCAACAAATGGAGTGTACTTAGAAGCATTTAGCTTAAGATACTGATTAAAGATAGAAGTTCCTGTCTCATGACCATCAAGGTTAAAGTAGACATGGTTGGTCATATTAATAACCGTAGTCTTATCACTCTTAGCCCTGTAGGTTAGAGTGAGGGTGTTATCAGCCCTAAGCTCATATTCCACATATATCTTAACATTGCCAGGAAAACCATCCTTCTCCTCCTTACTCATAATGCTGAAGCATATATGACGCTCAGTTTCTGCCTCCACATTAAAGACAGCCTTTCCTGTGGAATAGGGAACTGAGTGAAGATTGTTCTCGTTGTTGTTGGCAATGAGGCTATAGGTCACGTCCTCAATGGTAACCTCTGCATTGGCAATTCGATTAGCATTTCTGCCGACTACAGCCCCCAAATAACCTGAATTATTAACATAGGAGGAAAGGTCATCATAGCCTAGAACTATGTCTGTCTTTTTGCCTGTCACGTCAGGAACCAAAAACTTCTGTATGGCAGCGCCATAATCTATCAGGCTTACCTCCACCCCATTTTCATTTCTCAAGGTATGACTGAAAACAAGTCTTCCATCCTCAGTCTTACCGAATAGTTTCCTGCTCATTACTGGCATCCTCCATGAATCATTATGTCAATGATCTCATCGTTAGTCTTGTCCATTCCATCCTTGGCAAGACGTCCCACATTCTTGATAGTGGACTCTACACCTGCCGAGACAATTCCGTCTCCATCCTCGAAGACAATTCCTCTCTTAGCCATGTCATAGCCTAAGAGACCAGCCTCAATAGCTGACGCTATCTTGGATGCGCAGGATGCCTTGGCACCATCACACACCATGCCTGATACTGTGGCAATGGAGTTAATTACAGTACCCACAACTTCCTCAAAGGAAGCACCGCAAAGGTATGCTATACCGGCTGCCGCACCTGCTCCAGCTGAAGTTGCACCACAATATGCAGAGAGGGAACCAATTGGGGTCTTCTCATGAATGGTGGTAAGGTTTGCGAGGACTAAGGCCCTGTAAAGGGTATCCTGATCCACATCAAGGGCTCTGCTATAGATAATTACAGGCACTGAAGTGGTAATTCCCTGATTGCCAGATCCCGAATTGATAACTACTGGCAGGTCGCATCCGTTCATTCTGGCATCTGAGCCTGCTGCCGCGTATGCTTTTGCCTGGATTCTCATGTCTGTTGGGGCCATCTCATAAAGAACCTTGCCAACGCAGGCACCATAGTCATTGGTTAATCCTTCTTTAGCAATGGCCATATTGTAATCAATCTGTCTGCCAATAACCTCTCTCACATCCGAAAGATCTACGCTATGGGCAAAATCCCAGATTCCGTCCATACTTAAAAGGCTTCTGTCCGCACCCTCCTCGTGGGCATCTGCGAACTCATCCTTCTCAAAGATTACCTTCTCATTCTTCATTTTCAGTATGATGTTGGTGTGGTAATCCACGATTCTTACCTTGGCACATCCTTCATCATTCTTCATAGTGATTATAATGTCGAAAACATGGCCTGCATCCACATGCTCAACGCGAATAGGTGCTGTCTCCATGTATGTTCTTATTCTAGAAATTGCCTCATCGGACACTCCAGCCAGAACCTCTAGCTCTTTGCTTGCATCTCCTGCCACTATTCCAGCGGAGATAGCTGCTGGTATTCCCTTAAGGTGGCCTGTGTTAGGCACAAATACAGATTTAACGTTTTTGATAATAGAACCAGATGCCTCAACTAAAATATCCTTAGGCATTCCCCCGAGAAGGTCCCTGCAGGTTGCTGCTGCATAGGCAAGCGCAATTGGCTCTGTACATCCCATTGCAGGCTTTAATTCCTCCTCTAGTATGGCCACATAGGCCTTGTAACACGAAGACTGCTTATCCATCTTATAACCCTTTCCATATAAACCCATAGTCCGGCAAAACACAGATATTTCCTTATTTTGCCCGATTTCCTACATAAAATAAATATAACATAATGTATGTAAAAAAGAAATTAGTCCGGGCAATTTATGCCGGGAGGAAGAATGAATTTAAAGAAAGTATTAAACAGACTTGATGTCTATGAGTTAAGAGAATATATGAAGCAGCTTAGGGTGTCCCTGCCCCTCTCAATGGAATACGACGAGAAGGAGGCACTGACAATAGCCCTCTCCAATTACCTGCTCCGCCCTTCAGTTATGATGGCAAGGCTGTCTGTGCTTACAGACTATGATTTTGCCCTCTTTCTGGCTGCCATGAAGGAGCCTGTGGACCTTAGTCCCGACCAGCTTCCACATGGTTTAAGGCTCTGCGACTTAGACTACTCTGCCATCGATGACAATGGCTGTCTATGCGTGCCAGACGATGTTGCACTAGTTTATTCCTCTATTAATCAGGAAGACTACCAGACACTAAGGAGCCAGGCCTCCCGCATGAGAAGAATTCTGAACGTAGTATGCGCTTTCTATGGAGCTGTGCCTCCCTGGGTTCTTCAGGAGATTTACAATGAAGCCTTCGATGCAAGACTTTCAGTAGATGAAGCAAAGGAGCTCTTCCTCTACATTCCAGCAGACTTAAATCCCTGCGTGATGGTGGATGGCAAAATCTGCGACCGCTTCCTCGCCATGGAACCTGATGTACATGAACAGCTTATGGAACAGAAGGACGAACTCTTCTACATTCTTACCAGAGATGACTTTACTGACTTCGTGGAGAATGGTTACCTGGCAGAGAGCAAGGCCTACAGAGAGCTTCTATACTTCTTTAGCAGAAAGATTGACCCCTTAGCTGCAATTAAGGCAACCTCGGAGGTTTATTTAGCCCTGGCAAGCGGAGACGAGTTTGAGTATCTCCTGGCATGGCTGCACGACTGGGGCATTCACCTTGCCTCAGATATAGAATTAAAGCAGTTAATCAGACTGATGCTTGACGCCTACGGAAACACAAGACTGATAAAGTATCAGGGCCATACCTTGAGAGAGATGGCCGCCTTCTGCGGCGAGGCTGATCCCACAAGAAGACCTGCCTTAATAGCCCACAGCAAGGAAATGGCAGACGCCCTTCAGCAACACCAGGCAGCCCTTGCAAGAATGGGCTTCGAGGTGGATTACACATGTCTGGCAACAGATGTATCTTCCATGGCATGTCCTCAGGGTATTGAGGGACCATCTCTCTTAACCACCAGAAGGATTTATCCCAAGGATTCATGTCTGTGTCATTCAGGCAAGCAGTACCAGTTCTGCTGCGGACTTGAGAAATTCACCATGAGGGTTGAAAACGAAGAAAGCAAACAGGATACAGAAAAATAAGACAAAACAAAGCGACGGTCTCACCTGGAGGCCGCCGCTTTTTCCCTTTTAGTTACTTTATCATTATTCCATGGAATAAATAAACTTAATTAAATACCCTGCCCTTTGTTAGCTCTGATAGTGGATAATATGTCGTTATAGGTGTCACAGTAAAGGACATCATCCTCTGACTGTCCACTTGGAATGTAGGCATCATACTGATAGTTGCTGCCTCGTTTTAAGGCATCAACTGGCTGAACCCTGGTAGTATTATGGGTATTAATGGCATTTACTTCTCTGACATTAGAAAGTCCATTTAAAATAGAAATATCCATATTACCTCCTTTGATACAGCTTTCTCATATCTAATATATCGGACCCTTACAGGTAAATATTAGCATATATTGTGTATTATTTGTTAAATGTTATATAATCAATACAAGTATTGCTATAAATAGTAGCTAAAGGAGCTTTTATGAATAAGTTTTACCTGGCACCCTTAGAGGGGATAACCGGATACATATACAGAAAGGCTGTGAGAGATTTCTTTGGACAGGGTATCAGTAAGTACTACACGCCCTTTCTGTCCCCAAATGGAATTAATCCTCTCACCAGAAGGAATCTGTCAGACGTAATCCCTGAACATAATGAGAACATTCCCCTGATTCCCCAGGTCTTAGCCAATACTCCCGAGGCTTACCTGTCTGTGGAACGTGAGCTTGTGGCCATGGGCTATGAAGAGATTAATATAAACCTGGGCTGCCCTTCAGGCACCGTAACAAGTAAGGGCAAGGGCTCTGGCATGTTACGGGACACCGATGCACTTAACCGTTTTTTAGATGGAGTCTTTAGTAAGACCGAGGCAAAAGTCTCACTTAAGACAAGAATAGGCTTCGATGATGCCGAGGATTTTGCCGATATTATGGCAGTTTACAGCCGCTACCCAATCTATGAGCTAACCATTCACCCAAGAATAAGCAAGGAATTCTACAAGGGCCAGGTTCACATGGATGCCTTTAAGGCGGCCATGGAAGAATTAAGACTCCCTCTCTGCTATAATGGAGATGTGGTGGATACTAAATCCTTAGAAGCTGTGAGAGAAACAATAGGCGAAATACCAGTAATGATTGGAAGGGGAATGATTGGACGCCCATCACTTATACGGGAACTAAGCGGTGGAGAGACTGCATCAAAAGATGAGCTTTTTGCCTTCCATGAAAGACTGCTAAGGGATTACATGGAGGTTATGTCTGGCGACACCCCTACCCTTCATAAAATGAAGGAAATCTGGGCCTATATGGAAAAGGACTTTCCAGACAATCCTAAGGAAATAAAGGCAATCTATAAGGCAAAGCATATAAAGGATTATGAAGCCCAAGTAAGAAGGCTTTTTAACAAGTGATAAAAAAGGAGCTTTGAGTTATGTACACTTACAAGGAATTTACTTCAGAGAAGCTAGAAGAGATAAAGGATATTTACCGTCTTGAAGGCTGGAACGCATATTTAAAGGATGATGAGGCACTAGTCAGAGCCTTTGACAATTCCCTTTATAATCTTGGAGCCTTCAACGGCGACAGGCTTATTGGCTTCATCCGTTGTCTTGGTGACGGAGAACATTTTGTCATTATTCAGGATCTAATCGTCAGAAAGGAATATCAGCAGAAGGGCATAGGCAGCAAGCTTTTCAAGGACTGCTCAGAAAAATACGGCCATGTCAGAATGTTCCATGTTGTAACTGATATTGAGGATCCTGTAGACAACCACTTCTATCAGTCTAAGGGTATGAAGAAGTTAGATGAGGGCTACATGGTTTCCTACTTTAGACCATAAATTACAGCTATCGAAGGAAGAAGCTATGATTAATACAGAGGCAACAACAGCATATTTTCACCTTCCAGGCCTTTTTGAATTCTATGAATTCTACAAGGTCTTTCTTCCTTTATTTAGAGAGCACAGAGAATACTTCTATGACTTCTGTGAAATTGGGTCAATCTACGGCGCTCCCTCAGACTGCTTATTTGGAGGTGGCCGTGCAGGCTTCGGGGACGCTGATGCAAGAGATGTTCTGGCTCTTATTAGAGAGTATGACATTTCCGCCCGCTTAACCCTTAGCAACTCCCTGCTTAAAGAGGAACATTTAAAAGACAAAAAATCAAATGACCTCTGCAGACTCTTTCACTCTGAAAAGAACGGAATTATTGTCCACTCTGAGCTTTTGTTAGATTATCTTAAGGCTAACTACAAAGGCTATTATTATGTTTCCTCCACCACAAAGGTGCTGACAGATTTTAAAGACTTTTTAGATGAGGTAAGGCGTGAGGATTTCTCCTACGTAGTTCCTGACTTTAGGCTTAACAAGAGCTTTAATGACCTGGCCTGTCTCTCACAGGCCGAGAAGGACAAGGTGGAATTCCTCTGTAATGAATGCTGCGATTTTGCCTGTAAGGTAAGAAAAGAGTGCTACGAGGCAGTAAGCAGGCAAAATATAGGCCTTCTAAGTCCTGATCACATCTGCCCTAACCAGAATATGGGGGGCTATTCCTTCTCAAAGGCCATGGAAAACAATGGTTTCATCAGTGCCACAGATATTACTGACACCTACCTTCCCATGGGCTTTAGCAATTTCAAAATTGAAGGACGGAGCCTAGGCTCCGCCCTTATACTTGAATTCATCCTCCACTACATGGTTAAGCCGGAATGCCAGCTTAAGGTTAGGGAGGCTATTTATCTTGATAACACTCTTGATTTATTCTAGTGGAGTTTACCCAATTAGGACTTTGGCCATGACCAGTAACACACATAAAAAAGACCCTGGATTTCTCCAGGGTTTTATTATATTCCGCTGATAATCTTTATGAATAATAAGAGAAGCACCAGTATGATTACCGGCCTTGTGATTCTGTCTGAGTTCTTTAGCACCAGCCCGGAACCAATATAATTACCAAGTATTCCGAATAAGGCCGCTGCCAGTCCCAGGGTCCAGACTACCTGACCTCCCAGCACGAAAACTGCGAGAGATGTCAGATTGGTTGTAAGGTTAATGGCCTTAGCCTGAGCATTGGCCTGCTTAATGTTAATGTGGGCAAAAACATTAAGAGCTATTATTACGAAGGTTCCCGTGCCGGGTCCGTAAAAGCCATCATAAGCTCCAATAATTAAAGCCGACAGGGTTGCTATCACATAAACTCTTAATGGAATCCCCTTAAACAGGTCCTTTAAGCCTGCCTTTTCGCTGCCATCAGCCTTAAGCTCCGGATAGTCCCTTCCAAAGAGCTTCTTGTTCATAACGAAGAAGGCTGCAATAGCCAGTATCGGCAGGAGAACATACTTCAGCATGGCCTCATCAGTTACAAGGGATAATTTTGCCCCAATAAAGGAACCGATTAAGGCTGCAATAATCGTAGGTATAGCCAGTGCCAGTCTTATTAAGCCCGCCCTAATAAATCGAATTGTGGTGATTGTGGTTCCCGCAGCGGAGCTTAGCTTGTTGGTGGCAATTGCCATATGGGCTGGCACACCTGCAAGCAGATAGGCTGGCAGGGATATAAGTCCCCCGCCTCCACCAATGGCATCAACAAAACCACCTAAAAATACCAAAGGGCACACAATCAAAAAGGTTTTTATAGTCACTTCCATTTATCTGTAATCCTCTAAATTCTCGAGACGGATGGCCTTATATGGAAGCCAGACATATCTTCCGTCCTCTGTTATTTTATCCACACTTCCCCCTGTGGCCAGGCAAAATGAAAGCTCTAAAATAGCCTTGGCCTGACCAGGTCCGTCATTATATACAGTTCCTTTAAGTTCACCCTCCTCCATGGCGGAAAGGCCAACCTCTGTTCCATCTATTCCCACAATAATAGGCCAATCTTCCTTTGGAATATCAAGAGCCTTGAAGGCATCTATAGCTCCCAGGGCCATATCATCGTTGTTAGCGATTATTAACTCTATCTGGTCATTAAGATCAGCGATTATCTGATTCATCTGGGTCTGGCTCTGAGACCTTGACCAGTTGGCAATAATGGAATCAAGCTTCTCCATATTGATTCCCGCATCCACCAGGGCCTTTACAGAAGTCTCAGTTCTTACAATGGCATCCTGATGGCCAGCCTCCCCCTCGATCAGGACATACTGGCAGACTCCGTCTCCATTTTTGTCGCAGGCTGGGTCTGCATTAAATAACTCCGCAGCAATCTCACCCTCAAGTCTTCCTGACTCTCCTGCATCTGCTCCCACATAATATAGTCTGTCCCATCTCTCAAGATCCTCGGCCACCAATTCTCTGTTAAAGAAAACTACCGGCACCCCTGCCTCCTTGGCAAGGTTAATAATGGTTGCAGGCTCTGTTCTGTCCACCAGATTTACACATATAATGTCACAGCCATTTTTAATCATGGCCTCCACCTGACTGTTCTGGGTATTCTGATCCTTGGCTGCATTGTAGGACTCTATGGTGATTCTGATACCAGTTTCATCCTGCTTGCTGCTAGCCTCTATGGACATAGCATTCATAAGCTCCGACAGGAAGGTATCGTATTTATCATAGAGGGTAACTCCTATTTTTATGGAAGTTACAGTTTTCTCCTCGCTGTTACTACAGCCTGTAAAAGTGCATACAAGCATACTTAAACATAATACTAAGGCAAGCATTTTGCCTGTGACTCTATTTCTCATAGTTTACTCCTAAAGACATTGGCTACTGTACAATTGGAAAGAGCAGCTTCTGGTTGTTCTCGTCGTATAGATTTTTTCCATCAACCAGAATAAAGCCCACAGTTTCTTCTGTTTTATCGCTAAGAGGGTTCATCAGCATTCCCGCTATCTTTTCCACCGACTTATATCCGAGATCATACTCGTTCTGAACTGCAAGTCCTGCTATCAGTCCTCTGTCGAGATAATAAATAAGCTTCTCTGAATATCCCTCGCCATAAATTGCAGCCTCTACAGACTGTCCCCTTCCATTTAACTTATAATCAAGAAGACACTCAGTCATTATGTCGCCGAAGCCAACCAGGACATCCACTCTTGGCTGCACATCAATAAGGCCATGAATTGCCTGATTCCCCATTTTGTCATAATTTAAATCGAGGCAAAATGTAATTTCAAAGCCTTCCTCATTTAAGGCATCAGACAGCCCTCTCAGTTCTTTCTCCCTTGCTGGAAGGGAGTCACCTTCATAGAGAAGTCCCACCTGAAGGGCACCAGTATTTCTCATCTGCTCCTCTATTATCTTTTTACCAAGATCATATCCCATCTGATAATAGTCTGCACCGATTACGTTATAAACCTGGTCCTCGTTAGGGCCTGAGCCAAGGAATAGTATATTGGCGCTGCTTAGGGTCTTTTCAAATTCCTCCATGTTAAGGTCACCATTTTTAAGTGACAGCATTATTCCGTTAGCACCATTACTAATCTCGGAATTTAGCTGGTCCATCTCTGCTTCCACATCCGCAAAGTCTGTTGTATGAAGGTAGTTTAGTATTATTCCCTTTTCTTCAGCGGCCTGCTCCATACCCTGTCTGGCTGCAAACCAGGAATCGTTGTCGGAATTTTCAACAAGCACTGTCACATAGTAGGTCTTCTCCACTCTCTGACTGTCCAGAATTCCGGACAGGGCCCAGATTAAAACCATTACGAGGCCTACAATAATTACGGAGTTTCTGATTGTTCTAAATTTCATCGTCGGCCTCCTTCTCCACCATGTGACCCGCTTCCAAAACAGCAGCGTTTTCAGGGGTGTATTTTATTTTAGGAAGTCTGATACGAACCAGGGTTCCCTCATCAGGCTCACTCATTATGCTAAGTCCATACCTGTCACCGAATCTAAGACCAATTCGTTTATGGACATTGTTTAATCCCACACCGGATCCCTTGGTATGAACATTAGGATCCCCTGTAAGCAGACCTTTAACAGTCTCTTCCCTCATACCAAGGCCGTCATCCTCAACCTCTAAGATAATGTCACCCTCAGAGAAGAAGCCCCTGATAGTGATTTTGCCTGCATCGTCCAGGCCCTGAACGCCGTAGTAAATGGCATTTTCAAGAATAGGCTGAAGAATCAGCTTCACAGTGCAGTAATATAAAATGCTGTCATCTATTTCGTATATTGTTTCAAACTTGTTCTTGTAGCGGATTTTCTGTATATTCATGTAATTCTTTACATGCTTAAGCTCATCATCTATGGATATGATGGTTTTGCCCTTGCTTAAAGAAATTCTGAATAATGATGCAAGCTCCGTAATCATAAAGACTGCGGACTCATGACTTCCTCCCTCAATCATCCACACGATTGAGTCCAGGGTATTATAGAGAAAGTGAGGATTAATCTGACTCTGAAGGGCATCAAGCTCTGTGATACGTTTCTCCTCCTGCTCATTCACCACCTCATCCATCAGTTCGTGAACCTGGCCAAAAGCGGTTCTAAGGGATCTGCCAAGATGGGCAACCTCGTCCGTTCCGCCTACGTAAATCTCTGATTTTTCGTTTCCAGCCTCCCAGTCCATCACAGAGCTGTTAAGCATGTTAAGAGGCTTTAGAATTCTCGCTGAAACCACCTGGTTCAGAAGAATAATCATTAAGAATAAAAGCACTGTAATTGCTACCAGGAAGTATCTTGCCTCTGCAATACCTAATTTGAAAGCACCAGCCGGCATTACAGAAACAATTTTCCAGCCTGTGTAGGAGACTGTTTTAATGGTTATTATCTCCTCCTCACCATTGAAGGTATCTGTGTAGCTTCCATCATTCTCATTGGCTAAAACTGCGCTGTCCTCAGTCAGCATACCAGAGTATATCATCTGCTGTCTCGGATGGTAGATAATCTCTCCGTCCTTGTCCATCAGGTATATGTATCCCTCGCCCTCATTGTCATTTGCATTATTAAAGAGCTGCTCGATTGAGCTGTAGTTCATATCAACCAGCAGGACACCCAGGGACGTTCTTCCATCTTTTGTTAACTCCACAGCCCTTGAAAGAGATACTACCCAGTGATACTGGTAGCTTAAATCGTCATAGAGATGCTCAACATGG
>JAZQNS010000039.1:0-5071 GCA_045627425.1 Lachnospiraceae bacterium | reverse complement strand
ATTTGGATTAGTCTCAATGTTAGATTACTACACCGAAAGGTGTGTTACTTGTTAAGTTGATTGAACCGCCGTGTACGGAACCGTACGCACGGTGGTGTGAGAGGTCGGGAAAACTTGTTTGGTTTTCCCTCCTACTCGATTACTCCAAATATGATGACATTAGGAGGGTCAGATGTTATACTTATTAGGGTTATGCCGGTATTTATTAAAATAAATAATAAATGTATGCTACTATATCCAAAATAGTAATATAAGAAGGAAAAGACATGGAAGAAAAGGACGATCTTCGTTATTACGTACTCTTTGAGACCTATACTGAGGGAATGGCTCTACAGGAGCTATTTAGAAAGTTAAATATAAAGAGCCGAATTGCTCCGGCCCCAAGGTCGATTCAGGGTGAGCTTGGCTGTGGAATATCAATCCTCCTTACCCCCGATGTGGTTGAGGAGGCAAAAAAGGCCATAGAGGAACATAACATGTCCTACTACGATGTGGTGCCCTTAAGGGGTCAGATTAAACCAAACAGAAATAAGTTTTGCTAGGAGAATAGAATGAGCAGATATTATATAGGAATAGATATAGGATCAACCTCCGCCAAGGTTTCAGTCTTAGATGATGAGGACAGACTTGTCTACACGGAGGTGACACCCACAGGCTGGTCCTCAGTTGAGACTGCTAATGCCATATATGAAAAACTTGAGAAGGAGGGCTATAATCCTTCTGCAAATCCGATTGTGGCTACAGGCTACGGCAGAGTATCGGTTCCCTACGCAGACAAAACTGTTACAGAGATAACCTGCCACGGACAGGGTGCAGCCTACCTCTTCGGCAAGAATGACATAGTCATTGTGGATATTGGTGGCCAGGATACCAAAATTATTGAACTTAAGGGTGGAATGGTTAACGAATTCTACATGAATGACAAGTGTTCAGCGGGAACTGGCAGATTCCTTGAGGTTATGGGCAACACCATGGGGCTTAGACCAGGAGAACTATGTGAGTTCGCAAGGGGAGGAAATGGTGTGACCATCAGCTCCATGTGCACAGTATTTGCCGAATCTGAGGTAATCAGCCTAATCGGAAGAGGCGAGAAGAAGGAGAATATTGCATACGCAATTGTGAGTTCAATAGCTGACAAGGTAGCATCCCAGTGTGGCAAAATTAACACTGAAGGCCGCACCGTATACCTTACAGGAGGTCTCTGCGACTGCAGCTTTATGGTGGAGTGCCTTTCTAACAAGCTTAGAACAGAGGTTGATACCAAAAAGGAGAGCAGATTCGCCGGAGCTATTGGCGCGGCAATCTTAAGTAAGAAGGTTAAGAAGTAAATGATATATCTTGATAATGCAGCAACGACAATGAAAAAGCCTGATTCTGTAATTGAAGCAGTCTGTTTTGCAATGCAGAACACCGGAAATGCGGGAAGAGGAGCCCATTCAATAGCTCTTACCACATCCTCCGGCATATACATGGCGAGAAAGAAGCTTGCGGACTTCTTCGGGGCTAAGGATCCCAAGTCAGTTTGCTTTACCATGAACTCTACAGAGGCTTTAAACATTGCCATAAAGGGGGTATTACGAGAGGGAGACCATGTAATCACCTCTGTAATGGAGCATAATTCTGTGCTAAGACCTCTCTATGAGCTGGAAAAACAGGGGATAAAGGTGACGCGTCTGCCTTTTGATGATAACTATAATCTTAAGATAGAGAGCCTGAAGGAGGCTATTTTGCCTAATACAAGGGCTATAGTATTAACACATGCCTCCAATGTGACAGGAAATATCATTGATATTGAGTCAGTAGGCAAAATCGCAAGAGCCCACAATCTGATATTTATAGTGGATGCATCACAGACTGCAGGATATCTTCCCATAAATGTTGAGAAAATGAATATTGATATACTCTGCTTTACCGGTCATAAATCCCTCTTAGGTCCACAGGGCACAGGAGGTATGGTGGTTAACCCTGATATAGAGGTTAGACCACTTCTGTCGGGAGGCAGTGGCATACTTAGCTATAGTGAGACCCAACCTGACAAGCTGCCAGAAAGACTTGAAGCCGGAACCCTTAACAGCCATGGCATCGCAGGTCTGTCCGCGGCCATTGGCTATATTAACGAATACGGCATGGAAAGAATAAGGGAAGAGGAATCAAGGCTAATGTGGTACTTCTATAACAAGGTTAAGGACCTTCCGGGCCTTGTGACCTACGGTGATTTCTCCGGCAAAATGAAATGCCCCATTGTTTCTCTTAACATAGAAGGAATTGACTCCTCGGAGGTAAGCGACTTTCTCTCCATGGAGTATGACATAGCCACAAGGTCAGGAGCCCACTGTGCACCACTTATGCATAAGGCCATGGCCACCGTGGAAACCGGAGCCGTGAGATTCTCATTCTCCCATTTTAACACTGAGGAGGAGATTGATATGGCAGTCTCCGCACTAAAGGAATTATTATAAAAACATAAACCCCTGTTGCATTTGCAGCAGGGGTTTTTTTAGTGGAAGTCCTTTTCTGTAAGTAGCTTTATCATGGCCTTCATCTGGGGGGTCTGCCACTTATCTTTATAGAAGAGGAGCTGGCGGTACACATTAATGTCTATGTCCGGAATCTTTAACTCCTTTATGGAACCGTCCTCAATATAGCTTTTGGCAATGCAGGCTGGAACCAGGGAAAGGCCGACACCCTTTGATACAAGACGACAAATAACATCGGTATTTCCAACTTCCAAAAGCGGCCGTATGGATAAGTCCCTTTTTGCCAGCTGTTTTTCTAACTCACTTCTGTAGCTTACATTGTATTCTGTAAGAATAAAGGGCTCTGAAACAATATCCTCTATGGACAGATTATCCTGCATGGTGAGAGGGTGATTGGAAGGAGCTATAAAGAGGATTGGCTCCTTAAGTTCTCGTGGCCTTATTAATTCTGGATTATCCAATAGATAGTCCAGGGTATAAATAAGGTCGATTTCATTGTTCTTAAGAAGGCTTACCATGGACCTGTGATCAACAGCCTTAACAATCAGGTCTACATCCGGATGCATTAGACGGAAGTAGTGGAGGATCTCTGGCAGGAAGCTTATTGCCAGAGATTCGGCGATAGCCATTCTAAGTTCTCCAGAAATCTTGGACTGGTCGCCTATTTCTGACAGGGCCTGCTGCTCGAGGGTAAGCATTTGCCTTGCATAATCATATAGAGTTTTACCAGATTCTGTTAAGGTGATGGATTTTCCCATTCGGTCGAAGACTGGCACATTTAATTCCTTTTCTAGTTGCTGTATCTGAGCAGTGACAGCAGACTGGGAATAGCCAAGACTCTGGGCTGCCTTGGTGAAATTCCTGGTTTCACATACCTTTAAAAAGGTAGATAGATTCTTTAATTCCATAATTCATCCTCGATTAAAAAAAATAAATACTATCAATTGTTTCGATTGTTACTATTATAACAATTTGTTTGACTATTTACCAGCCACTGTTATACTTTTCTATGGATAGACAATAAGCTATAGGGAGATCGACATGAATAGTAAGGTGATTAAAACATTAACAGTAGGCTTCGCGGTATTTGCTATGCTTTTTGGAGCAGGTAATCTAATATTTCCTCCATATCTTGGAATGCATGCAGGAAAGAACTGGATATTTGGATTTTTGGGGTTTGCCCTTATGGATGTTATTTTCACCATGGTGGTTATGATTCTTATTTCCAAAAAGAAGGATGGGGTTAATGGAATAGTGGGAGTGTTAGGAGACAAATTATCCAAACTCCTTATGCTGGCCCTCTACATTTGCATTGGACCATTAGTTGCCATACCAAGAACTGCAGCCACAACCTTTGAACTCTCTATTTTGCCTCTGGCACCTAAGATGAACGGGATAGTATTCTCAGTGATTTTCTTTGCTGTTATCCTGGTGCTCTGTATCAGACCATCTAAGATTATAGATATAGTGGGCAGCGTCCTAGCACCATTACTCCTTATTACTTTAGGCGTTTTAATTGTAAAGGGAATTGTTAATCCTCTTGGAAGCATTGTTACAGCTGACGGACTTAGCGAGACTGTAAAGGTTGGAGTGACCACTGGCTATCAGACCATGGATACTATGGCGGCTTTAGCTTTCTCTATTCTGATTATCAATCAGGTTAAGGCTTATATGCTAAAGGACAAAAAGGCAGAGGAGGGTATGGTTAGAAACTCCTGTATCATTGCTGCTCTTGCCCTTATTCTTGTCTATGGTGGACTCGCCTACCTTGGCGCAACAGTTTCTGGAACCTACGATATGAGCCTTTCAAGATCAGAGATTATGATTCTCCTTGCAAGGGATATTTTAGGAGATGCTGGTCTTGTAATTCTTGCTGTGATAGTGGCAGCAGCCTGCATGACCACCGCCATCGGACTTGTTTCTGCTTCCGCATCCTACATGGAGGAGCTATGCGGAAAGAAGGTTTCCTACAAGACCTTCGCTGTTGGAATATGTATATTCTCCGCAGTTACCTGCAATGTGGGCTTAGATAATATCATTGCACTTGCATCACCAATACTTGGCATGCTTTACCCAATCCTCTTAACCCTTATATTCCTTGCAATGGTTAAGGATGAATACCTGGCAAAAGAAGGACGTTACGGTGCGATAATTGCAACAACAGCCTTTGTACTTTTACAGACAGTGGAGGAGTTAACTGGCATTAGCAGCATTGCTCTTAGCATGCCACTTGCATCTTTAGGCTTTGCCTGGCTGCTTCCAGCAATAATTGGAGCCCTTGCGGGAATCCTTATAAGAAGACTTAACCAGGAGACAAATTCTTCTGTCTTAAGACCTGGCCTATAGCTAATAAAAGACTACAAAAAATATTCAAAATAATTGTTGACTTTTCTGCTTCAACAATATAAAATAATGAAGTCGGTCACGTGACTGACGAAATGGGATCTTAGCTCAGCTGGGAGAGCATCTGCCTTACAAGCAGAGGGTCACAGGTTCGAGCCCTGTAGGTCCCATTTTATATGGCGAGGTGGCTCAACTGGCTAGAGCGTCCGGTTCATACCCGGGAGGTTGAGAGTTCGAGTCTCTCCCTCGCT
>JAZQNS010000038.1:0-5351 GCA_045627425.1 Lachnospiraceae bacterium | reverse complement strand
AGGCAACCTTTTTGTCCAGATGGGTATCATGCGTTCCCAGGTTAAATTAAGCGACATCAGCCTTATTGACGAGGCTCCTGCAAAGAAAAAAGGCAAAAACAATACCAAGATGGTTGCAACAGGCTTATCCAAGTCCTCCTCCATCCGTGCTGAGATTAACCTTATCGGTATGACCACTGATGAAGCCATAATGGAGCTTGATAAATATTTGGACGATGCCTATCTCTCTCACTTAGAGACTGTTCGCATTGTTCACGGCAAGGGTACAGGTGCCCTAAGGCAGGCTGTACAGAACCATTTAAAGAGAAGCAAATACGTTAAGTCTTTCCGCCAGGGCGTTTTTGGCGAGGGAGATGCTGGCGTTACTATCGCAGAATTCAAATAAAACAGGAGGATTAAATTATGACCAACAAACAGAAGATTCTTATCGTTGACGATGATGAGAACATTGCAGAGCTTGTGTCACTCTACCTTGAAAAAGAGTGCTTTGACACAAGAATCGAGATGGATGGCTTAAGCGCCTTAGAGGCCTTCGATGAATACAAGCCAGACCTCATTTTATTAGACCTTATGTTACCAGGCATGGATGGATATCAGGTATGTCGCGAAATCCGTACCAAGTCCCAGCTCCCTATTATCATGCTCTCCGCGAAGGGCGAGATTTTTGACAAGGTTCTTGGACTTGAGTTAGGCGCTGATGATTACATTATGAAACCATTTGATACCAAGGAGTTAGTTGCCCGTGTTAAGGCTGTAATTCGCCGTTTCCACACCGCAGAGACCAAGCCAGCCAGCCCTGATACCAAGGAAGTTGACTTCCCTGATTTAAATGTAAACTTAAACAACTACTCTGTAACCTATATGGGCCACAAGGTAGATATGCCTCCAAAGGAGCTTGAGCTTTTATTCTTCTTAGCAGCTTCTCCTAACCAGGTATTCACCAGAGAGCAGCTTTTAGAGAACATCTGGGGCTATGATTATCTTGGCGATACAAGAACAGTTGATGTTCACGTTAAGAGATTAAGAGAGAAAATTAAGGATACCGATGACTGGAAGCTTGCTACAGTTTGGGGTATTGGATATAAGTTCGAAACAAGATAAGGCAAAATGCTCATGAAACCTAACAGATTACTATTACGTTTTCTCATGGGTTACATTGGAGTTGGCCTGCTTGGACTTCTGGCATTTTACCTTTATGTGCCAGGTTCAATCATCAATTACGCAAGACTGGATACAGCCAATTCTCTATATACAGAGGCTATCAATCTGGCTGACACTTACGGAAACCAGTATTACAATCAGAATCTAACCACAGAGGAGCTGTACAGTGCCATAGACCTTTACGGCAGATATCTTCACGCAGATATCTGGATGATATCCCTTAACGGTTCAACCGTTGCATACCATTCAGATTCAGGCGTACAGGCACCATCCTCCATTTCGGATTTTGACCCTAATGCTCTTTTTGGTTCAGAAAACTATGCTAATGGCACCTTTTATAACTATTTCCCAGAGGAATACCTGTCAGTGTATTCCCCTATCACAGTGAGATATAACATAAAGGGCTATGTGTTTATTCATGTTCCCCTAAGCTATATTGACTCCACTGTACAGCATTATATAGAGGTTGCCATTATTCAGAGCATTCTTGTATATTCCGCATCCTACCTTGTGTTATTTATTCTTATTGCCACGGTGATCATTCCACTAAAGCGCATGAGAATTATTGCCAGGGAATACTCCTATGGAAACTTTAAACCTGTTGTGCCTAAAGGCTTTAACGACGATCTTAGTTATGTAGGCGATGTTATGTCCTTTATGGCCAACAAGCTGGATGTTCACGAGGACGAACAGCGAAGGTTTATTTCCAATGTATCCCACGATTTCCGTTCACCTTTAACCTCAATCAGAGGCTACTTGCAGGCTATGCTTGACGGAACCGTGCCACCAGAGAAATTCGAGAAATACCACAAAATCCTCCTTAATGAAGCGGACCGCTTAACCGGGTTAACCAACCGTCTACTTGATTTAAACCGTATTGGTTCCCGTGACGCAGTTCTTGAATTAAGTGATTTTGATATTAATACCATTATTACCGACTGCGCTGCTTCAGCAGAGGTTCAGGCAGTATCAAAGAACGTTAATATTTACCTCGTTTTGACTGGAGAATCCTTCAATGTTAACGCGGATATGGCCAAAATCCAGCAGGTTATCTACAACCTTCTTGATAATGCCATCAAGTTCAGCAAGGAGAATTCTACCATCACTATCGAGACCACAAGGCGTTCAGACAAGCTTATGGTCTCCGTAAAGGATGAGGGAATCGGAATTCCTAAGGAATCCTTAGATAACATCTGGAATCGCTTCTACAAGACTGATTTATCCCGTGGACAGGACAAAAAAGGAACCGGACTTGGCCTTTCCATCGTGAAGGAAATCATCCAGGCCCATAACGAAACCATTGATGTTGTGTCTACCGTAGGCGTAGGCACCACCTTTATATTCTCCTTAACTCCTTCAGAGGAGGAATTAGAGAACATTTAATCAAACCTGTTTAAAAAGAATGACGGATAAGGGTTTCCCTTATCCGTCTATTATTTTAAAGCAAATGAATAATATCCCATATAGCTATATTTTGACAAAAAAGACCTCAGGATTAAATCTGAGGTCTTTTAAATATGTGTCTTAAGTTAACTGGCTTATTTAAGCTTATACGAGCTCTAATAATACCTCTAAAGCGCCGTCGCCCTTTCTCTGACCAATCTTAACGATTCTTGTGTATCCACCGTTACGATTCTCATACTTTGGAGCGATCTCTGTGAAGAGCTTCTCTACCATATCAACTTCCTTGGTAGCCTTCTTCTTTCCAGCTACAGATGCATCTACATTCTTTACTGGGTAAAGAACCTTCATCATCTGACGACGAGCGTGAAGACGGGATGGCTTATCCTTCTTAATTGTCTTCTCAACTTCATCATAAACGGTAACCTTTTTACCATCTACAACTTCTTTAACTCTCTTGCCGTCCTTGTCTTTTCTAGCAACCTTAGTCTTAACAGTTACTTCTTCGAAGTTATCCTTCTCCTTAACGGACATAGCGATTAAGTGCTCAGCGATCTTTCTAACTTCCTTAGCCTTAGCCTCAGTTGTAACGATCTTGCCGTTGTTAAGTAATGCTGTTACCTGGTTTCTAAGAAGAGCCTTTCTCTGGGAAGAGGTTCTGCTTAACTTACGATACTGTGCCATAATTATTTTCCTCCATTTTCTGTATCCGGTACCGCCTGTGGTCTTACGTCCCGAACATGGTTACGATCTATGTTCTAACACCCTACGCCTGTGGACTTACTAGATGTGCCTCCATAGAAAGATATATTGTTTAGTCGTCTAACAGAAAGGATTACTCCTCTCCGTTAGATAACTGTAAACCTAATTCCTTAAGCTTAGCTAATACTTCCTCTAAGGACTTACGACCAAGGTTTCTAACCTTCATCATATCCTCTGGAGTCTTCTTTGTTAACTCAGCTACGGTATTGATACCTGCTCTCTTTAAGCAGTTGTATGAACGAACTGAAAGCTCAAGTTCGTCGATGTTCATCTCTAATACCTTGCCCTTTTCGTCTTCCTTGTGTGCTACCATAACCTCTGCAGCACGACCGTCCTCGGAAAGGTCAACGAAGAGATTTAAATGCTCACATAATACCTTTGCAGCCAGTGAAACAGCCTCATCTGGAGCGATAGTGCTGTTAGTGTATACGTCAAGAATTAACTTGTCGTAATCTGTCATCTGACCAACTCTTGTATTCTGAACTCGAAGATTTACACGCTCTACAGGAGTATAGATAGAATCAATTGCGATAACACCGATTGGTGTCTCATCACTCTTGTTCTTATCGGAGCTGATGTAGCCGCGACCCTTCTCAATGGTAAGATCCATAACTAATCTGGAATCTGCACCACCGTTTAATGTTGCGATAACAAGGTCTGGGTTCATGATTTCGATATCGCTGTCTGCCTGGATATCTCTAGCACGAACGAGGCCTTCGCCTTCAAAATCAATGTAAGCATGCTTTGGATCATTGGATGAACTATTGTTCTTGATCGCAAGGTTCTTGATGTTCATGATAATCTCAGTAACATCTTCCTTGACACCTGGGATGGAACTGAACTCGTGTAATACGCCTTCAATCTTAACCTGGGTAACTGCAGCACCTGGAAGGGAAGATAACATAATTCTTCTGAGAGAATTACCTAGTGTTGTACCATATCCTCTCTCTAACGGTTCTACAACAAATCTACCGAAAGATTTGTCCTCAGAAATCTCTGCGATCTCAATATTTGGTTTTGAAAAATCGAACACTCCTAAGTCCCTCCTTTAATGTGGTTTTTTGCTTACATTTTATTACTTGGAATATAACTCGACGATAAGCATCTCATCAACAGGAACGTCAATTGCGTCTCTGTTTGGTAATTCCTTAACTGTAACCTTGAAGTTCTCCTTGTCAGCATCGAGCCACTCTGGTACTAATCTGCCACCTGTAACCTCGATAACTTCCTTATACTTAACAGAACCCTTAGCCTTCTCTGTAAGCTCGATTACATCGCCAGCCTTAATTAAGTAGGATGGAATGTTAACCTTCTTACCGTTAACTAAAATGTGCTTATGATCTACGATCTGACGAGCCTCACGACGAGTTCTTGCGAAACCTGCACGGAATACTACGTTGTCTAATCTTCTCTCAAGTAAGATCATAAGATTAGCACCGGTCATACCTGGCATACGGTCAGCTCTCTCATAGTAGTTATGGAAAGGCTTCTCTAATACGCCATAGATGAACTTAGCCTTCTGCTTCTCTCTTAACTGAAGACCATACTCAGATACCTTCTTGTTGGCTCTTAAGGACTGTCTTCTAGACTTCTTATCATAACCTAAAAAGACTGGATCTAAACCTAAAGATCTGCATCTCTTTAAGACTGGTGTTCTATTTACTGCCATTTAAGTTTCCTCCTAATTAGACTCTTCTACGCTTTGGTGGGCGGCATCCATTATGAGGTACTGGGGTTACATCAGTAATGCTTAATACCTCTAATCCGTTTGCTGCTAATGCACGAATTGCAGCCTCACGACCAGATCCTGGTCCCTTAACAAAAACGTCTACGGTATGTAAACCGTGAATAAGAGCTGCCTTGGTAGCAGTCTCAGCTGCCATCTGTGCAGCATATGGAGTAGATTTTCTTGAACCTCTAAATCCAAGACCACCAGCACTTGCCCATGAAAGAGCATTACCTTCAGCATCTGTTAATGTAACGATTGTGTTATTGAAAGATGCCTGAATATGTGCCTGTCCACGTTC
>JAZQNS010000037.1:0-2483 GCA_045627425.1 Lachnospiraceae bacterium | reverse complement strand
GCAATGATAACAAGACCGGTGTAGCCGGCGGTTGTAAGACTGTAGGTAGTACCGTACTCATCCACAACTGGTGTAACAAATATTGACATAAAAAACTCCTCCTGACACATCTGCCGGAGGATTAATAATCCATGCTTCCCTACGCCGGTATTATCCGGATCAGGTATAAGGGACAGTTCCTAAGAACATCTCAGCTTCGCAGCACCCCTAGCAGTGTATCTATTTATTTTCGACTAAATAATACCACTCCCACGAAGGTAAGGTCAAGGCATCTTGAATTGTTTCTAAAATAGTACGATAATGTACTTGTTGTTTTATGGGAGGTAATTATGAAAAGGAAAATACTTATTGTAATGCTTATTTTTTGCCTTGGCTTAGGTCTATCAGCCTGCAGGCAAAATGACAAACCCGACTTCGACGACGAAACTGTACCTAATACAAACGAGGACCTGGTTTCAGAGGATGACAGCTCCACTTCGGAAGTCGAACCAGCCCTAAGTAGTCAGGAAATTCTTGATATATTTTTAGAGAATTCATCTGTCTGGTATATGGAAGCTTCAGATTATGAAGAGTATTACTACACTATTCTTGACATGGACGGTGACGGATATCCTGAGTTAATCCGTTCTCTTTCCGAGGGCACAGGTTTATACACCTACAGCAATTATTACACCATAGATAAAGATGGAAGCTTCAAGGAATTGACCTACGAAACCTCTGCCGGTGAATCCGAGCCGGATATTATTCTCGACGGAGTGTCATACTTCACAGACAAAAAGGGCAACCGCTGGATACTCTGCTGTGATATTTTAAGAAATGGTTATGCGGAATCCCATGAGTTCAACTGTATGCTGGCTAAGCAGGGAGATGTAATCAACACCATCTTCTACTCTTATATCCATAACACAGTTAACGATGAAGGAAGCGATTATGACAGCACCTACTTTGATGCCAACGACAATGAGCTAAGCTACGAGGACTATCTTGCTTACAATGAGACCATGGAGACTGAAGGCCTTGTTGATAGCGGCGCCCTCTCTCTTTACTGGTTCTCATCTCACGATGAAGGCAGCCTTGATGAACTCTTACTTAAGGCTTACGAGGCAAGTTTGGCTGAATAAGCAACATAATCTGCATTATTTTACATTTGTGTTGCCTTATATAATTGAATATTTAAGCTAATGACTTATCAAGGCAACCTGGCAGGAGATTTTATCTGGTCTAGGTTGCCTTTTTTATTGTGTTGGCCTTGTTCATGCCTCCCCAGAGGCAACCTGGAATCGTGCTTACTCTATTTATGTTGCCTTTTATTAATGTTTCAATCTATCCATGACCACTCGGAGGCAACCTGGAATCGTGCTTACTCTATTTATGTTGCCTTTTCATTCAATAGCTCAAGACTCCATCTTAGTTTGTTTTCAAAAAGGCAACATATTTCTTTATTTCACCTTCTCGTGTTGCCTCCGACAATCACACCAACAAATAGCAGGCAACATATATTTTAAAAAATGATAATTAGGTTGCTTTTCCAGTCACATCCATGCCGTCAGTATGACTGAATAGAAATAAAAATACCCCTTTCACTGGTTGTCCAGTAAAAGGGGTACATATCACTTTCCAGGCGGGATTAGTATTTAATTTATAATCTTCCGCAGCACTGCTTGTACTTCTTACCTGATCCGCATGGACATGGATCATTTGGATAAATCTTTGCTGCTTCACGCTTCTTAGGTGCTCTCACTCCAGAGTCATCCTTGTTGGTTCCAGTTGCCTTGGCAACCTGCTCACGTTCAACCTTCTGCTCAACCTTAATGTGGAGAAGGAGACGAACTGTTTCCTCCTGGATTGCAGCTGTCATAGCATCGAACATATCGAAGCCTGCATTCTTATATTCAACGATAGGATCTCTCTGACCAAGAGCCTGTAAACCGATGCCCTGACGAAGGAGTTCCATATCATCAATGTGGTCCATCCACTTTCTGTCGATTACCTTTAAGAGAACTACTCGCTCTAACTCTCTCACTGCCTCGGCCTCAGGGAACTCAGACTCCTTAGCCTCATAGAGCTTAATAACTCTCTCCTTTAACATATGCTCAAGCTGATCAAGCTTCTTGCCCTCAACATCAGCAGCAGTAACTGGAGCCATAGGGAAGATTGGCATAAGAATCTCATTTAAGTCCTTAAGGTTCCACTCCTCATAGTGCTGGTCACTGGAAATTGCTGTATGAACTGCAGTTTCAACTACATCTGAAAGCATTCCAATGATGGAATCTCTCATGGACTCGCCCTCTAATACCTTACGGCGCTCACCGTAGATGATTTCTCTCTGATCATTCATTACCTGATCATACTCAAGTAAGTTCTTTCTGATTCCGAAGTTGTTACCCTCAATCTTCTCCTGAGCACGTAAGATGGCATCTGATAACATCTTGTGCTGGATTGGCTCATTTTCAGGTACTCCAACTGCGTTGAACATATTGATA
>JAZQNS010000036.1:0-35083 GCA_045627425.1 Lachnospiraceae bacterium | reverse complement strand
GTGTCTGGGAGATGGTGGATCACGCTGTACTCCATGAGGATGGCAGCTACACCTACGGAGGAGACCACGGTGAGTGGTGCCACGACGGCAATTTCTGCGTGGATGGAATCTTCTATCCTGACAGAAGCCCTTCTACAGGAGCCTTCATTGTAAAGCACTGCTACAGACCAATCAGGGTTAGCCATGTGAAGAAGGATGTCTTTAATATCTTTAACACCTGCAATTTCACAGATGGTGAGAACTACGAGCTAACCTTCAACTGGAATGATGGAAGCAAGACCACTATAAGACCGAAGCTAAAGCCTCTTAGCAGAGAGGATGTCACAATAGCTCTAGGCCAGGAGATAGAAGGAAACCTGTCTGTCATTGTTGAAAGCAAGGATTTAAGAACAGGCAAAATTGTCGCAAACGAGCAGATAGTAATAAAGGAATGCGTGGCAGCTGCGCCAGATTCCCTTGCCGGATTGGCGGACTGTGCTTCCTTTGATGGAAGAGGAATTAGCCTTGATCTTGGAGATGCCAAGCTTGAGTCTAATGACCCATATACAATTTTCTACAGGGCAGCCACAGACAACGACAAAGATTTTGCCTATGCAGACAAAATGCTGCCATTTATAGCTCAGACCCAGGGTGTGATAAACTATGAGTGTCTTGAGAATGGCTACCGTGTAGTAAGCAAGGTTAAGAATAAGAAGGCTCAGTATTTAGTTACTGATGAATATACAGGCCTGGAAGACGGAAGAATTCTTGTGCGCACAAGACTTAAGGTTCTGAAGGGTAAGGGATATATTCCAAGATTTGGAAAGACCTTCAAGTTGCCTTCTGATTTTACAGATGTAAGATATCACGGAAGAATTGGTGAAACTTATGCAGATATGAGAGACCAATTCGTGATTGGTGATGTAAACTGTAAGGTGAAGAACATGACTGAGCCTAACATTAAGCCTCAGGAATCCGGCAACCGTATGGATGTCACTTTTGCCGAGGTAAGTAATGAGAAGCATAAGGTTAGCTTCACTGCAGTTGACAAGAGTTTCGAGTTAGCCATAAAGCCTTATACAGACAAGGCACTGGCGGATATGAAGCACAGGTGTGACGAGGTAGTCACAGGCACTTATGTTACAATACAGGGCTTCCAGCAGGGAATTGGTACAGCTTCCTGCGGACCAGGGGTAGCAGATGAGTTTAGATTTTTGACCGATAGGGAATACGAATTCGCATTCATTATCGGTTGGGAATAGATGAAAAAAGGAGGAAACTTATATGATGTTTCAGATTACAGGTACCAGCCAGTTATTAGGTTGGTTACTGGTGTTCGTTGGTTTAATCCTGATGAACGAAATCGGCCGTAGAACTAAGGCCGGCGGAATGTTAATCTTCGTTATCATTCCAACTATTTTAACTGTTTACTTTATTCTTGCACACTTTGGTCTCTTCGGCGGAGCCGAGAATCCAACAGTTGCATATATGGATGGATGGTTCCATTACTTCAAGCTCTATGGTGCTGAGATCGGATGCGTTGGCTTCATGATGATTAAGTACAAGTGGGGCATTGGTAAGGAAAAATGGTTCGCATGGTTCCCATGGTTTATCGTAGCTGCTAACATCGTTATCGCTGTTGTATCCGATATGGAGTCCGCAATGGCAGCTTACTCCATCACAGGAGACTTCTCCGGTGCTTGGTGGGCATCTAACGAGGGTGTATTCATCTACGGTGGATGGTGGAACATCTTAAATGCACTCGCAGGTGTAATCAACATCTTCTGTATGACAGGTGTTGTAAACCTCTACACATCCAAGGACAAGAACAAGTCCGATATGTTATGGCCTGATATGACAATCTGGTTTATCGTAGCTTACGATTTCTGGAACTTCGAGTACACATACCTTAACCTTCCAACACATACATGGTACTGTGGTGTAGCTTTATTATTAGCTCCAACATTTGCCAATGCATTATGGAACAAGGGTGCTTGGATCCAGAACCGTGCTAACACCTTAGCAATCTGGTGTATGTTCGCACAGGTAGTACCTACCTTCCAGATCAGCAAGACCTTCTCCGTTATGCCATCCGTTTACGGTGGAGCAGCAGAGAATGGCATCAAGGCTATCGACCTTTACCAGCCAGCAATTGACCTCTTCACAGCAGGTGCAGGCAAAACTGCAGAGGCAGGCAATGTCATTGCAAGCTATGGTATCACAGCTAACCCAACAAGCCAGGGTGTATGGTCTATCTTAGCATTAGTAGCTAATGTTATCTGCATCGCATTTATCATTAAGCGTTCTATCAAGATGGGCAAGAATCCATACTCCAACGATGTTTGGGTTGGAACAAAGGATTATGTTGAGGCTATGGAGAGAGCTGAGTAATCTATACTTAAATGAAATTTTAAAAGCAGGGACTTTGGTCCCTGCTTTTTTGTGGGCGAATGGAAGCCTTGCTAGAAGGGAAAATAACCACCTCTCAACCAAAAGATTTCATAATGGTTAAATCAATACTGAAGCCTTCCGGGTACAGGGCAAAATTCCGTCACCAATGAGTGTTAGAATGGTTCTTGCGGACAAGGAGGAAGTATGGATATTGTCGGATTAATGTTTATTGCGTCTGTTGTATTACAGATGGTAAACGTTGGATTAATAATTGAATACACAAGAAGATGGGAAATCATGTCTAAGGACATGGAGAGGAATAACAAGGTAAATATTATGATAAAATGTTCCCTTCTTTTTGTTATGCTCTTTGTTCTGGGATACACATACTTTACAGTTGATTATTTTACCCATGACGAGGTAAATCATACCTCCGACAATCTAGTTGTTATTCTCTTCTTTGGAGCAGTATTTGTGACAGGATCAATTAAGCTGGTTCAGTCACTTCTTTCAGCAGTAAAGGAATACTCTGACAGGCTGGTAATGAAGGCAAAAGAGAGATTGGATGTGGCAGCAGCCGAGCTTTCTTATCTTGACGAAGAGCTTGATTACTGCATTATAAAGCTTGATTTCGAGACCATGGAAATCAGCTACTCCCAGGGTTTTTCCAAGAAGTATTACACAGAGGGACTTCCTAAGACATATGGAGGGAACGATATTTTTAAGTGTAAGCTCTTTGATACAGAGAAAGCTCTGCAGGTCAAAGACGCCATAGCAAAGGCTTTTTCAGATGGCGAGAGTTACCGAGGCAGCCTAAAGCTTAGAGCTCTTGACGGAGAGTTCAGAATGACCGATTTAAAGGCCCTTAGCTTTAGAGATAACAATGGTGTCCCAGTTGGCATGGTGGCCATAATTGAGGACATAAATGAGGGATACGAGGAGAGAAAACAGCTCATTCAGTCTGCGGAGAGAGACCTTTTTACAGGTCTGTACAACAAGAGCACCTTTGAGGGTAAAGCCTTGGAATGGATGAAGGACAATCCGGGTAAGATGACCTTGCTTATGATGATAGATATAGATAATTTTAAATATATTAACGATAGCTATGGTCACGCTCAGGGAGATGTGGCGATAAAAATGGTAGCCGAATTCGTGGAGGGCTATTTTGCCGGAAGACAGACTCTCATAGGTAGATTCGGCGGAGATGAGTTCGTGGTTCAGGTTCAGGATATTAATGAAGAGGCGGAGGCTGAGTCCCTGATTGCAGATTTCAGGCAAAAGTTCAAGCTCAAACTTCCTTTAGAAGCGCCTTTCTCCGGAAACCACGAGTTTACAGGCTCTGTTGGCTACACTACCTGCAGTGGCTGTGACGGTCAGTACGAGAAAATGTTTGCTAAGGTGGACGCCGCCATGTATGATATGAAGGAGCGACGGAAAGGGGAAAGAAGAAAAGAAGACAGAAGAAAAGAAAATCGAAGACAAGTATAAAATTAACCGGGGTGCGAAATATCTGCATCCCGGTTTTCTATTCAAGATTATTTACTGCCTCTAATTCGTCACAAACATTCTTAGTAGCTGGTGGTGGAACTGGAATAGCCTGCTCCTTAACAATACCGTAGAGGTCCTTGTTGTATACCCAGATGATTAGGAAGTCTACAATTATTAAGTATAGGTCTTTACTCAAGGCAGTCCTCTTTCGTTGGCGTCTTGCGATATCACGGTGAGGAAAAAAGCAACATGAATGGATGAAATTGCGATGCAGGTTGCCTCATTTGAATATGTAGCCATGGGCCAGGCAGCATGAAGGGGTGAAATGGAGAAATAGGTTGCTTTTTAGAACGGAAAAGAAAAGATATTATATGGTTATCGAGAATAAAAGCAACATAAGTAAAAGATATTATATGGTAAGGTTGCCTTTTAAAAAGAGGCGACCTGTAGCCAGGCAACATAACAAGCTAAATTAGGCAACGTAGGTTGCCTTTCGCCCAGAACTTCAAGGATTAGCCTTGCGAGAGGCTCTGTTAGCTTACATTGGAACCTTCCGGGCCAGCATTGCAGGGCAATGGCACTCTGCAGGGAACGCCTTGGCAGGTTGCAAGGCTAGCCAAGGGGCTTTTAAATACTAAAAAAACCTGACCAAAGGTCAGGTGTCGTTCGAACTTAAAAAAGCCATATTTCATTATGTAGTTTACCACAAACAATAAAAAAAGTCTACAAATATCTGCAGATGACAGATAAAATAGACCTTGTAACAAAGGTAGTATAACTTAACTGGAACGGGAAGTAAACCAGAAATCCTGTCTCCAGGTTCAGGGGAAAGAATGAAAGAGAAATTTTACGGAATTAGCAAAGAAGATGAGGAGGCTAAGTTACGGGAGATAACCGACCTTACAAGGACCCGCCTTATGGAACTTGAGCAGAGCGTGGATGATCTGACTGAGGATTTAAATGCCTTACGAGAGACCTATGACCCTTCCGACAAGGAAGGAATTGCCCTCTGGTTTTCGACGGACGCGAGATTTAAGGAGACCAGGGCGGAGCTTGAGCGTGCCAGGAGAGAGAATCGTAAGCCTTACTTTGGACGAATCGACTTCGAGGATACCAGCATTGGAAATAAGGAGACCTATTACGTAGGCAAAAGTGGCATCTTTAGAACTCCATCAGAGCCTGTAGTTATTGACTGGCGTACACCTGCAGCATCCGTCTACTATGGTTCAACCATGGGAAAGCAGACCTACAGAGTTCCCAACGAGGGCGTTTACGAGGTGGACCTTAAGAGAAAGCGCACCTACGAGGTTGAGGGAGACAAGCTCCTTGATTTCTATGATTCCGATGTGGTGGCTAACGATGACCTTTTAACCAAGTACCTTTCTCAGTCCAAGAAGAAGGTACTAAATGAGATTATCGCTACCATACAGCAGGAGCAGAATGACATAATCCGAATGGACCCACACTACAATGTCCTTGTTCAGGGCTCTGCGGGTTCAGGCAAAACCACTGTTGCCATGCATCGAATCTCATATGTACTCTACAATTACGACAGGGAGTTTAAGCCAGAGGACTTCTACATCATCGGATCTAACAAGGTGCTCCTAAACTACATTACCGGAGTTTTGCCGGACCTTGACGTAAACGGAGTTAAGCAGATGTCCATGGAGGAACTCTTTATCAGGCTTCTCTATGAAGAGTGGGATATCCATAAGCATAAGGTTAAGCACCTTGATAAGAAGGATGAGACCTTAGGAGTAAAGGGAACTACAGAATGGTACAACCGCCTTAAGGATTACGCGGATTCAGTAATCCTTGAGCAGCTTCCAAATAAGGATGAAATCATTGAGTCAACCGGGGATGTGATCTTAAAGGCTGACCATATGCATCTTCTGATGGAGCAGTTCCCGGACTACACAATGCTTAAGTACCTGGACAAGCTTCAGGACTGGGTAGACACGGCCCTTGAGGATCTTGTATTCGGCAAGAATCATACCTACCCAGCTAAGGAGAGAAGGGCCTTAAAGCAGAAGTACGAGATTTTTGCCAGAAGGTTCAGAGTTAAGAAATCCGTACATGATATATACGAGAAGTTTATAGATGAGGCAAAATGTGACGGCGTAACAGTCGGCTACGAGAGAGACAACTACGACCTCTACGATTTAGCGGGACTAGCCTATTTATATAAGCGACTTAAGGAGGAGGAGGAAATCCAGGAGGCTTCCCATGTGGTCATTGATGAGGCCCAGGATTTCAGTATGGAGGTATACAGGGTTTTAAAGTACTGTATGGCCCACTGCAGCTACACCATTATGGGGGATGTGGCTCAGAACATTAACCTAACCTGCGGTCTGTCCGACTGGGAGGAGCTAAAGAAGCTCATGCTTACAAAGAAGAACGACTGCTTCGGCCTTCTCAGAAAATCCTATAGAAACACCATAGAGGTTTCCAATTTTGCCACAGATATACTAAGACATGGAAGCTTCGCAATATATCCCGTGGAGCCAATTGTGAGACATGGGGATGAGGTTATGGTAAAGGAGACTAAGGACTTTAATGACGGCATTAGAGAACTTAAGAATACCCTTTCTGACTGGAAGGACCAGTACGAGACCATAGCGGTTATCTGCGCGGATGAGGCGGAGACGGTGAAGGTATCAGAGGCCCTTAAGGATGTGGAGAATATAAATACAATTAAGGATGGCCTTACGGACTTTGCCTCGGGAGTGACAGTGCTTCCGATAGAGTATTCCAAAGGTCTTGAGTTTGATGCTGTGGTTATATATAACGCCTCGGATGAGATTTATCCATCCACTGACGGATACGCCAAGCAGCTCTATGTTGCGGCAACCAGAGCCCTCCACGAGTTAAGAGTTTTCTACACAGGTAATCTCACCGGACTGATAGCAGATAAGCTTCCTTCTGAGAGGCAAAATGCATGCCTTCCGGAGGATGACTACCGTTTAAGACACGTGGTGGAGGACGAGGAGGTTGTGACTCCTCTGGAGAGGGCAACCAAGCAGGCCTTAATAGGAGATGAGGAACAGGGTAGAAGGGCCTACATCGGACCTAAGAAGATAGAGACCTCATCCTTGAAGCCTAAGGAGAAGAATCTATATAAGGTGCCTGAAAAGAGCGAGGGAAGACTGCCTGTAAGTCAGGCTGAAGTCTTAAAGAAGGAAATTGCATCCCGTAAAACAGTAGCTAAGGCAACCACCACAGGCAGCCACAGCGAGTATGGCACAATGCCATCTCAGGCCTCATTACAGCCTGTGGGACATGGAAGGATAGATACCTCAGTTAGGTTCTCCATGAAGGGGAAGAATTACGTGGACTACCAGTCACCCTACGGAACCCTGAGAATCATTCCAATAAACGACAAGACGGTTAGAATTCTTGCAAGCCGTGGTCCTATAGATGCCAAGGAGATGGCAAAAACAATGCCACAAGCCTTTGGCGAGAAGCAGAGTTCCATAAGGGTCAAGATTGCCGAGACTAGGGAAGGCCATTCCATCAGTCTGCCAGGGCTTACAGTTACCCTTGATAAGCGCTTTGGTGCCCTTCACTTCTATAAGGGAGATGGAAAGACCCTCTTGCTTACAGAGAAGACCAACACCACCAGACAATTCGACGACAAGTCCACCTGGTGGGAGTATCTTGACTTTTCAGCCAAGGAGAAGCTAACTTCAATAGGCAAAACCAAGTCTACTGCCTGCGAGCTTAAGAAGACAGCAAGATATATATCCCACGGAGATTCGGATTACCCGGCCATTATTGAGTCAGATAAGGGCTATGCAATTTGCCTTGCACCGGGAATAAAGACCCTGGCCTGTACTATTGACATCTATGGCCCATATATATGTCTTGAGAATTCCAAGCTTTTGGACTACTATTTTAAGGTAATGTAGTTTAAGAATAGGAGACTATTATGATTAGAAATAAGGATGAAGTCAGAGTTAGAGAGGTGGCTAATGCCCAGGGCGGCAGGGAGTCGGTTTTCTTTCATGATTTCCTTTTGCCGGAGGAGGCAGAGGGACATGGCAGAGTATTCAGCGAGTTAGTGCTTCCGCCGGGGGCATCCATTGGATATCATGAGCATAAGGGTGAGTTTGAATGCCTCTATGTTATCAGTGGAGAGGCCAGCTTTACAGATGGGGACAGGGAGTTTAAGGTTTACCCAGGGGGATGCAATATCTGTCCTGATGGTCATGGCCATGGGGTGGAGAATCGTGGCGAAGAAGAACTTCATATGATAGCTCTCATTATGAAAAGCTTATAGAATTAAAAGACCCGGGCCAAGTGAGGCCCGGGTCATACTTTTTTAGATGATTAATCAGCTTTCTTTCTGCTGAAGTACTCGGAAAGCTCAGTTTGAAGCTTCTCAGGAATTTCCTTCTTGACAGGACATACAACGCAGTCAGCCATACGGCGGGTGAATTCAGTTATGAAGCCAATATCCTTCTGCATCTGATCCATGGAAAGAAGGTCAATGGTGTCATATCTGCAGTGGATAGGTGCAGCTGCTGCATGGGTGAGACGAGCGAAGGATAAGGCAGGCACTCCTTTGTCAGCGAAAGATGAGGAGTCACTTGAGTAAACTCCGGTTTTAGCCTTAAGTGGGAAGTTAACCTCTGCAGCCATGTACTCGATATAATGCTTTAAAGCATCCTCAGCTGTTACGCAGGAGTAGAAGAATCCAAGGATGGTTCCAATCATATCAAGATTGATATTTAATACGATGTCATCTAATTCCTTCTCATGGTAACGGCAGTATGCCTTAGAACCTAAGAGACCTCTCTCCTCGGAACCGCAGAAGATGAACCTTAAACCGTAGTTGAGATTAGCATCCTTAAGGGCTTCCATTACACCGAGAAGACCTACACAGCCTGACATGTTGTCGTAGGAGCCGTGGGAAAGGGATGTGGTGTCATAGTGGGCAGTTAAGGTAATCCACTTGTCGTTTCTGCCTGGAATCTCAGCTATAACATTGTGGGAGTTAACCTCTGTCTCATGCTGGTCAATCTTAAGGGTTACTTCCTTGATTCCGTCGCGAACAAGCTTAACACCCTCGTGCACATTGATGGTTGCGCAGAGAAGCTTCTTGGAATCTCCAACAACTACTGCTCTTAAATCTCTCTTGTCTATGTCGTTATTGTCATAGAAAAGGTTTCCATACTGGAATAAAATAGCCTTTGCGCCAGCCTTAACTACATCAAGGTAGGAAAAGTGTCCAATACCAGGGCTGTCGATTAAGACGATTTTGCCCTTAGCGCCAGCTAAGGAAACTGGGTCAGCAGATGGCATGTAATATAACTCACCTGTAACCTCGCCACTGCCACAGCAGTAGAATGGCTCGCATGGAATCTCCTCGCCGTCTGCTGTTAAAGTTGCTGTAATCTGGTCTGCAGCGGATACTCTGAAAGGCTCTAAGTAAGCCTCAACGCCCATCTTCTCGCAGCAGGACTTAAGGTATTCTGCGACCTGTAATTCTTCCTTGCTACCGCTCCAGTGAACATAGTCGGTATCTTTAAATATTTTTAGTAATTCTTCATTTTTCATGTTCGTACCCTCCATGGTTAAAGTATATCATTTTGACTAACAAAACAAAATACTGTGTTATAATGGTAGCCATGATGACTAAAGATAAAACAAAAATTATTATTTACGTGGCGGTAACCCTTTTTTTATGGGGTACCATGCCATCCCTAAGCAAGCTCCTCTTCGCGGATCTTCCGGAGATGGAAATGCTGCTTATATGTTCCGGCATAGCTACGGCCTTCCTTCTGATAGTTAATATCTTTACAGGCAAAATAATAGCTTTAAAGACCTATAGAATAAAGGACTACCTGGTTCTCCTTATGTTAGGTGGCCTTGGTATCTGCCTTTACACACTTTTTTATAATTACGGAATTGACCACCTGTCCTCACAGGAGGCCTGCATAATAAACTACATGTGGCCAGCCATGATTATTCTCTTTTCTGCTCCTATTCTTAAGGAGAAGATTACAGTGAGGAAGGTTGCAGCTATTATATTATCCTTCCTTGGAATCGTGGTGATAGTGACCAGGCTTAACTTTAAGAGTCTTGAGATTGCTTCGGTGTCTGGTGTGATTGCCTGTCTCTTGGCAGCAGTTGCCTACGGAATATTCTCAAATCTGAATAAGAAGTACCAGTACGACCAGACCCTGGCCATGATGGTATATTATGGTGAGACCACAGTGGTTGCAGCTGTTCTTTTTGCCTTAAGTAAAGAGAGGGTAGCAATAAGTGGCAGCATTAATCTTTTCTGTATTCTCTGGATAGGAATAGGCGGCTATGCTCTAGGCTATCTTCTCTGGAATGTGGCTTTAACAAGCGGCAACACCGCCAAGGTTGCCAACACCGCCTACCTCTGTCCTTTTATTAATATTGTCACAGCAAGAGTGGTTTTAAAGGAGCCCCTGTCCATATATTCATTTATTGGACTAGGAATGATTATTCTTGGAATAGTGATTCAGAATCGTGACGGAAAAGAGCATTCACAAAGCGGGCCAAAATGAAACAGCTATTTCGCAAGTTTAAACATATTCTGGTCTTCGGCAAAATTGCTCATTTCATAGATTAAGAATATTTCTTCTATTCTTTGGGATTTTGCAAGATCAATCATTGAGCCTGAATAATATCTCAGGTCAACCATGATGATTTTTTTATACTTGTCAGTTAACTGCGGTGTCAGGCAGTTGGCGAAGGAATCCTTTATTATAAGGAGATTGCCCTTGCCGGTACCTTCGATGGTGACAAGCCCGGGGTTACCTCCGAAGAAGTAAGTGTATTTATCCTTTCCGCTAAGCTTGTCAGCCTGGTAGATTTCGAGAATATTCTTATCCCCGTCTGGCAGGCCATTGTAGGCAACCACATCATCAGATATCTTCACAGCCTCTATGGTATCCTTTTTTGCCCCAGGCAAAATGGCCTTGGAGTAAAGGGTGCCAAGGAAGTCATCGGAAACCATATTGTAGCGATATTCCTCCTCTGAGCCTGTGAGCTCCTTCATACAGAGATAGGCTCCGTAGGTGGTGTAGTGGTGGTCTGTTCTGTAGTAGATCTGTCGACCTTCATCTGAAGCCACTGAAAGAGTGTTTCTTACATCTATTAGCGAATCTGCAAGGTATTCTCTTGCAAGTCTGTATGCCTTACCGGACTCATATATAGTTGCCCCATGTGGCAGCTTATCTTTGAGTATAGTTCCTGCTGTTGGCACAAGTAACGCCTTTAAAGGAAGGCCTAGCCCCTCGCAGTAATCACTGATGGATTTTAGATTTCTTTCCAGTCTGTCATAGTTGAAATCGGATTCTTTGATGGCCTCTAAATAGTAGCCGTCCTTACCTATGTAAACCCCGTTAACCTCGTCTGAAAGAAGCGCTCTTCTAACAAGTACAGAGAGCTCCACAAGGCTTGTTCTAAGCGGCCACTGATCTGACAGACCAGTCTCTAAGGCCTTCTCATAATCGCTATAGCCCATGTCTGCAAGCTTTGTTACTGAAGGCACTGTTGACAGGCTTCTGTTCTCCATCTCTGACACGGACTTTTTTGAAAATAGTGCTGTAATTCCCAGGCAAAATAGAAGGCCCAGAATTAAAGTCGAGAATACAATCTGTCTGTTCATCTTTACCTCCTAGAATCTAAAGTAAAGGAAGGGGTTATAGCTGTCCTTTACTAAGAATGCAATTGAAAGAATCAGGATAAGGAGGGCCCCAACATAGTTAAGGGAAGCCTTGGCGGATTCGTTATTGATTTTGCCTGTAAGGCGGTTATAGCAATTAAGTGGGTAGGAAGTTGCTCCCACGGCTCCGATAATGAAGAGAAGAGCATTGCTTTTCATTATGAAAAAAGTCTCATTGTTGATGAAGGATACTCCTCTTCCCACCATGTAGCCAAGGTAGCTTATTGCTTCACCCATATTGTTCATTGAGAAAATAACCCAGCCTATCATTACGATAACCAGTGTCCATATATGCTTTATGAAGGATGGGATTTTAGCAGTAACCTTGGATAATGGGCTAAGGGAAACTACCTTTTCAATTGCTAAAATTACAAAGTAATAAAGTCCCCAGGCAATAAAGTGATATTCCGCACCGTGCCAGAGACCTGTTAAGGACCATACTACTAGCAGATTAAAAATCTGTCTGTAAATGCCCTTTCTGTTGCCTCCAAGAGGAATATATACATATTCTCTAAAGAATCTTCCCAGAGTTACATGCCAGCGTCTGAAGAACTCGCTGGCGGACTTGCTCTCATATGGGTGGAGGAAGTTGTCAGGGAAGGTGAAGCCGAAGATTCGGCCTAAGCCTATTGCCATATCTGAATAACCAGAGAAATCAAAGTAAATCTGGAGAGAGTAGGCAAGTGCTCCGATTATGGCAAGAGCTGCAGTGATGCTGCCAGCCTCTGCCTCGTGAACGGAGTCAAAAATGGCACCAAAATTGTTGGCTAGAAGGACTTTTTTGCCTAAGCCCACAATAAATAGGAGGAGGCCTGATTCAAGACGGTCTGACTTAAGCTCCCTGTTATTAATCTCAGTGTGAATCTCACTGTAGCGTACAATAGGACCAGCTATGAGCTGTGGGAAGAGACAGACATACATACCAAAGTTTATGATGTTTTTCTCTGCTTCTACCTCTCCACGATACACATCGATGGAGTAGCTCATAGTCTGGAAGGTGTAGAAGGATATGCCTATAGGTAGTGCTATATGAAGAAGGTCTAAGGCAGATCCTGATAATATGTTTACTGTGTTAATGGCAAGATCAGCATACTTAAAGAAGGCTAAGATGCTTAAGTTGCCAACAATAGACAAAACAAGGAAGGCTTTTTTAAAGCCTTCCTTATTTACATTTCCAAAGTGCTCAATTAAGCGCCCGTTCATATAGTCAAAGACTGTAGAAAAAAGGAGGATACCCACATAGACAGGTTCGCCATATGCGTAAAACAGTAAGCTTAATATAAGCAGGGTAAAGTTTCTATATTTTGCCGGTGTAATACTGTAAAGAAGTATTGTGACTGGCAGGAATAAGCTTAAGAATAATAAACTGCTAAATACCATTACTTAACCTTTTCTGATAATGTTTTCTGCATAAGAGCAGATTTGTTGTTGATAAAGTATCCAATATAAACGCCCTCGTAGCCAAGACAGCCCTTTTCGACCATCTCTACCTGCTCAGGTGTATACTCAGCAAAGCCGTTTTTTCTTGTTTCCATATGGCTGCTTAAGGATCTCATCATTTTCAGTACGTCATCTGTGCTCTTAAGCTTTATGATGATAATCTCTGGCGCGCTTCCATCGCTTGCGTATGCGTAGGCAAAATCGGAAACCATGTCCATAGACTCATCTGTGAAGGCTGAAAAGACATCAGATCCATTGTTTAATCCATCTGTGTAGGTGACCATCTCTGGAAGAGTGGAGTCTATAGCCATACATTCATTTAGAATCTCTGCGCAGGTAACAGTGCAGGAAGAGTTATCTGTTATATCGCTTTCTGTCTTGCTACATGCGGTGAAGAAAGATAATGACAGGAAAAAGGCTAATACAAAAGCAATAGTTCTAATTCTGGCTGTCATCTGTTCCCTCCTCGGTTCCTTCTGTGTTTTCCTCTGTAGCTTCGCCCTCGGTTACTTCTTCTTCTGTTCCTTCGTTGTCACCACCCATGATGATGTCTCCTGGGTCAGTAGTAGTAGCGGAGTCAGCATAGTCAATCATATCTAAGTAGATACCGCCCTCGCCGAAGATGCTGTTGAAGATATTTCTGATAGAATCACGGGTTTCGGAAGATAAATCAGCATATATATTGTCGTTGCCTGCATAATCACCTTCGCCGTAGTTGTTATAGTTATAGTAGTTAAGCTGTAAGATCTTCATATCGTCGCCATCGTATACCCATGAAGCATAGAGGTCGTTTCCGTAGGTCTCTCCTGCCATGTCTGAGTAGAAGAAGGATGTGAACTGCTGAATGATTAAGGAGAGGGTTAGCTCGTCCTCATCCTTGTAGTTAGCAACGCAGACATACTTCTTGCTGGTTGGCTGATACATGAAGTCGTAAATATACTGTACAAGGTCTGTTGCGCTCGCAAGCTCGTCATGGTTAAGTACGCAGTACATATACTGGGTTCCCTTTGCTTCAGGAAGGGCGGAAGCATTTAAGGAGTGGCTTGATAAGCACATGGTTTCGTCCATGTTGAAGTTTCCATAACGTGTAGATCCTGCATCCATGTAAAGGTCTGTGTAGTACCACTCGCCGTCGTCTAACTGTACTAAATCCCAGGAATGGGACTCGTTGTGAGCGATGTGTACGTTGAAGCCATACATTTCAAGGAACATACGGAAAGTTGTAGCATAGCCTACACATACGGCATTTCTGTACTTAAGAACGTCGTGAGGTGTGTAGCAGCTTGCGTTGGAATAGCTTGTGGATATTACAGTGCTCTGACCATGGCCGATATTGTCGTAAATCCAGTCGTAGATAGCAACTTCCTTGTCGTACATGGACATTTCATCTGTGATGCCCATTTCCTCGATGGCAGCCTTAGCCATCTCTAAGGTTTCCTTGTCCTCATCGGAAAGTGCTGAGTCGTCACCGGAGATAAAGGCATCGGAGATGGCTCTGGTGGAACGAATTTCATACATTTCCATAACCTTATAGCCGTCCTCAATGTAATCTGGTGTAGCTAAGGCCTCAGCTTCCTTCTTCTGCTGGTCCTTAATGTAAGCAAGTACCTGATTGTTGTCCATTACCATTTTGGCACCAAAAGCGATCTCCCCGATCAGTACCACGACAACCAATATAATGGCTGTGATTTTAAATCCTTTTGAATTGTTCATTTTTCATACTCCTTTTTGGTGTGATATAAGTGTACTAATTAAGATAATACAGTTATAACACGACTGCAAATTAAAAGCAACAGTATTCCAACAATTATTTATATGTTTAAAAGTAATTTATATCTTTAAATGCGACGACTCTTTTATTACAATAGAAATAGTCGGGAAAGGAGAGGCAAAATGAAAACTATTTATCTGGCTGGCGGCTGCTACTGGGGCGCCGAGAAGTATATTAGTAAGATTAAGGGAGTGGTAGAGACTGAGGTTGGTTTCGCCAATGGCGACACTGATAATCCAACCTATGAGCAGGTTAAGCATGAGAATACTGGTCATGCTGAAACTGTGAAGGTAACTTATGATGAGACAGTTTTGCCTCTATATAAATTGTTAAGACTATTCTCTGCAATTATTGAACCAACTGTATTAGACAGACAGGGCCATGATGAAGGTCATCAGTACAGAACAGGAGTGTATTACACTGATCCTGCTGAGGAGGCTATTGTAAAATCCTTCCTAAAGGATCTTCAGATGAATTATGAGGACAGGATTGTAACTGAGTGCCTTCCTCTTGAGCATTTCTACACAGCTGAGGAATACCATCAGAAGTATTTAGACAAGAATCCAGGAGGCTACTGTCATGTATCCTGGGATGACATAGACTGGGCTGAGCAGTGGAAGCGGGACTTCGACCAGGATCCATGCTATTTCGTAAAGCTTGGTAAGGAGTACGAGGAGGAGATACTTGCTTTTAAGAAGGAAGTGTTAGACAGTGGCGTAAGCACAACAGACGGCTGCGGAAACCTCTTTAGTTATGATTCCTTTGATGACTATCTTGAGAATCAGCTCCTTTACACTAAGGAGGAGACAGTGCCAGAGGGCAAGGTGGTTGGCAGCCAGCTCTACTATATCAGAGAGTCCGACAGGAAGGTAATTGGCTGTGTAAATGTAAGACATTACTTAAATGATATGCTTAGAGAGGCTGGTGGAAACGTTGGATATTCAGTAACCCCATCAGAGAGAAGAAAGGGTTATGCAACCCGTATGCTCCATGATGTTTTGCCATACCTTAGAAGTGTGGGCATTACCGATGCCATGGTAACCTGTAATGACACCAATGTCGGCAGCAGGAAAACCATCCTTAACAACGGTGGAGTATTTATCGGAAACACAGTTTTTGAGGAAGACGGTGAGAGGGAAATCGTGGAGAAGTATCTGATAGATCTTAGTCTCCACGAGACGGTTGAAGGAAAGAGAGTCCGCTTAAGAAAGGCAAGAGTGGAGGATACCGAGGAGATATTTAACAATGTCTGGTCCAGGGAAAAGCTTGCCGAGATGATGCTATGGGTAGTTACAGATAATCTGGAAGATGCAAAGGGAAGAATGGAGAGAACCATCGATCGCCAGAAGCAGGGACCTGCCTATTTCATTGAATATAAGGAAAGTGGAGAGGTAATTGGCTTCGCTGGAATTATGGAAATAGCTCCGGATGTCTATGATGACTGCGGCATATGCATTATGGAGAAGTATCAGGGTCAGGGACTTGGAACGGAAGTTATCTCCCTTTTAGTGGGGCTTGGTTTCAGAGGTCTTATGGCTAAGGAAATCCATATGGGTCATATCAGAGGAAACGAGGCCAGCAAGCATGCCATAATGAATAACGGCTTCCGTCCTTTTGAGGAAGCGGATGAGGTTAGGGAGAGAGATGGTATGGGCTATACTGCAGTGAACTACAAGCTTGAAAGAATATATGGACTATAAATTAAGAAAACAGTAAATACACAAAGATGTGATACCCTCCTTACATATAAAGGAGGGTATTTCTATGTCAAAGAAGGTTTTTATAAAGATAATTACAGCTATTGCAGTGTGTAGTATGGTTCTCGGGACAACAGCCTATGCATATGGTAATCTTACAGTTTCCTCTGACAAGTATCTAAAGCCGGGTAACACAGCCCGCTACGACAAGGTAACTGTAAACAAGGGAAAGACCTATTACTACAAGGTGGTTGCCTTCCGTTTTGGAAATGGTGGAGAGATTAAAACCAAGGCATCAAACATAGTATCCATAAAGGCAAAATAGCTTTGCCGGTTTGTGAAATATAAACATATAATCCCTGAAATTTGGGCAAAAGTATCCTTGATAGGGTATTTAATCAATGATAAAATAACAAAGCAGTCTGACATCGAAACTAGGTTAAGATGAAAGACACAGGGAATCAATATAAACGGTAGAGCCAGAACCTCAGTGTATTACACGGGCAATGTCTAATACCCTATATTGTTTTATTTTGCTGTGTCTTAAGGACACAGCATTTTTATTTATAACAAAGAGGACTTTATGGAAACAAGAATTGCACAGCTTGGAATAATAGTTGAGAACAAGGAATCTGTTGAGAGCCTGAATGCCCTTTTACAGGAATACGGCGAATATATCATAGGCCGTATGGGAATCCCTTATCCCAAGAAGAAGGTAAACATTATTAGCATTGCAATTGATGCTCCACAGGATGCCATCAATACCCTTTCAGGCAAAATTGGCCGCCTTCCGGGCGTGACCGCCAAGGCAGTTTACGCTAAGCTTGGAGGCAACGATGAGTAAGAGAGAACTAATGTCAATAATCGATGAAATAGCAGATAAGCAGAATCTCACAGAGGACGACCTTTTAGCTATTCTCACATCAGAGGATGAGGAGGCAATAAAATACCTTAAGGATAAGGCTAGAGCCATAGGGGATTCAGTCTACGGCAAGGACGTTTATACCAGAGGCCTTATTGAATTCACCAACTACTGTAAGAATGACTGCTACTACTGCGGTATCAGACGCTCAAACAGGAAGGCTTCCCGCTACCGTCTTAGTAAGGAGGAGATTTTAGAATGCTGTAAGGTGGGTTATGACCTTGGCTTCAGAACCTTCGTTCTTCAGGGTGGTGAGGATCCTTACTTTACAGATGAAATTATGTGTGACCTGATAAGGGCTATCAAGGAACTTTATCCGGAAGCTGCCATTACCCTCTCAATTGGAGAGAAGTCTAAGGAAAGCTATAAGGCTTACTTTGACGCTGGAGCAGACAGATACCTCCTTCGCCACGAGACCGCAGACAGTGACCATTACAGGAGACTTCACCCTGAGGAAATGTCCCTTGAGAACAGGAAGCAGTGCCTCTTTGATTTGAGAGAGATTGGCTACCAGGTAGGATGCGGCTTTATGGTGGGTTCCCCTGGACAGACAGCTCATACACTCTTTAAGGACCTTCAGTTTATAAAGGAGCTTAAACCCCACATGGTGGGAATTGGTCCCTTTATTCCCCAGAAGGATACCCCTTTTGGAGAGGAAGAGGCCGGCACAATGGAGAGAACACTTAGACTTCTTTCCATAATCAGGCTGATCCATCCCTCAGTTCTTTTGCCTGCAACCACTGCTCTTGGTACAATAAATCCGAGGGGCAGAGAGCTTGGAATACTGGCAGGCGGAAATGTGGTAATGCCTAACCTGTCACCAGTCAGTGTAAGAGACAAATACGCTCTCTACGACAACAAAATCTGTACTGGCGATGAGGCTGCAGAGTGCAGGAACTGCCTTCAGGCCCGCATGAGGGGAATAGGCTACGACACGGTAATTTCCAGGGGTGACAGCCTGGTAGAAATAGAAGATAACAATTAGGAAATAGATAAAGGAGAGAAGAAAAATGTATGATGTAAAATCACTTAAGGCTGAGGAGTTCATCTCCGACGAGGAGATTCGCGAGACCCTTGCCTATGCTGATGCAAACAAGGACAATTTAGAGTTAATCGACCAGATTCTCGAGAAGGCAAAACTACAGAAGGGACTTACCCACAGAGAGGCATCTGTCCTCCTTGCCTGCGAGAACGAGGATAAAATTAAGGAGTTATACGAATTAGCAAGAAAGATTAAGGAAGAGTACTACGGAAACAGAATCGTGCTTTTTGCCCCATTGTATCTTTCCAACTATTGCGTAAATGGCTGCGTATACTGCCCATACCACTTAAAGAATAAGCACATTGCAAGAAAGAAGCTTACCCAGGATGAAATCAGAAAGGAAGTTATCGCCCTTCAGGATATGGGTCACAAGCGTCTTGCAATCGAGGCTGGTGAGGATCCAGTTAACAACCCAATCGAGTACATCTTAGAGTGTATCGATACTATCTACAGCATCCAGCATAAGAACGGTGCAATCCGCCGTGTAAATGTAAACATTGCTGCAACCACAGTGGAGAACTACAGAAAGCTTAAGGAAGCAGGCATCGGTACCTACATCCTTTTCCAGGAAACCTATAACAAGGAGTCCTATGAGGAGTTACATCCAACAGGACCAAAGCACAACTACGCATACCACACAGAGGCTATGGACAGAGCCATGGAGGGTGGAATTGACGACGTTGGTTTAGGAGTGCTCTTCGGACTTGAAATGTACCGCTATGAGTTCGCAGGACTCTTAATGCATGCTGAGCACCTTGAGGCAGTTCACGGAGTAGGTCCACATACCATTTCCGTTCCTAGACTTAAGAGAGCTGACGACATTAATCCAGACGAGTTCGACAATGGAATCTCCGACGAGATTTTTGCCAAGTTATGTGCCTTAATCAGAGTTTCTGTTCCATACACAGGTATGATTATCTCCACTAGAGAGAGCAAGGAAGTTAGAGAGAAGGTATTACCACTTGGCGTATCCCAGGTATCCGGCGCTTCAAGAACCTCTGTTGGCGGTTACGCTGAGGCTGAGCCAGAGGAGGAGAACTCCGCACAGTTTGACGTATCCGATAACCGTACCCTTGATGAGGTTGTAAAGTGGTTAATGGAGATGAACTGCATTCCATCATTCTGTACAGCCTGCTACAGAGAGGGAAGAACCGGCGACAGATTCATGGCTTTATGTAAGAGCAAGCAGATTCTTAACTGCTGTCATCCAAATGCTTTAATGACACTTAAGGAGTACCTTGAGGATTACGCAAGCGAGGAGACTAAGAAGATTGGTGACGAGATTATCAGCAGAGAGTTAGAGAATATCCCTAACCCAATCGTTAAGGAGAAGGCAAAAGCCTATATCGAGAACATTCACGAGGGCAAGAGAGACTTCAGATTCTAATTTTGCCGAAAGGAGTTACAATGATTAATCCAGGAGCAATTATGAAGGCAATGGCGATAAAGGATAAGTTCACTAATGCTCATCCAAAGTTCGTAGCCTTTCTTAAAACCATAGCTGCCAATGGCCTTTCCGAGGGGGATGTGGTGGAGGTCACCATAACCCATAACGGAAGCCCTATTACAGCCAACATGAAGGTTACAGCTGATGACCTTCAGATGATTGAGGATTTAAAAGGACTTAAATAAGAGAAAGCGTGCGGGATTCTCCTGCACGCTTTTTTATTGGTTAAGAAGTATGTTGCCAGCCGCAATCAGGGCCAGCTTTTCTTCCCTTGTCATATGGTGTTTTATGTAGTATTCCCGTTTCATGGCCTCGGTCTTGTCGGCGAATTCCTCGTAGTGGACCAGTTTAACCGGCAGTCTGCTCCGGGTATACTTAGCCCCCTTTCCGGCATTGTGGGTTTCCTCACGCTTGTAGGGGTCCCTGGCGTAGCCTGTGTAAAGGGTTCCGTCAGCGCATTCTAATATATAACAGTAGTGTAATTTCTCGTTCATGGCTTAATTATAACAAAAAGCCTGATTAGGCAAAATGGGGATTTTTTGCCTTATATCGAAAAAAGGAGTAAAATCCACTTAGGTAGAGAAAAAATGGAGGTCATTTATGGAATCCACACTTAGAAGAACCTGGGCTGAGATTAATCTTGATGCCCTTAAACATAATTATAAAACCCTTAAGGAAAGGGTTGGAGAAGAGACTAAATTCTTAGGAGTCGTGAAGGCTGATGCTTACGGTCACGGAGCTATTATGGTGTCAAGAACCTTAGAGGAACTTGGTGCCGACTATCTGGCTGTGAGCTCAGTGGACGAGGCTATGGAGCTGCGACTTAACAGTATTAAGATGCCAATTCTGATTCTTGGCCATACCCCTAAGGAGCAGGTGAAGACTCTTATTGATAATGATATTACACAGGCTGTAACCTGCAAGGCCAAGGCAATCGAATACTCTGAGGAGGCAAAGCGCCTGGGAGGTATTCTAAAGATTCATATTAAGGTGGATACAGGTATGTCCCGCTTAGGCTACCTCTGCCAGGGAGAACTTTTCGAGACTGGTGCAGAGGGAATCTTAGATGCTGTGACCATGCCGGGCCTTGACGCAGAGGGTATATTCACCCATTTTGCCGTGTCGGACGAGGTGGGGGAAGAGTACAGTGAATACACCAGGGAGCAGCTAAGACTCTTTAAGGAGATTATTGAATCCGTGGAGAATAAATGGGGCAAGGGCTTTAAGATTAAGCACTGCGCCAATACTGGAGCTGTTGCAAAATACCCTGAGACCTACATGGATATGGTCCGTCCCGGATTACTGCTATATGGCTATGGAGATTTCGCCAGGGAGCTTGATTTAAAGCCGGTGATGGCCCTTAAAACCACAGTTTCGACAATAAAGACTTACCCTGCAGGAACTAAGATTTCCTACGGTGGAATATATGTTACAGATAAGAAGACAAGAGTCGGAGTTCTTCCTTACGGTTATGCGGATGGTTTCTTTAGGGCTCTTTCCAATAAATGCAGCCTCTACACTGAGGAGGGCATGGCTAAGCAGTTAGGCAAAATCTGCATGGATATGTGCATGATTGACCTTACAGACAAGATGAAGGTGGATGTTGGTGCTGAGGTTGAGGTTTTTGGAGAGCATAATCCTATTGAAGACCTGTCTGCCATTGCAGAAACCATACCTTATGAGCTTACCTGCGCTGTGTCTAAGAGAGTGCCAAGATTCTATATGAAGGAAGGCAAAATAATCGAAAAGGAGCTGCTTTTAAGGGGGCAGCAGGGGGAAATATGAAGAATATAATCGAGATTAGTAACCTGACCAAGACCTATGGAAAAAACAGAGGCGTAAGCAATCTGTCCTTAAGTGTTAAGGAGGGAGAAATATATGGTTTCTTAGGACCTAACGGAGCTGGAAAGTCCACCACTATAAGGTCCATGTTAAACCTGATCAGCTATTCGGAAGGAAGCATATCCATCTTCTCGATGGACGCGGTTAAGGACCACGAGGAGATAATGAAAAACATAGGATATATGCCATCTGAGGCTATGTTCTATCCAAATATGACTGTAAAGGAAACTATAGATTACGCGGCAAAAATCCGCGGACTCGACTGCCATGAGGAGGCAGAGAAGCTCTGCGAGAGGCTTAATCTTGACGTAAATAAAAAGATAAAGGAGCTGTCTCTCGGAAACCGTAAGAAGGTGGCAATCGTGTGCGCCATGCAGCATAAGCCTAAGCTCTTTATCTTCGACGAGCCAACATCGGGACTAGACCCGCTGATGCAGGCAGAGTTTTTTGCCCTGATTCACGAGTATGTAAATAAGGGAACCACCTGTCTACTCTCAACCCATGTTCTGTCTGAGGTACAGGCCCACTGCCAGAGGGTGGCAATCCTTAAGGAGGGAAAGCTTCTCTGCGAGGATAAGGTGGACCGCCTTATGGAGACTCAGGCGAGAAAGGTAAGTGTTAAGAAGAATGGACAGTGGCAGACCTTCACCCACAAGGGAAAGATGGATGCTCTCGTTAAAGAGCTGGCCGGGGAGCAAATAGAAGACCTTCTTATAGAGGAGCCAACTATAGAGGAGATATTTATGCACTTCTATGAGAGTGAGGAGGTTAGCAATGCTTAATATATATCGTTATGAGTTGAAAAACCAGTTAAAGAGTCTTCTTTTATGGGTATTGATTATTGCGGGAATGGGCTTCGCATGTATTGTTATGTACAACAGCCTTCAGGACTCACTTGCTGAAAGTCTTGAAAACTTTGGAGATATGGGAGCCTTCTCTTCTGCCTTCGGTATGGATACCATAAGCATAGCAACCATGAAGGGTTATTTTGCCACAGAGATTGGTTTCATGCATGGTCTCGGTTCTGCCATGTTTGCGGCAATTCTTACCACCACAATTCTCTCCAGGGAGGAGGATGGTCACACAGGTGAGTTTATTTACACCATGCCTTTAAGCCGAGGCAAAATAATGACCATGAAGCTTTTGGCAGCCTTTACTTCCATGCTGGCTTTTAACCTGCTTTCAGGTCTTGTATACAGGCTGGGCTTTATCATCACTGACAACCAAATTCCCATGGATGAATTCCTTAAATACATGGGTTTGATAGTGGTCATGAACATTGAGATCCTGGCCCTCTGCTTTTTCATATCATCAGTAAGCAGGCAAAATAGAATAGGCATAGGCTTCGGCTTAGCTATGCTTCTCTATGTTTACGATATGATTGCAAGGATTATTCCAGACCTTGAGGACTATATTTTCCTTACACCTTTTAGCTTCTCAAATGCATCTTCTGTACTTGCAGGTGAGGACATTGAGACTGTGGGATTGATACTGGGAATAATCATCACGCTGGCTTCGGTGACAGCCAGCTACATAATATATACAAGAAGGGATCTGGCTTCATAGCCGGGAAATTTATGTCTAAAATTCAGTTATCAGATCATTTTAGTTATAAAAGATTAATTAGATTCGTCCTTCCATCAATAGGAATGATGGTATTTACATCTCTCTATGGAATGGTGGATGGCTACTTCGTATCAAACTACACGGGCAAGGAACCCTTTGCTGCAATTAACCTGGTCTTCCCATTTCTAATGATACTAAGTACCATAGGCTTCATGTTCGGAAGCGGAGGCTCTGCCATAGTATCCAAGACCATGGGTGAAGGCAAAATGAAAAAGGCGGAGAAGTACTTCTCCCAGCTAATATACGCTGGCCTTATTTCAGGACTGCTTCTTGGTCTCCTTGGAATCCTTCTTTTAAAGCCGGTCTCCTACTTCCTTGGAGCCACAGACAGCAATGTAGATTACTGTGTTCTTTATGGAACCATATATCTGCTTGCAATGCCATTAAATACACTTCAGTTTATTTTTCAGTCCTTTACTGTTACAGCTGAGAGGCCAAGATTAGGACTGGTAACAACCCTAATTGCAGGCTTTGGAAATATGTTCGGAGACTACTTCTTTGTGGCTGTGTTTAAATGGGGACTTGCCGGAGCTGCAGCTGCGACCTCCATGTCCATGATGCTCGGAGGAGTTATTCCCCTAATATATTTTGCCAATAAGAATAATTCTTCCAAGCTTAGACTGGTTAAGACCGGTTTCGATGTAAGAATGCTGCTAAAGGCCTGCAGCAACGGCCTGTCGGAGCTGATGACTAACATATCCATGTCAGTGGTGTCCGTGGTTTATAACTGGGAGCTCTTAAAGTACGCAGGAGCTAACGGAGTTGCAGCCTACGGAGTTATCATGTATGCAGGCTTTATATTTATAGCTATCTTCGTGGGATATTCTATAGGAATGGCCCCTATTGTTGGTTTTAATTATGGTGCCAACAACCATGAGGAGCTTCATAATGTGCATATGAAGTCCCTTAAGATGATAGGGGTGACTGGAGTCTTTATGCTGATTCTGTCATACCTTCTGGCACCTGCCCTGGCTAATTTCTACGTGGGATATGATGCAGAGCTATATGAAATGACCAAGACTGCCTTCAGGATTTACAACCTGTCCTGCCTGGTAATGGGCTTTAATATCTATGCCTCAGCCTTCTTTACCGCACTTAGCAATGGTATTGTGTCAGCAACCATATCCTTCGCAAGGACCTTCTTCTTCCAGCTCCTTGCGGTAGTGGCGCTGTCTGCACTGTTCGGAATAACAGGTATATGGTTCGCCATTGTGGTGGCTGAAGGTCTCTGTCTCTTAGTATCAGGCTTCTTCTTCATCAGATTAAGGAGCAGGTACCATTATTAGGTCATCTTAAACTGCTATGAAAATAGGGTGAAAAATGCCACTATGCTGTTGACACCATGGGATCATAGTAGTAATATAACCGCTGTAACAAAATATAAAACATCTCTTATTCAGAGTGGTGGAGATACATAGGATCTGTGAAGCCACGGCAACCCCGGTAACGGAAGGTGCCCACCTGAGCGAGTTTAACTTGAGCAATAAGAGGATTGATAAGCTAATTAGTCGGTCCGCTTTTGCGGGCCGATTTTCAGTTTCAAGTAGAATTAATTCTCGGGGATGTTTAACAGCTTTTTAAAGGAGAATGAAAATGTCAGAAAAGAAACTATTTACCAGTGAATCCGTAACAGAAGGTCATCCAGACAAGGTCTGCGATCAGATTTCAGACGCTATCCTTGACGCTATTATGGCGGAGGATCCAGAGTCAAGAGTTGCATGCGAGACATGCTGTACTACTGGCCTGGTGCTTGTAATGGGTGAGATTACCACCAATGCATACGTTGATATTCAGAAGATTGCCAGAGATACAATAAAAGAGATTGGCTATGATTCAGCAGTTGCAGGCTTTGATGGTAATACCTGCGGCGTTATTGTAAGTATTGATGAGCAGTCCCCTGATATTGCCATGGGAGTAAATGAGTCCCTTGAGCACAAGACTGGTCAGGAGACAGATGATTTAGACACAGGTGCCGGAGACCAGGGTATGATGTTTGGTTTTGCCTCCGATGAGAACGAGGAGTATATGCCATATCCAATCGCCCTTGCCCACAGACTTACCAAGAAGCTTGCCGAGGTTAGAAAGGATGGTACTCTTGCCTACTTAAGACCAGACGGAAAGAGCCAGGTAACAGTTGAGTATGATGATAACGGTAAGCCGGTAAGATTAGAGGCTGTTGTTTTATCAACCCAGCATACAGAGGATGTAACTCAGGAGCAGATTCATATGGACATTAAGAAGTATGTCTTTGATCCAGTGCTTCCAGCAGAGATGATAGATGCAGATACCAAGTTCTTCATCAACCCAACAGGAAGATTCGTAGTAGGTGGACCTCAGGGTGACTCCGGTCTTACTGGAAGAAAGATTATCGTAGATACTTACGGTGGATATGCTAAGCACGGCGGCGGTGCTTTCTCCGGAAAGGACTGCACCAAGGTTGACCGTTCCGCAGCATACGCAGCAAGATATGTAGCCAAGAACTTAGTTGCAGCAGGCTACGCTCATCAGATGGAGATTCAGTTATCCTACGCAATCGGTGTTGCTGAGCCAACCTCCATCCGCGTGGATACCTTCGGCACAGGTGCTGTGTCTGATGAGAGAATCGTTGAGGTTATCAGAAAGCATTTTGACTTAAGACCTGCAGCTATCATTAAGATGTTAGATTTAAGACGTCCTATCTACAAGCAGACAGCAAGCTATGGACACTTCGGCCGTTTAGACCTTAACCTTCCATGGGAGCAGCTTGACAGAGTAGATGAGTTAAAGGCGGATTTATAGAAATTTTATATTTCTTTATAGGATGATTACCATTAAAGAGACAAAAGATGGTATACTCGTGCTATGGGGCCCGGTGGGGAATATCTCGCCGGGTCTTTTTTTAGGAGAGATTTAATGACAGCCAATAAAGAAAAGAAAAATAAAAATCTTGTTGCCACCTTCATGCTTATGGTGATTTTGCCTATTTCCCTGGTGGTAATCACCATGATCACCATGATCTCCATGTCTTTCCACAAAGTGAGAATAGAGTATGAGATTGAGGGTGGAGGCATTGAGAGCTTCAGGACCTTCTACGACACCATGGAGGAGTCCGCAAGGGTACTGCCAGGTGTGGCCAATGTCCTTGTAATACTGGGAGTAGGTCTTCTGTTCCTGGTCGTAGTTACCTGTATAGGAGTCATTGCCTGGATGCATTTCTGTTATCTTAGGCCAATAAGAAAGTTAGAGCTTGCAACCAGAAAGATTAGTCAGGGGGAGCTAGACTTCACCATTGAGACTGATGCAGACCGTGAGGATGAGCTTGGACAGTTATGCAAGGATTTCGAGAGGATGAGAAAGCAGCTCAAGGAATCTGCAGATACCAGAATGAATCAGGATGAGCAGAGTAAGATTCTGATAAGCAATATATGCCATGATTTAAAGACACCAATAACATCCATTCAGGGCTATGCTGAGGGACTGATGGACGGAGTCGCCAACACACCTGAGAAGCAGGAGAAATACATCCGAACTATCTACAACAAGGCCAACGATATGAACACGCTTATAAACGAGCTGTCCATATACTCTAAGCTTAACACCAACCGTATTCCATATAACTTCCAGAAGCTAAATGTGGCAGGATACTTTAATGATTACCTGGACGAGCTTTCTGACGAACTAAACGCTGACGGCATTGAGCTCGGATACTTCAATTACTGCCAGAATGATGTGCAGATAATTGCGGACCCAGAACAGCTTGGCCGAGTGATTAAGAATATTATCAGCAACGCTGTCAAATACATGAATAAGCCAAACCCGGTTATCAACATACGAATTAAGGATGTGGGAGACTTCATTCAGGTGGAGGTTGAGGATAACGGAAGGGGAATCAGCCAGAAGGATCTTCCATTTATTTTTGAGAGATTTTTCAGAGCGGATGCCAGTCGAAATGAAACTAAGGGTTCAGGAATTGGACTTTCAATTGTAAGTAAGATTATGAGCGACCACGGAGGCAAAATATGGGCTACCAGCAAGGAAGGCGTTGGAACCACAATGTATTTTGTCATTAGAAAGTATCAGGAGGTACCTAGCAGTGAGTAAAGTATTAATCGTAGAGGACGAGAAGGAGATTGCGGAGTTAGAGCAGGATTACCTTAACATCAGCGGTTTTGATGTAGAGGTTTCAAACACTGGAGACGAGGGTCTTCAGATGGCTTTAAATAATGACTATGATCTCATTATCTTAGACATTATGCTTCCGGGTGTGGATGGCTTCGAAATATGCAAGAGAGTGAGAGCAGAGAAGAACACACCAATTCTTATGGTATCTGCCAAGAAGGATGACATTGACAAAATAAGAGGCTTAGGTCTCGGCGCAGATGATTACATTACCAAGCCTTTCTCTCCATCAGAGCTTGTGGCAAGAGTGAGGGCCCACCTTGCCAGATATGAGCGACTGGTCACGGCCAATCAGGCAGAAAGTGATGTAATTGAGATAAGAGGCCTGAAAATTGACAAAACAGCCCACAGGGTATGGATAAATAACGAGGAGAAGAACTTCACCTCCAAGGAGTACGAGCTCCTTACCTTCCTTGCTGAGAATCCTAACAAGGTATTCTCCAAGGAGGATTTATTTGAGGAAATCTGGGGAATGGAGTCCCTGGGAGATATTGCCACTGTAACAGTCCATGTGAAGAAGATTCGTGAGAAAATCGAGATGGACACATCTATGCCTCAGTATATCGAAACCGTATGGGGTGTAGGTTATAGATTCAAGCTTTAAGGAAATACATATTTAGACAAGATTAAGGGCAGGGAGTATACTCCTTGCCCTTGTTTTACGGGCAAAATTTCGGTATGATAGAAGTGGTTTATAATACTATTTTGACACCTGGGGGACACCATGGCTAACCAAAAAGGTCACATTAGAAAAAAAGGTCAGGCTGTAGACAAAGTATATGATGAAAACATGCGAAGGGTTGTACTGTCAGCCCTGGCTTCCATGGTTTTCTTCATTGCTGTATGGGCTGATTATATTGTTGCAGGCACGGTTCCGGAGCTTTTTGGAATTGACTGGCTGTGGCCGGTTATCTATGTCTTCCTGGAGGCCATAATGGCAGTGATTGCCTTTTTTGCCATGGCAAAAAACAAAAGGTCATATTTCCAGTTCATTGCTGGTTTTTACTGGGTAATTGAGTTTTTGCTGTTTACCTACATAAGTCTCTTCACCAATTCCAATCTGGTGCTGATTATTGAGCTTACTGCCCTAATGGTGGCAGTGGCATTAGTTCCACTCTTAGACAAGATAGGAAGACTGATTGCTGGAATACTTGAGATTATAATAATGGTAATTCACGTGGTTATGGGTCACATGGATTTAGAGCACACAATTTATACCCTGGTTATTTTCAGCCTCTGTATGGTACTTGGTTCCATGTCCTCTAGTAACTTTATGAGGAAGGTTGAGGATGCGACCAAGATTCATTCCGCAACCAATCAGGCAGAGACTGACCCAATGACTCTTCTTCTTAACAGACGAGGCTTAGAGAGAAGAATCGGTTTCGTGTGGCCTATGTGCCTAAGACAGAGGCTTGAGGTTGCAGTGGTAATGTTAGATATCGATAACTTCAAGAAGTATAATGACTCCTTCGGCCATGCTGCCGGTGATGACTGTATCAAGGCGGTAACCAAGGTTTTAAGAGACCATACCAAGAGAAAGACTGATTATGCTGCCAGAGTTGGAGGCGAGGAGTTTTTAGTCTTCCTCACAGGAATCGATGAGAGTCAGGCCATTAAGTGGGCCGAGAGTTTTAAGGCAGACGTTGAGAAGCTTAAGCTTAAGCAGTCAGATGACAACTTCTTACCTTTTGTCACTGTGAGTATGGGATTATGCCACAGCCTTCCAAAACCAGGAATTGAGTTTTGGGAGCTTAGAAACGAAGCTGACAGACAGTTATATCAGGCAAAAGAAAATGGCAGGGCCTGCATCTATATGGCGGACAAGTGCTACGCCAAGACTCAGCCTGACAGTAACAGACGTCAGTACTTAAAAGAGAAAATGTTCCATTCCATTTAGGGTGGATTAGATTAAGGTATTATATGAAAATAGTTTTGCCGGAAGCGGTCAGAGAGATAATTGACACATTGGAAGAAGCCTCCTATGAGGCATATGCGGTTGGAGGCTGTGTGAGAGACAGCCTCATTTCTGTGTCTCCTAAGGACTGGGACATAACTACTTCCGCCCTTCCTGAGCAGGTTAAGGAGCTCTTTCCCATAACCATAGACACCGGCATACAGCACGGCACCGTCACTGTAATGAAACAGGGTGAGGGCTACGAGGTAACCACCTACAGAATCGACGGAGATTACGAGGATGGACGTCATCCCAAGGAGGTAACCTTTACAAGGAGCCTTAGGGAGGACTTAAAGAGAAGGGATTTCACCATCAACGCAATGGCCTACAGCGAGGCAAAAGGCTTAGTGGATCTCTTCGAGGGTGAGAAGGACCTTGAGAGAAGAATTGTAAGATGTGTGGGAGTTGCTGAGGAGAGATTCACAGAGGATGCACTTAGAATGCTAAGAGCTGTGAGATTCTCAGCCCAGCTTCACTGTGACATTGAGGAGGAGACCCTGAGGGCCATGGAGAAGCTATCTCCTAACCTTAAAAAGGTTTCCGCTGAGAGAATATATACAGAGTTTTATAAGACACTGATAACAGACAGCCCGGAATGTTTGGAGGCAGCAGTTTCCACGGGATTATTAGATGTATTTTTGCCAGAGTTAACAGAGGCTTTATCAGAGGCTTCAGCAAGAGAAAGTATATTTAGCACTCTTAAGGGATCTGACAAGGATCTCTATGTTAGAGAGGCAGTTCTCTTTTCTGTTTTGCCGGGGGAGGACTTAGAGGCATCAGAGACTGCAAGGGCTATTCTTCACCGTTTAAAGACTGACAGGAAAGCCTGGAATGAGGTCAGCCACCTGCTTAAGTGGAGAGGCAAAATGCCAGAGCTGACAGATGAGGGAGTCAGGAGATTTTTGAGTAAGGAGGGAAGGGATTTCCTTCTTCCATTTATCGCTTTTAAGAGGGCTATAAGACCAGAGCTTGCAGAGGAGCTTACCAGATTAGAGAAGCTTGCGGAGGAGATTAACCGTAGAGGCGACTGCATAGTGATAAAGGAGCTTGCCCTGAATGGCAAGGACCTTATAGCTATGGGAGTTTCGGAGGGACAGCTTTTAGGCGAAACCTTAAATGCGCTCCTCGACTATGTGCTTTCCAATCCTGAGGCCAACAAAAAAGAGCTTCTGATGGACAGAGTAAAAGATATGTTAAATGACAGGTAGACTGAGAATGAAAAAGAGATATTTTGCCTGGCTGCTAATGCTGATTCTCATGATGGTCATGGGTATGGCAGGCTGCAGCAAGAATAAACCTAAGATAGTGGTGGGAGGCACAGGAACTGGCTTCTCCAGCTCCGGAGATGCCGAGGAGGAAATCACTCTTCCTGACCCGGATCTTTTTATCTACAAGGGAATAAATGAGAGTACCGGCATTCTGGCTTTTATCAAAGCTGAGGGTGCCCTTAGGGAGTTCTCCTACTATTACACAGGTGGCACCATGATTTATGACAGATACGGTGCCCTCACATCAATTGAAGAACTGACACCGGGTCGAGTTTACGAGCTGGTGGTGTTAAGCGACAGCCAGGAGATTCTGACCATGACGGAGTCTTCCCAGGCCTGGGTTTATGAGGGACTCCACACCTATAGTCTGGACCTTGACAGAAACATTCTGACGGTTGGAGACAGCAACTACGAACTCAGGGAAGAAACCCCAGTCTTCGACGGCAGCCTTCAGTATACCAGGAATCAGATTTCCACAGAGGATGAGCTGACCATTATTGGAAAGGGCAGCAGGATTCTCTCCGTGCAGGTGACTACTGGACACGGAACCATTGTGATTACCAATGTGGGAGACTATAAGGGTGGATATTTTGTCCTTGGCAATGTAGCCGCAGGCAAAATCGAAAAGAATATGAAAATGGAGGTCCGCGAGGGAACCTTTGCTCTTAAGGCGGCAGTGGGAAGCAGAGCTGGTGTCATGGAGGTCAAGGTGGTTGCGGGCAAAAAGACCAAGATAGATCTAAGAAAGGTGGAAACCTTCAAGAATAAGATCTGCCTTGTAAGTTTTGAGCTTGTGCAGGAGGGAACCAAGGTTACTATAGGGGGCAAGGAGATTGATACCTCTGCGCCTTACAGCCTTCCCTACGGAGTATATACTGTGACAGCAAGCCTTGATGGCTATGACACCTGGACCAGGACACTTATTGTTAGCTCTAAGACTGCCAATATAAGGGTGGATCTTGGGGATGTCACAAGCAGTGACACTAGTGAGACCACCACGGGAACAGGTACAAACACAAGCGATACCAGCTCGGATGAACACAGTCCGGACAGCCATAGTAATGAGCATACGGACACCAATAACTCCACAACTGACAATACCGATAATACTTCGACTAATGAAAATACAGGTGGAGACGCAACAGATGATATTAATAATCAGAGTAATACTCTGGTAAATGAAATAGTTGATATTTTGACAGGCAATGACGACTAAGGGCGCATTTTAGGAGGAAAAGCAATGGAAGTAATGGAACTCTACAATCAGTGGCTAAATGAGAGCTGCTTCGATGAGGAGACTAAGGCTGAGCTTAGAGCCTTAGAAGGAGACGACAAGGAAATCACCGAGCGTTTCTACAAGGAGTTAGAGTTTGGAACTGCAGGTTTAAGAGGAATTCTCGGTGCAGGAACCAACAGAATGAACATTTATACAGTAAGAAAGGCAACCCAGGGTCTGGCTAACTACATTAACAAGTTAGGAACAGGCAAAATGGGAGTTGCAATTGCCTACGACTCAAGACATATGTCACCTGAGTTCGCAGAGGAATCAGCACTGTGCCTGGCAGCTAACGGAATTAAGGCCTATGTATTCGAGTCCTTAAGACCTACACCAGAGCTTTCATATGCAGTTAGAAAGTTAGGCTGCACAGCAGGCATCAATATCACAGCAAGCCACAATCCATCTAATTACAATGGATACAAGGTTTACTGGGCAGATGGTGCACAGATTACCCCACCTCACGACAAGGGAATTATGGATGAAGTTAAGGCTCTGACAGATTACACAGCCTTAAAGAGCATGAGTCTGTCTGATGCAAAGATTCAGGGCTTATATGTGGAGATTGGTAAGGATATTGATGATTCCTACATGGAGGAGCTTAAGAAGATTTCCCTACATCCAGAGGCTATTAAAGCCATGGCTGATAAGATTAAGATCGTTTACACTCCACTTCACGGAACAGGTCTTGTGCCAGTAACAAGACTCTTAAAGGAGCTTGGCTTCACCAATGTATTTGTAGTGGCTGAGCAGGAGAAGCCAGACGGAGATTTTCCAACTGTTGCTTATCCTAATCCAGAGTCCGCTGACGCTTTTGCCCTGGCACTTAAGCTTGCCAAGGAGAAGGACGCTGATTTAGTACTTGCAACAGATCCAGATGCAGACAGATTAGGTGTATACGTATTAGACAGAAAGACTGGCAACTACATTCCTCTCACAGGAAATATGTCAGGCGCACTTATTGGTGACTACCTAATTGGCGAGAAGCAGAAGCTTCAGGGTCTTCCAGAGGATGGAGCACTGGTTCGCTCAATTGTTACTACCAACATGGTTGACGCAATTGCAAAGCATTACAACATTGAACTTATTGAAGTACTTACAGGCTTCAAGTTCATTGGACAGAAGATATTAGAGTTTGAAAATACAGGCAAGGGTACCTACCTCTTCGGATTGGAGGAGAGCTACGGATGTCTTCCTGGAACCTATGCAAGAGATAAGGATGCCATCATTGCAGTTTATCTCCTCTGTGAGGCAGCAGCCTTCCACATGCAGCGGGGCAAGTCTCTCTGGGACGTTATGTGCGATATGTATGAGAAATATGGCTACTACAAGGATGATGTGGTTGCAGTCACATTGGCAGGCAAGGAAGGTCTTGAGAAGATCGCCTCCATTATGGAAGGATTACATAATGGTAATCTCGACAAAATCGGAGATTTCAAGGTTCTGGCTATCCGCGACTACGAGAAGGATACCTACACTGACTTAGTTTCAGGCAAGGTTAGCAAGACTGGTCTTCCTAAGTCCAACGTAATCTACTATGAGTTTGAAAACGACGCCTGGGCATGTGTCCGTCCATCAGGTACAGAGCCAAAGATTAAGCTGTATTTTGGAGTTAAGGGACAGACAGCGGAAGAAGCTGAAAAGTTATCTCTAGATTTAAAAAAGGCAGCAGAGAAATTATTGGCTTAGAAATGTGTCAAAAATGCCTAAAAATGGCTAAAATACGGGACTTTTTGCGGTTTTTATATTGACAAGGGGCGAAAAAAAGTCTATAAAAGAAAAGAAGTAATACACAAATAAATATTACGTATTATGACAAACAAGGAGGAACTTATATTATGAATAAGGCTGAATTAGTAGCAGTAATGGCTGAAAGAGCTGACATCACTAAGAAGGACGCTGAGAAGGCATTAAAGGCTTTCACAGAGATCGTTGGTGAGGAGTTAAAGAAGGGTGAGAAGATCCAGTTAGTAGGATTCGGTACTTTCGAAGTATCCGAGAGAGCTGCTAGAACAGGTAGAAACCCACAGACAGGCGCTGAGATGAAGATCGCAGCTTCCAAGGCTCCAAAGTTTAAGGCTGGTAAGGCTTTAAAGGATAAGGTTAACTAATTACTTATTATAACTATAAGAGAAACCCCACGGTGAAAACCGTGGGGTTTTTGTTGTTTACATATTCTTTATATAAGCCCTACAATGATACAGCCGAATTCAACTATTTTTTCATAACAATATAATTGTAGATAATAACAATATAATTGTCAAATTTATAACGACGAGACTTTCCCTATATTTAAGCATCTTCTATTTTTTTCTTCTTTGGGTTATTATATAGGTAGACAATCGGAGGTTAAATATGAGATTAGATAAGTATTTAAAGGTGTCTCGTCTTATTAAGCGACGCACAATTGCAAATGAAGCCTGTGATGCAGGCAGGGTCATGGTTAATGGAAAGGTAGCCAAGGCATCTCAGGATGTTAAGGTAGGAGACCAGATAGAGATTCAGTTTGGAAATAAATCTGTTAAGGTTGAGATTCTTGATGTGCAGGATACATCAAGAAAAGAGGAGGCAAAAGAACTCTTCAAATACATTTAGAATCAGAGTTAGGAGGTGCTGCTAGTGGCTAAGAGAAGAAGAAAAGAAAAGAAAAAACCAGGCCGCTATGTTGTACCGGTTGCCTTGGCAATATTTGTGCTGGTTCTTGGATTCAACATACTAAGGCTGTATGAGAAGAACAAGGCTCTTGCGGCAAGGGAAGCTGAGCTCAATGATCAGTATGAGGAGCAGGTGGACAGGTCTCAGGAACTGTCAGCCTTGGAGGAGTTTACAGGCACTCTTGAATACATAGAGCAGGTTGCAAGAGAGAAGCTTGGTCTTGTATTCGATAATGAGATTATTTTTAAATCTGATGACAAGGAGTAGCCAGTTAGTCGTACTAGGATTAGAAATAGCGACCTGCAGGAAACTGCAGGTCTAATTAATTGTAAAGGATAAGATAATGAGAGATAAGGTAGCAAATTACATTAAAAGAAAAGGGCTGTTAAAGGGAGGAGAGCATGTTGTCATAGCCTTCTCTGGAG
>JAZQNS010000035.1:0-56295 GCA_045627425.1 Lachnospiraceae bacterium | reverse complement strand
CCTTGGCTCACAGAACGACATGGCTACGATCCGACTTGGTATCAATTAGTCAGCCAGAGCTATTCTTAGAGGAAGAATACTTAAAACTAATGGGCATTAGAAAACCAGTATATAGAAACAGTGATGGTATTTCATCAAATGCCTTTAACAAGCTGGTTTTACAGTGTATTCCCTGCATTGAAGAATTTGATGAAAGTCTTTCTCAGGATATTATAGAAAGACGAAATCTTATGCCCCTTAAAAAGGCATACTATAATCTTCATTTTCCAGAATCAGAGGAAGCTTTAATTAAAGCCAGAGCCCGCTTAATATTTGATGAGTTCTTTATTTTCCTACTTAAACTTGAATTTACCAGAGAAAACCGTTTTATTAATAATTATGTTATTAGTGAAGATGATTATTTAACCAATATAGTAAATAACCTGCCTTTCACTCTGACAGAAGGTCAGTCTGACGCACTAAATGATATAAAAAGAGACTTATCGGGGCCATCTCCAATGCAGAGACTATTGCAGGGGGATGTGGGCTCTGGAAAGACAATTATTGCTTTTTTATCAATGTTGCTTGTTTCAAAAAATGGTTTTCAGTCAGCTATTATGGCGCCAACAGAAGTATTAGCCAAACAGCATTATAATAACCTGCGTAACTTCGTGGAGAAATTTAAACCAAATACAAAGGTTTTCTTTCTTTCAGGTTCTTTAACGGCTGCCGGAAAGAGAAAGATAAAAGAAGAAATCAAGAATACTCCTTCTGCAATGATAGTGGGAACCCATGCTTTAATCACTGAAAATGTAGTATATAATGATCTGGCTCTTGTAATTACCGATGAGCAGCATAGATTTGGCGTTAATCAGCGAGAGACCCTTCAGAACAAGGGAGTTTTGCCTCATACACTTATTATGTCAGCAACTCCAATACCAAGAACCCTTGCAATAATTCTTTATGGAGATTTATCAGTCTCACAGATTAAGTCAATGCCTAATAACCGTCTACCAATAAAGAACTGTGTAGTTAAAAAGAGCTACAGAAAGACAGCATATAAGTTTATTATTGACCAAGTTAAAGAGGGACATCAGGCATACATTATCTGCCCCTTAATAGAAGAAAACGAAGACCTTCCACTGGTAGACGCTGTCAGCTATCACAGGAATTTATCCTTAATCATGGCAGAATATGGCATTAATGTAGGTCTTCTTCATGGCAAAATGAAAGCCAAGGAGAAAACTGCCGTCATGGAGGCTTATCTAAATGGTGACTATCAGATTCTCGTGTCAACTACAGTTATTGAAGTTGGAGTTGATGTGCCTAATTCCACGGTAATGATGATTGAAAACGCTGAACGTTTTGGACTTGCCCAGCTTCATCAGCTTAGAGGAAGAGTTGGAAGAGGGGATTCTCAGTCATACTGTATATTTATTGACGGAAAAGACGACTCACACAAAAACGAAAGACTCGAAATACTGAACCAAAGTAATGATGGCTTCTATATTGCAGAACAGGATCTTAAGTTAAGAGGTCCAGGAGACTTATTTGGAATAAGGCAAAGTGGCGAATTAGATTTCAGAATGGCAGATATATATCAGGATTCCAAAATACTGCTTGATGCAAAAGAAGAGGCAAAAGAAATCCTGCGAAATGATCCTGAATTATCAGAATCATCCCACAGGAATATAAAACAAATGATTACTATGTAATTAATCAGAAACAAGTGTTAAGGTGGAGATATCCGGCTTGGCAGTGAGAGAGTAATTAGTGTAATAAACCACAAAGCCTGGCTTAGAGCCGTTAGGCTTCTTTACTTCCTTTCGCTGTACATAGTCTATCTCTACCTTTTCTGCATCTTTGGCCTTAGAATAATAGGCAGCCAGGGCACCGGCTTCCTCAAATACTCTGTCCGGAAGTTCCTTTCCCATGGCTTTCACAATAACATGAGAGCCAGGAACCTTTTTTGAATGAAACCACCAGTCGCCCCCATTGGCAAATTTAAAAGTTAATTCATCGTTTTGGAGGTTATTCTTTCCAACGTACATGTGGAATCCGTCCGAAGATACATAATGGAAAGGTTTTGATTTAAAGCTTACCTTCTTGCCGTTATTTTTTCTCCTTATAAATCCGGTTTCAGTTAATTCCTCTTTAATCTCAATCAAATCATCCTCAGAAAGAGCTATATCAAGAGAATTCTGCACAGATTCTAAATGTTCAATGTCTGATTCTGTCTCTTTTATCAAATCAGTTAGAGCTTCTTTGGTTCTTTTAAGCTTCTGATACTTGTCAAAGTAATGACTGGCATTCTCCATTGGAGTCTTCATTGTATCCAAAGGAATTGTAATTTCACTGTTATCGTAGTAATTCAAACAGGTAATTGATTTGTCGCCAGCTTTTGCTGAATATCCATAGGTATGAAGTAATTCGCCATATACCTTGTACTTATCCATGGATTCAGTGTCTTTCAGCTGTTTTGCCTGAAGTTCGTATTTTTTTCTGTTCCTCTCAAGACTGGTAGAGACAATTCGTTGCAAATCCTGGGCCTTTTGCCTGATTCTTACATAATCATCCTTCTTCTGGTAATACTGACTTAAGCATTCAGAAACAGAAGAGTATTCTTTGTTATCATAATCCTCGTAGATAAGATATTTAAGTGAGGTATACTCAATTGGTTCTTCATCCTTAAGGATAACAGCCGGTTTAAACTTATTATCCCTAATATCATCAAAGAAGAGGCAAAATGTATTAAACAAATGCTCCTTCTCAATTTGATTTAATGATTCAGAAGGTCTGTCTGCTTCAAGTGATGCTCTGAATACAATTTCATTTGCAGCTAGTGGAGATAGACCATTATAGCTTAAATAAAGTGCTTTATTTAAAGGCACTGGTTTATTGGAAATTAGTCTTAAAAACTCATCTTTATCAGTGTTTAATGGGTCTGCCTTTTCAGAAAGCTTTGGAATAAAGTAATCCCTTCCAGGAAGGACCTCTCTTACAGATGAAACTGACGCAGGAATATGTCTAATTGCATCAAGAATCATATTGTTCTCATCAAGGAAAATAATATTAGAATGCTTTCCCATTAGTTCTATTACAAGAGTTTTGTAGCTTTCATCCCCAAGTTCATTTAAATGATTGAATCTCAGCATAAGAATTCTTTCAAATGAAGGCTGAATAACTGAAACAAGCCTTCCAGAAGAAATATGTTTTCTTAAAAGCATACAAAAATTAGGGGCAACCATTGGACTTGGTTTATTCTCATCCACAAAGTAAAGAAGTGGAAGAGATGGAGATGCCGAAATATATAATCTCTTAATTCCATTGCTGCCCTTCATCGTAATTAAAAGAGCATCCTTTTCCGGCTGGGCTATTTTTTGTATTCTGCCATTTAGGAGCTCTTCTTCAATTTCATGTTTTAAATTGTGTATAGTAATTCCGTCAAAAGCCATATTAATTCTTACCTCTTCATGGATTATACCATGATTTCTCGACAATACATAGGCATTATGGTATAATTTTAACATATTATGAGGAGGTAAGTTATGAGCGGTAGACCAGGAACCAGCGGAAGCCATTCAGGCGGAAGCCACTCTGGAAGTGGACATACAACAACAAGGTCCAGCGGCGGTCACCACACAGGCAGCCATACTTCTGGAAACTCTCGTCCAGGAACTGGACACAGTAATTCTAATTATGGTCATGATAATCACAATAATCATCACGGCAATGATTATCATCACCCAAGCGGAGGTTACGGTCACGGTGGACCTACACCACCTCCACCACCGCATGGACATGGTCACAGAGGTCACAGCACTACCGTGATTTATAGAAATGGTAGTGGTAGCAGATCTGGCGGTAATGGCTCACTGATTGGTGCAATTATTTTAACCATTATTTTAGTTGCAATACTTGCAGTGTTTATGGGCAGCTGCTCTAACTCAGGCAAAAGTGAAAACTATATAGTTAGAGAGAAGTTAACATCCGTACCATCTTATGATAATGACTGCATTGTTGATGAGTTAGGCTGGTTTGAGAGTGTATCAAACACTGAATCCAAACTCAAGGACTTCTACGAGGAAACCGGCGTACAGCCATATATCTATTTGAAGGCTTACGATAGCAGTTTAAACAGCGACGCAGACAAGGAAGCTTTTGCCGAGAGCTATTACGACGACCACTTCTCAAATGAAAATGTATTCCTTTACGTTTACTTTGAGGACGCAAAGTCCAACGTTGTAGGCTACCATGCATATTGTGCTGGTACTCAGGCTAAGTCTGTTATGGATGCTGATGCGGTTGAAATATTCTGGAATTTCCTTGACAGTAACTGGACTAATGCGGATTTATCTATTGATAAGGTATTTATCAACACCTTCAATTCAACAGCTAATTCCATTATGAATATAACCACCACATCTAATGATATTCTTAAGTATTTTATTATCGGAGTAATCATTGTACTTGTAGTATTTATTATCTACAAGATTTATAAAACAAGATCCGATAACAAGATAGAAAAGGAAAGACTCGATGCCGAAATCTTAAATACTCCTATGGAGGATTTAAAAAAGGAAGACGATCTTACCAACAAGTATTTATAGTATAAGAAAGGGTTTGTAGTTATGAGTTTTTTAGACACACTTGCAAGAATTCCTAAGATTCTTGAATCTAACATCAATGCACTTTTAGATCATTGCGAAGATCCAGCAAAAATGATTGATCAGTTATTAATTGATTACAAGAGAGATTTAGCTGATGTCAAGAAAGACACTGCAGCTGTAATGGCTGACAAGGAAATGGCTAAGAAAAAGGTTGATGACTGCCTTGAAGATATTGCCAAGAAGACAAAGGCTGCTGAAAATGCCTTAAAGGCAGGCGCTGAGGAAGACGCAAAGAAATTAATTGCCGCAAAGCAGAACCTTGAAACAACTTTAGTATCCTTACAGGAGAACCTTGCATTAGCTGAGAAGAATGAGCAGTTAATGAAGGAAGGATATGAGAAATTAGTTAGAAACATTGATGAACTTGAGACCAGAAAGGATGCCGCTAAAGCTAAGCTTTCCATGGCAAAGGCTCAGGAGGCAATTAATAAGACTGTTTCTCTTGCAGGAGATACAAGAGCTTTAGATTCCTTCGCAAGATATGAAGAGAAAGCTGAAAAGGCATATCAGTCTGCAGCAGCAGCAGCAAAGCTTGATTCTGAAGTTATGACAGCTGAAGATCTCACTGATAAGTATGCTGGCGATTCAACCGCATCTGTTGATGACGAATTAGCTGCTATGAAGGCTCAGTTAGGTTTATAAATCATATTTTAAAGTTATAGATAATAACCCTCTATACATTATGTATAGGGGGTTTTATTTGACTATATAGCTTTTTCCAATTATAATTAACATATCTATGCATACAGAATATTTTAGAGATATGCATAGAGAACTTAATTATATTAAACAGGAGGTTTCTCTATGGTTAAAAGCATGACTGGTTTTGGCCGTCACGAAGTTATCAACGAAAACTATAAGCTGTCTGTTGAATTAAAGGCAGTTAATCACAGATATCTGGATTTAAACACCAAGATGCCTAAAAAACTCAATATGTTTGAAAACCAGATTAGAAATTACATTAAGAAGTATATTGAAAGAGGTAAGGTTGACCTCTACATTGTTTTCGAGGATTATACCGAAGGAAAAAACAACTTAAGATATAATAAGGAACTTGCCGGAGAGTATTTAGACCATTTAAAGGAAATGGCTAATGATTTTGGCCTTGACAATGATATACGAGTTTCCACATTATCCCGTTTCCCAGATGTATTCTCAATGGAGGATGTATCTTTAGACGAGGATGAATTATGGAAAAAGCTAGAGGAAGTTTTAAAGATTGCTCTGGAGAAATTTGTCTCCTCAAGACAGACAGAGGGCGAGAACCTAAGAGCAGACCTAATTAGCAAGCTTGATCAAATGTCAGAATATGTTGATTTTATCGAAAAGAGATCACCTGAAATTATTGAGGAGTATAGAAACAGACTTGTTGGCAAGATTCATGAAATGCTTGAGGACGTTAAGATTGACGAATCCAGGATAGCTCAGGAGGTTACAATTTTTGCCGATAAAATCTGCGTAGATGAGGAGATTGTCAGATTAAAATCTCATATTGCTGCCACAAAGGAAGCTTTGAATAAGCCAGAATCAGTCGGAAGAAAGTTAGATTTTATTGCTCAGGAAATGAACCGTGAAGCTAACACAATCCTTTCAAAATCCACTGATTTGGAAATTGCCAATATTGGTATAGAATTAAAAACTCTTATTGAGAAGGTAAGAGAACAGATTCAGAATATTGAATAGGAGTTCTGTTATGAATAAAAAAGGAATACTGGTTGTATTTTCCGGTTTTGCAGGATCAGGAAAAGGAACCATTATGAAGGAGCTCTTAAAGAGATATCCTGACAATTATGCTTTATCAGTTTCAGCAACCACCAGATCCCCAAGACCTGGTGAGGAAGAGGGAATATCTTATTTCTTTAAAACCAAGGAAGAATTTGAGAAAATGATTTCCAATGGAAGCCTGCTTGAGTATGCCAATTACGTTGGCAACTACTATGGTACTCCTGTTGATTACGTTAACAGGAAGCTCGAGGAAGGTTTTGATGTAATCCTCGAAATAGAAACTGTTGGCGCTTTAAAGGTAAAGGAAATGCTTCCTGACACCCTGCTTATGTTTGTTACACCACCAGATGGTGATACTCTTTTTAAGAGACTCACAGACAGAGGCACAGAAGACCAATTAACCATTGCAAAACGAATGGCAAAAGCCTATAATGAATCGGGTGTGATGAATCAGTATGACTATCTGATTATCAACGATACTATTAATGAAGCTGTTTTATCTGTTCATTCAATTATTCAGAATGAGCATCACAGAATAAATAGAAATCTTAACATTGTTAATGATTTGAGAGAACAGTTGTCCGTTTTTAAGAAAGGAGACGAATAAATGTTACATCCATCTTATATCGACCTTATGGAGGTTATTAATGCCGGCGTAGAAATCGGTGAAGAACCAGTAATCAACTCACGTTATTCTATTGTCACAGCAACAGCAAGAAGAGCTCGTCAGATTGTAGACGGAGCCGAGCAGAAAACAATTGCACAGTGCAATAAGCCTTTCTCCGTATCAGTACAGGAGTTATACGAAGGCCGTATTCACATTTTGCCTGAAGAGCAGGATACAGAAGAAACAATTTCCGAAGAGGTTTAATGTAAAAGTGCCTTATTATAAGGCACTTTTTTAATTATTTAACTATGAAAGTATTATTTATTTCTTTAGGCTGTGACAAGAATCTTGTTGACAGCGAATATATGTTAGGTGCCCTGACAGATGCAGGCCACACAATATGCGATAATGAAGAAGAGGCGGAGATTATTGTAGTTAATTCCTGTTCTTTTATTCATGATGCCAAGGAGGAGAGTATAGATACTATTCTTACAATGGCTAACTACAAAGAATCTGGCAGCTTAAAGTACTTAATTGTTGCAGGCTGCCTTTCCCAGAGATACAAAGAAGAGGTTCTGTCAGAGATTCCTGAAATTGACGCTATTTTAGGTACTAATTCCTATAATGAAATAATTAGCGCTATTGAATCACTTGATCGAAACGAAAAATATATTGCTTTAAATTCTCTTGATTCCTTACCAAGATTAACCAACAAAAGACTTCTTTCCACACCGGGTCACTATGCTCATTTAAAAATAGCTGAGGGCTGTAATAAAAATTGCGCATACTGTGTAATTCCTTCAATCAGAGGTCCTTACCGTTCTGTGCCAATGGAAGATTTAATCGCTGAGGCAAATGACTTAGTAGAAAGTGGCGTAAAGGAATTAATTCTTGTTGCTCAGGAAACAACCCTTTACGGCATAGATTTATATGGAAAGAAATCCCTCCATCTTCTTTTAGATGAACTAAACAAGATAAATGGTCTATTCTGGATACGTATTATGTACTGTTATCCAGAAGAAATCTACGATGAATTAATCGCTTCTATTAAGCGAAATGACAAGGTATGTCATTATCTGGATATGCCTATTCAGCATGCTTCTGACAGGATACTTAGAAGCATGAACAGGCGAACCAATCAGGCAGAGTTAAGAGATAGGATTAATAAGCTTAGACAGGAAATACCGGATTTATGTCTTAGAACTACATTAATTGCAGGATTTCCAGGCGAGACCGATGAGGATCATGAGGAGCTAATGGAATTCGTTAATGAGATGGAGTTTGACCGTCTTGGTGTATTTACTTATTCTCCAGAAGAAGATACTCCTGCATTCTCCTTCGATAATCAGTTGGATGAAGATAAAAAATCCGACTATCAGGCCGAGATTATGGAACTGTCAGAAGAAGTAATTTTTGATAAGAATCAGTCTTTAATAGGACTTGAAACTTATGCCTTAATTGAAGGCAAAGTTGCAGATGAGAATTCCTATATCGGACGAACCTATCGTGATGCTCCAGATATTGACGGATATGTATTTATTAAATTTGACGGCGAATTAAGAACCGGTGACATAGTTAAGGTTAAGATTTATGCTGCACATGAATATGATTTATTAGGGGAGGTTTTATAATGAATTTACCAAACAAGCTTACTGTATTCAGGGTTATTCTTATTCCATTTTTCGTCCTTTTTATGCAGGACTATTTTGCCGGATGCTACGGCTCCATAATTGCACTGGTAATATTTATAGTTGCCAGCCTAACAGACCTTTTAGATGGCAAAATTGCAAGAAAATATAATCTTGTAACAAACTTTGGCAAGCTTATGGATCCACTTGCTGATAAACTTTTAGTTTGCACTGCTATGATATGCCTAATGGACAAAGGACTACTGTCATCAATAGTTGTAATTATTATCATCTGTAGAGAGTTCATTATTTCAGCTATAAGACTTATTGCTGCAAACAATAACAAAGTAATAGCTGCATCCATGTGGGGTAAGTCCAAAACTGTTTCCCAGATGGCTATGATAATTGTCCTCCTGATTCATTTTGACAATGTATATTATGGCTATTTAGAACTTATTTTAATTGTAGTGGCAACTATGCTAACCGTAATATCCCTTATAGATTACATAGTTAAGAATGTGGATGTTGTAAAGGAACAGAACTAATGAGAATTATTGCAGGTTCTTTAAGAAGTCTTCCTCTGAAAACGCCAAAGGGATTAAACACAAGGCCAACAACAGATCGAATTAAAGAGACTCTTTTTAATATGATTCATAGCGACCTTCCCGGCACATGTTTTTTAGACCTGTTTTCTGGTTCAGGAGCAATTGGTCTTGAGGCTGTAAGCCGAGGCGCCAAAATGTCCATTATGGTTGAGAAGGACCGGGAGGCCATTTCCTGTATTGAGGACAATATCCGTTTTACCAAAACAGAAGATAAGTGCAAGTTAATCAAAACTGATGTTATCTCTGCTTTAAGAAGACTTGAGGGTTCTTATGTATTTGATTACGTATTTATGGACCCCCCATACGGTAAGCTCCTTGAAAAAGACGTAATTAGTTATTTGTCAAAATCATCTTTAATTAATAGTGACTCAACCATAATTGTTGAAGCTGATCTTGATACTGATTTTGAATACCTGAAAGACTTGGGGTTTTACGAATTAAGATACAAAAAATATAAAACCAACGCTCATATTTTTATAAAAAGAGAGAATTAAAATGGCAAATGCAATATATCCAGGGTCATTTGACCCTATTACAAATGGACACCTTGATATAATATTAAGGTCAGCAAAAATGTTTGATACTTTATATGTCGGCGTGCTTAAAAACAGCTCCAAAAATCCGTTGTTTTCTACTGATTCCCGTGTTAGTATGATAGAGGAAGCACTAAAGGATTATCCTAATATCAAGGTTATATCCTTTGAGGGACTTACTGTTGATTTTTGCAGGGAAAATGGTATTTCTTTTATAGTTAGAGGTCTGAGAGCAATTACAGATTTTGACTATGAATTGCAGATAGCAGAAACCAATAGAGTCATGGACCCTAATATTGACACTATCTTTCTGGCAACAGATTTACAGAATGCTTATTTAAGCTCTTCTATTGTTAAAGAGATTGCCTCTTATCATGGAGATATTAGCAAATTTGTTCCAGAAAATGTTATATCAGCACTTTTTGAGAAGTTTAATTAAGGAGTAAGGAGCAAAACTATGGCAAGTAAGATTGAGCAGATTATTGACGAAATCGAAGAGTATATTGACAGTTGTAAATATCAGGCTTTCTCTAGCGATAAGATTATTGTTAATAAAGATGAGTTAGAGGAACTTATTTCAGAGCTTAAAATGAAAACCCCGGAGGAGATCAGACATTATCAGAAGATAATCAACAATCAGGAGGCTATTCTAGCTGATGCCCGTGCCAAGGCAGATGCAATCATTGCAGAAGCTAAGATTCACACGAATCAGTTAGTTTCTGAGCATGAGATTATGCAGAAGGCCTATGCCCAGGCCAACGAGGTTGTGGTTCTTGCAACTAATCAGGCCCAGGAAATATTGGATAATGCAACAAACGATGCCAACAACATCAGAAACGCTGCCATGGCTTACATTTCTGATCAGTTAAACACCTTAGAAAGCATTATCACAGCAACCATGGACACATCCAAGGCAAAATACGAGAACTATTACAACAATCTCCAGAACTGCTTAAATGTTGTTCAGGGTAATAAGACTGAATTGTCTCAAACTGAAGATACTAGTGAATCAAATAACACTACAAATAATTCAGATGAAATTGAAATCACTGATTTAAATTAATATAAGGAGGGTATACAAAGTGGAGAATTCATTAAACTTACAGCCAGTTGCTGTATTTCATTACTTTGAGGAGTTAGCAAAGATTCCTCATGGTTCCTACAACACTAAAGCTATTAGTGATTATTGCGTTAATTTTGCCAAGGAGAGAAATCTTGAGCATTATCAGGATGATACTAACAATGTTATCATCATCAAGGAAGCTTCTGCAGGCTATGAAAATGCAGCGCCAATCATTATTCAGGGACACCTTGATATGGTTTGCGAGAAGGAAGAGGATTGCAATATTGACTTTGAGAAGGATGGCTTAGATCTCTATGTGGATGGCGACTTCTTAAAAGCAAGAGGAACAACCTTAGGTGGCGATGACGGAATTGCAATTGCTTACTGTTTAGCATTATTAGACGATGATGCGATTGCACATCCAAGATTAGAGTGCATCTTTACAACCGAGGAAGAAACAGGAATGGATGGAGTTCAGGCTATTGATCTTTCTCCAATCAAAGGACGTATTATGCTTAACATTGACTCTGACGTTGAGGGTGAGTTCTTAACTTCCTCCGCCGGTGGTTGTGAAGCAACAATCGACCTTCCAGTTAAGAGAACAGACGTTGACGGCTCTGTATTAAAGATTACTGTAGGTGGCCTTTATGGTGGACATTCAGGCGCTGAAATCCACAAGGAGAGAGGTAATGCAAACAATCTTCTTGGCCGTGTATTAAAGGCTTTAAGCGATGAAGTATCCTTATCTTTAGCAGAGATGGAAGGCGGACAGAAGCACAATGCCATTACTCGTCAGGCTACTGCTGTAGTAGTTGTTGATGATTTAGCTAAGGCAAAAGAGATTGTTAAGAATATGGAAGACCTGTTAAAGAATGAATACAGATCTGCTGATCCTGAATTATTCGTATCCCTTGAAGAGACAGGTGCCAAATCCGCATCCTGTGTTGACCAGACATCCTTAACAAAGATTATCTTCTTACTTCGCGAAATGCCATATGGTGTTCAGCATATGTCTGTTGACATTGAAGATTTAGTTGAAACTTCTATAAACATTGGAATTAACAAGTTAGAGACAGAAGTATTCTCCTTATGCATTTCAATCCGTTCTTCTGTTACAAGCAGAAAGTACGAAGTATTAGACAGAGTTACCTTCTTAGGTGAATTTGTAGGTGCTGTTGTTGAGAAGACTGATGATTATCCAGCATGGCAGTATAAGGCTGAATCCGTTGTTAGAGGCAAAATTGCTGAATGCTACAAGAACCTCTTTAACAAGGAGCCTGAAATCAAGGCGATTCATGCCGGACTCGAGTGCGGATACTTCGATGAAAAGTTACCTGGTCTTGACGCAGTTTCCTTTGGACCAACAAACTTTGACATTCACACTCCACAGGAGAGACTTAGCATTTCTTCTACCGAGAGATACTGGAAGTTATTAGTAGAGTTCTTAAAGAGCGCTAAATAATTAAGCAATTAAACCGGATGCTCTTATGCATCCGGTTTTTTAAGGTAAAATGACAAGATTAGATAATTATTTAAGCAAGGCTCTTGGCATAGGACGCCAGGAGGCAAAAAAAGAAATAAGAAAAGGACTTGTTACAGTAAACAAGGAGTGTATTAAAAGTCCAGATTATAAATTTAACGAGACCGAAGACATAGTTTCCTACAAGGGCGAAGAAATTAGCTATAAGGAATTTGTTTACTATATGTTAAACAAGCCTGCCGGCTATGTTTCTGCCACAAGGGATAACCTTCACCAAACCGTTGTTGAACTTATTAATGATAAGAATCATGATTTGTTTCCTGTAGGAAGATTAGATATTGACACTGAAGGTCTTTTGATACTTACTAACGATGGCGATTTAGGCCATCACCTTACATCACCGGCCCATCATGTTGACAAAACATATTTTGCCCGTGTAACAGGCTCTATTTCCCTTTCTGATATTGATGCTTTTGGTGCAGGGCTTGACTATGGAGAAGAAGAGCCATCAAAACCAGCTCTTCTTATGATTGATAAGGAGAATTCAGATCAAAGTACAGATGTTTATGTTACCATTCAGGAAGGTAAATTCCATCAGGTAAAACGAATGTTTAAAGCTATTGATCACGAGGTTTTATATTTAAAAAGAGTAGCAATGGGGTCCTTATTGCTCGATAAAGATTTAAAGCCTTCGGAATATAGGGAATTAACAGAAAATGAGATTAAAGGATTAAAGAATTAATGTTTAGAGATTTTGAAGCTGTGATATTTGATATGGATGGAACCCTTATTGATTCCATGCATATTTGGCCGGATTTGGACAGGGACTTTTTTAAAATGCATGGAATGGAGTACCCAGAAAACTATCCAGAACTAATAGAGGGTCTTAGCATTTATGAAACTGCCCTTGTTACAATAAAAGAATATAACCTTGATTACACAGTAGATTCTTTAATTGAATTGTGGAACAATATGGCGGCTTCCCTTTATGAAAACGAGGTACCCTATAAAGAAGGTGCACTTTCATTTTTGAAATTTCTAAAAAAAGAGGGGAAAGCCTTGGGAATTGCAACTTCCAACTCCAAGGAACTAGTGGAAATGGTAAACAAGCGCCTTCACTTTATGGATTATATTGACGTATGTGTCACTTCAAAGGAAGTCCCAAAGGGAAAGCCTGCACCAGACATATATCTTGAAGTCGCAAAAAAGCTTAATGTTGCCCCAGAAAAATGTCTTGTATTTGAAGATGTTCCCGCAGGTATAATCTCTGCAAAGGATGCCGGCATGAAGGTTTGCGGCATATATGACGAGTTTTCATCCAGATGGACTGACAGAGTAAAGGAACTATCGGATTATTACATTTTGTCTTATAAGGATTTAAATTACTAATGAAAGAAATCATTGTTGGTAAGAGAGATGAAGGAAGCAAACTCTTTAAACTCCTTAAAAAGGATTTGAAAGAAGCAAATGATTCCTTTATCTATAAAATGCTTAGAAAAAAGAATATTGTTCTTAACAATAAGAAAGCTGATGGTAAAGAAACCTTAAAAGAGGGGGATTCTGTTAAGATTTATCTTTCAGATGACACTTATAATAAGTTTCATGGTGATTTTGGTGCTGTTGATTATGATTACAATACTTTAAAGAGACTTGAAATCAAAGATTTTAACATTGTTTATGAAGATGAAGACATTCTTATAATCAATAAACCCGCCGGACTATTATCGCAAAAGGCTACAGACAATGATATTTCAGCGAATGACCTTTTTCTCGCCCACATGATTCAGAATGAAGGTTTATCCTTAGAAGACTACCTACACAGCAAACCATCTATCTGTAATCGATTAGACAGAAACACTTCTGGCTTATTAATTTGCGGAAAAACCATTAAGGGTCTTCAGGATACAGCTTTAGCTCTTAAGGAAAGAAGTATCGATAAATACTACATATGCCTTGTTGAAGGAGAAGTGCATGAAGATATTCATGTAACAGCCTATCTAAAGAAGGATGCTGAAAACAATAGGGTCATTCTTTCAAATGAAAAGAAGGAAGATTATGACTATATTGAAACTGCATATTATCCTATTAGCTGTAAAAACGGGATTACAAGACTAAGAGTTCATCTTATTACTGGAAAACCACATCAAATAAGAGCTCATTTAGCTTATTTAGGCCATCCAATTATAGGCGACTATAAATATGGCAACAACATTATAAATAACAAATATAAGGCAAAATATGGTTTAAAAAGCCAATTGTTACACGCTTACGAGCTGGATTTCAAAAATGGTAAGCATGTGTTTGCAGAAATCCCACAAATTTTTGATATAATAGAGAACAGTTAGGGAGATATCAAAATGCCAACATGGAAATCCAGAGGACTCAGAGGTTCTACCCTTGAGGAACTAATCAATCAGACCAATGAAAAATACAGGGCCGCGAACCTTGCCCTTATACAAAAAATACCAACTCCAATTACCCCAATTAACATTGATAAATCAAAAGGACATATTACCCTTGCATATTTTGATCAGAAATCCACTGTTGATTACATTGGAGCAGTTCAGGGTATTCCAGTTTGTTTTGATGCAAAGGAATGTACCAAAACCACCTTTCCTCTGCATAATGTTCATGAACACCAGATTGAATTCATGAAAAACTTTGAAGATCAGAGAGGCATATCATTTTTTCTTCTTCATTTTACTGAAACTGATGAATTCTATTATATGCGTCTAAAGGAATTCCTTAACTTTTATATGAGAGCTAAAGAAGGGGGCCGAAAATCCTTTAGAAAGGATGAATTAAACCCTCAGTGTTTCTTTAATAGCGAGAAAGGAATTCTTGTTCCATATCTTGATCAAATAGCTCTTGATTTAGAGAGCAGAAAGGCTAATTAGTATGGATATTCGTTTTAATGTTGAAAGAAAACGACTCATGGCTACAGTATATTTAGACAAGGGTCTTGCTGTTAAATCAGCAACCGACCTAAGTTATCTTGGCAACGCCATTGATCTCGTAAAATTATATAATGACTCAGGTGTTGATAAGTTATTAATCATGGATGTATCTGACACAGAGGAAGGCCACAGAAAGAGTTTAAAAACCATTAGAGAGATTAACAGAATCTTAGAGATAAATTCTTATGCCTATGGCTGGACCTCATCAATCCAGGATATCAGAGATTATTTTTTTGCCGGATGCAGGAGAGTAGTTTTAGATACCAAAAATCCTGAGCTTAATGATATTCTTGAAGATTGCAGCAAGCATTTTAGAAATGACAGACTTTCCCTTGCTGTAAACAGCGTTGATATCCTGTTTAAGAAGAAAGATCTTATAGATTCAACCTTCCATGATTTATATATCTTCGACAAAGATTTGCTTTCCTCAATCTCTGCCATGACCAACATGCCATTCTACATGTTTGTTGACAGTGAGAACCAGGAAGACTACGAAAAAGTTCTCCTTGAAAGTAATTGCCTTGGAGCCTTTGGTCCAATGATAAACGACCAGACAACAGACATTATGTTTCTAAAGAACGATCTCTTTTCCAAAGGTATTTTAACTCAGATTAACACTTCAACCATGGACTGGTCCTGCTTCAACTTAAACCATGATGGTCTAATCTCTGTAATTACACAGGATTATTCAACCAAGGAAGTTCTTGACCACGGCTATATGAACGAGGAAGCCTTTAATTTAACCCTTCAGAAGGGCAAAATGCATTATTACGACACAGACACAAACGAAGTATATATGCATGGATTTGAAACCAAGGAATGCCAGTATATTAAGTCTTTATCAGTAGACTGCGATCACCGTTCCCTTCTTGCCAAGGTTTCACAAATTGGAAATGCTTGCTCTACAGGAAACCATTCCTGCTTCTTTAACGAAATCCTCAAAACCGAATACATGGAGAAGAATACTGTTAAAATTCTTGAGAACATTTACAATGTAATTCATGAGAGGAAACATCATCCAAGAGAAGGCTCATTCACAAATGAACTTTTAGATGCAGGATTAAACGAGATTTCCAAGCGACTTTTAAACGAAGCTACAAACATAGTACTATCCGCCAAGGATAATGATGCCCAGGCCTTATCCGGAGAGATATCTGACCTCATATTCTTTATAATGGTTTTAATGACAGAATATGAACTTAACTGGGACGACATTAGTAATGAACTTACTCAAAGGAAATAATTATGCGCAAACTAGCACTTTCAGATGAAATACTTTTAAAAATTGACAAACCAGCCCGATATATAGGCAACGAAGTTAATTCTGTAGTAAAAAACAAAGATGAGATAGACATCAGATTCTGTATGTGTTTCCCTGATGTATATGAAATTGGAATGAGTCACTTGGGAATACAGATTCTTTACGATATGTTTAATAATCGTGAAGATACTTGGTGTGAGAGAGTATATTCCCCATGGCCTGACCTTCATAAGATTATGAAGGAAGAATCAATACCACTTTTTTCCCTGGAATCTCAGGATCCAATCAAAGAATTTGATTTTCTTGGAATAACAATTCAGTATGAAATGTGCTATACCAATATTATTCAGGTTTTAGACCTATCTGGCATTCCAATTAAGGCAATAGACAGAACAGAGGCCGACCCAATTGTAATTGGTGGTGGCCCATGTACCTATAATCCAGAACCAATTTCCGACTTCTTTGATGTCTTCTATATGGGAGAGGGAGAAGTTTCCTATGACGAGTTCCTTGATGTATATAAGGAATGTAAAAAAGAAGGACTTAGCCGAAGAGATACTCTGATCAGATTATCAAAAGTAAAATCCATCTATGTACCTAGCCTCTATGAGGCAAAATATAAGGCTGATGGAACAATTCTATCATTTGGTCCAACAGTAGAGGGCGTTCCTGAAACCGTGGAAAAGGTTGCAGTAATGGATCCTAGTAAAATAGGATACCCAAAGCATCCTGTAGTTCCTTTTATAAAGGCAATTCAGGACAGGGTTACTTTAGAAATCATGCGTGGATGCATTAGAGGCTGTCGTTTCTGTCAGGCAGGTTCAATATACAGACCAACAAGACAAAGACCAGTTGAACAGTTAAAAGAAATTGTTCACGAAATGCTAATGAGCACTGGGTATGATGAGATTTCCCTTAGTTCCTTAAGTTCTTCAGATTACACTGATTTAAAAGAGCTTTTAGAGTATTTAATTGAAAACTTTAGCAATAAAGGCGTCAATGTATCCCTTCCTTCTTTACGAATTGATGCATTTTCTCTTGATATCATGAGCAAGGTTCAGGATGTAAGAAAGTCTTCCTTAACTTTTGCCCCAGAAGCAGGAACACAGAGAATGCGTAATGTGATCAACAAGGGATTAACTGAAGAAGACATTCTTACTGGAGCAGGCTTAGCCTTTGAAGGCGGCTGGCAGAAGGTTAAATTATACTTTATGCTTGGACTGCCAGGTGAGACGGAAGATGACCAAAAGGGAATCCCAGAGCTTGCTGAAAAGATAGCAAAGAGATACTACGAAATCCCAAAGGATCAAAGAAATGGAAAGTGTAGTATTACAATTTCAACATCTTTCTTTGTTCCAAAGCCTTTCACTCCATTCCAGTGGGCTAAGATGGCTACAAAAGAAGAATTCTTAGCAGGTGCCAAGGTTGTAAATGACACTATGCATGCTCAGCTTAACAAGAAGAGTATGAAGTATAACTATCACCATGCAGACGTAACCTTCCTTGAGGGAATACTTGCAAGAGGTGATAGGAAGTTAAACGATGTTATCCAAAAAGCCTACGAATTAGGCTCGATTTTCGATGCCTGGGACGAAACCTTTATTTTTGAAAACTGGCAAAAGGCTTTTAAGGAATGCAATGTGGATCCTGATTTCTATATTTTCAGAGAGAGACCAGAGGATGAAATTTTGCCTTGGGATTTCATTGATTGTGGAGTTACCAAGAGATTCATGTGGAATGAATATATGAGAAGTAAGGAAGCTGTCGTAACCCCTAACTGCAGAATGCAGTGTTCTGGCTGCGGCGTTGCCAAGTATGGTGGAGGTGTCTGCTTTGAAAATAAGAATTAAGTTTAGTAAACACGGCTCTATGAAGTTTATTGGTCATCTGGATATCATGCGTTATTTTCAGAAGGCAAATATCAGAGCAGGTATTGATATCGCCTTCTCTGAAGGCTTTAATCCACATCAGATTATGTCTTTTGCAGCTCCACTTGGTGTTGGTTTAACAAGCGACGGAGAGTATTTTGATATTCAGGTTAAAAATAGCAGAAGCAGTAAAGAATCCATTGACGCTTTGAACGCCACAATGGTTGATGGTATCAGTATACTTGAATATAAGCTTCTTCCAGAAGATGCTAAAAAATCCATGAGTCTGGTTTCAGCAGCAGATTACATTGTTTACCCTAAATCAGAAGACATTACAGTTTTCGATGATTTATCTGCTTTAGATATCCTTATGAAGGATTTTCTCGACAGAAAAGAAATATTTATCACAAAGCAGACTAAAAAAAGCGAAGCTACAGTTGACATCAAACCTTTTATTTACGATTTTTCACTTGTAAGCTTTTCATCAGAAGATGATGAATTAGAGGATGTCCCGGCATTCTTTATTAAGGTTCAGACCGGATCTGACAATAACACAAGACCAGAACAGGTTTTGGCCGCATTCTACGATGAAATGTTACATGAAGAATTCCCAATGAGCAGTTTTCAGATTCACAGACAGGAAGTCTATACCAGACTGGAAAGTGGTGAATTTGTAACCTTGGGTTCCTTAGGAGAAGACATTGAGTAACAAAGTATTAATAACAGGTATGGAGCTAGGGGAAGGGGCCTGTAAAGCCCCTTTCTTAGTATGCTGTTATTACAAGGATGAAAATCTATATGATCTTTCTATAAACCCTCTTGACCAGGAAAACCGTATAGGAAGAGTATATGTTGGCAGAGTCTCAGAAATTGTTCCTCAGATAAATGCTGCCTTTATTAAAATTAGTAATGATGAAAAGTGTTTTTTTAATTTAGATGAACTTCCTTCCTTAATCTTTACAAAAAAGAATGGCAAAGATGGTATAAACGTAGGTGATGAGGTTTTAGTTCAGATATCACAGGAGAGACTTAAAACAAAGGATCCTACAGTAAAGGCTAAAATTGAGTTAATAGGTCAGTTTTCCATTGCTACAAGCGACAAAAAGGAAAATGGATTATCAAAAAAGCTTTCAAAAGAAAGAAAAGAAGAACTTAAAGCATTGTTAGACCAGGCTAAATCATCTCATAATGAAATTGGTTTCTTAATTAGAACGAATGCAGAAACTACTGATAATTCATTGATTGAAAAAGAGCTTAACAAGTTAGCGAATGAGCTAGAAACCATACTGTCAAAAGCTCCTCATATGACCCTATATCAGTCAATGTATCAGCCCGAAGCAGATTATATATCCTTTATAAGATCAATATCACTAAATGAGCTTGACGAGATAGTTACTGATAATATAGATATTTATAACAATATTTCATTTTGCCTGTCAGACACTATAAATGACAATCTGATAAACCTTCGTTTATATGAAGATGATTATTCACTTATAAATCTTTATTCACTTAAAACAAGATTTAACGAGATAACAAACAGAAAAGTATGGCTTAAATCCGGGGCATATTTAATAATTGACCAGACCGAAGCCATGACTGTTATAGACGTTAATTCAGGCAAAAACATAAAGCGTAAGGACCCTGATTATATTCTTAATATTAACCTTGAAGCTTCTAGGGAGATAGCAAGACAGCTTAGACTTAGAAACCTGTCAGGCATAATTCTTGTTGATTACATTGACTTAAAGAATGAAAAAGATAAGCAAATACTTATAAATAAAATGAGAGAGTTAGTAAAAAAAGATCACATTACAACAAGTGTAATAGATTTTACAAAACTTAATCTTATGGAGCTTACCAGGAAGAAAACTAAAGCTTCTATAAAGCAGCAAATCACTGGTAAAATAATGCTTGACGACCAATAGTAGCTATGATATTATATTTGAGTATGCCGCACAATTAGGTTGAAGTCTGCCCATTTGGCAGCACCAAAATTGGCGAGTAATGATAATAGGAGGTGCCATATGTACGCAATTATTGCAACAGGTGGTAAACAGTACAAAGTATCTGAAGGCGATATCATTACCATTGAAAAGCTTGGAGTTCAGGCTGGAGAGAACGTTACTTTCGATAAGGTAGTAGCAGTTAACAATGGAAGTCTTACCGTTGGAACACCAACCGTTGACGGTGCAACCGTTACCGCTTCTGTCGTAGAAGAAGGCAGAGGAAAGAAAGTTATCGTTTACAAGTACAAGAGAAAATCTGGATATCACAAGAAGAACGGCCACAGACAGGCTTATACTAAGGTTAAGATCGAAAAGATCAACGCCTAAGTGATTTACTTAAGGAAACGATATGATAGAGATAACCTTCGACAAGAAAACTGACGAAATTGTTGGATTTCATATTAAGGGACATGCTTATTTTGCCAGACGAGGCAAGGATATTGTTTGTTCTGCAGTTTCTTCATTAGCTCTTAATACTGTTAATTCAGTTAAGGAGTTAACTGATGCAGATTTTTCTGGTCAGGTTAAGGAAGACGGTGGAATGATAGATTTCACATTGAATTCCCACGGTCAGGATGCCACTTTACTTATCAATTCATTTGAACTTGGAGTTAAGGGCATAATGGAGAGTTATCCAAAGAACGTAAGAATAACCTATAGGGAGGTGTAAGGTAATGTTATTAATGAACCTTCAGTTATTTGCTCATAAGAAGGGAGTTGGTTCTACCAAGAACGGTAGAGATTCCGAGTCCAAGAGATTAGGAGCAAAGAGAGCAGACGGACAGTTTGTAAAGGCTGGAAACATTTTATACAGACAGCGCGGAACTAAGATCCATCCAGGTCTTAACGTTGGCCGTGGTGGCGATGATACTTTATACGCAACTGCTGATGGTATTTTAAGATTCGAGAGAGTTGGAAGAGACAAGAAGCAGGCTAGCGTTCATCCAATCGCCGAGTAATTATGTTTTTTTGAGACCCAGGCTTTTGTCCTGGGTCTTATTTTTCTTTTTATTTGTTTTCAACATGGAGGAAATCTATGTTTGCTGATCGCGCAAAAATATACATCAAATCAGGAAAAGGCGGAGATGGACACGTTTCTTTCCGTCGAGAAAAATATGTACCGGACGGCGGTCCGGATGGTGGTGATGGTGGAAATGGCGGTTCCATCATTTTTGAAGTTGACGAGGCCTTAAATACCTTAACCGATTACCGTCACATTCGTAAATATGTTGCAGAATCCGGCGCAGAAGGTGGCAAAAAGAACTGCCACGGTAAAAATGGTGCCGATTTAATACTAAAGGTTCCTAAGGGAACTGTAATTAAAGATTCCGAATCCGGACTTGTAATTGCTGATATGACTGGTGATAACAAAAGACAGGTCATCTTAAGAGGTGGCAAAGGTGGAAAGGGTAATCAGAATTACGCTACTCCTACCATGCAGGCTCCAAAGTATGCCCAGCCAGGCCAGCCAGCCCAGGAATTAGAAGTTTTATTAGAGCTTAAAGTTATTGCAGATGTTGGTCTTGTTGGTTTCCCAAATGTCGGAAAATCAACTTTCTTAAGTCGTGTTACTAATGCAAAACCTAAGATTGCCAACTATCACTTTACAACCCTTCAGCCAAACCTCGGTGTTGTTGATTTGCCTGACAACAGAGGTTTTGTAATTGCTGATATTCCAGGTCTTATTGAGGGTGCTTCTGAAGGTTTAGGCTTAGGTCACCAGTTCTTAAGACATATAGAGAGAACTAAGGTTATGATTCATATCGTTGATGCCGCTTCAGTTGAAGGTAGAGATCCAGTTGAAGATATAAAAGCAATCAACAAGGAATTAGAAACCTATAATCCTGACTTATTAAAGAAGCCTCAGGTTATTGCTGCTAACAAGCTCGATGTTATTCCAGATGGAATGAATGAAATTATAGAAGAATTAAAAAAAGAATTCGAACCAGAAGGAATAAAGGTTTTCCCTATTTCAGCTGTTTCAGGACAGGGTGTAAAAGAACTCCTTTATTATGTTCAGGACCAGCTTGAGAAGCTCCCAAAAGAAGATTTTGTCTTCGTACCGGAATATGAATACGAAGAAATCACAAACGATGTTGAGGGCGGTTTCACCGTTATTTACGACGAAGAAGAAGATGAATATGTTGTTGAAGGTCCAAAGATTGAAAAGATGCTTGGTTACACCAATCTTGAATCCGAGAAGGGCTTCTTATTCTTCCAGAATTTCTTAAAGGACCAGGGAATCCTCACAGAGTTAGAGAACTTAGGCATTGAAGAGGGTGACACCGTAAGGCTTTACGGCTTATCCTTTGACTATTATAAATAGGAGTATTTATGACAAGTAAGCAGAGAGCATATTTAAGAAGCTTAGCCCAGAGCTTAGATCCAATCTTCCAGGTTGGAAAATCATCTGTTACTGATGAGAATATTGAAGCCATAAAGGCAGCTGTTGAGAAAAGAGAATTAATTAAAATTAATGTTTTAAAGAACTGTTTGGATGATCCAAGAGCTATTGCTGAGGCAATTGCTGAGCATACCAATTCAGAAGTCGTGCAGGTTATCGGTAAAAAAATAGTTTTATTTAAGCAGAAGAAAAAGGACAGTGCCTTTACACTTCCTAGATAACGAGGAGTAAGAATGAAGGTAGGTATTTTAGGAGGTAGCTTTAATCCTATTCATAATGGTCATATTAAGATGGCCGAATACGCTTACAGGGATTATGGTCTGGACTATGTAAGTATTATTCCAGCTGGTATTCCTCCGCATAAAAGTAAAGATAATATGGTTTCTGACCACCATCGAATTAATATGATTAATCTTGCAATTCTAGATAAGCCTATGCTTAAACTAGATACCCGCGAGCTTGATTCTAATGAGATTAGTTACACTTACCTTACATTATCCAATATGAAGGCCGAGAACCCTCAAAATGAGCTATATTTCATTATGGGTGGTGATTCACTGGCTTACTTTAAAAACTGGTTTAAAACCGATATTATAATGTCTAAAGCACACATACTTGTTGCAGTTCGTGATGATTTAGATTTGACAAAACTCGAACCTTATAGGCAGGAATTATTAGAACTATATTCCGGAGATATATCCTATCTTACAATGCCAAAAGAAGAAGTATCCTCTAGTGATATAAGAAGACTTATTAAAGAGGGTAGTGACCTTAGTAATTTTTTGCCTGATAACATAATAAATTACATCAGCGACAATAAATTATATATGGAGTAACAATGAACAAAGAAATTGAAGATATTCTAAAAGACCTGAACGGCAAAATGAAACCTAGCAGGTATAATCACACTGTCGGTGTAATGCATACAGCCTGTAACCTTGCCTTCCACTATGGCATTGATTATCAGAAAGCAGCCATGGCAGCCGTGCTTCACGATTGTGCTAAAATCAATGAAGTATCTGATTATATTAAAGAGTGCAAAAAATACGGGCTTATAATAAGCGAAGATAAAGAGAGATCTCCTCATCTATTACATGCTGATTTAGGTGTATATTTTGCAGAGAAACGCTATAACATTAATGATCCTGATATCCTTGATGCCATAAGATTTCATACTACCGGAAGACCCAATATGACAATGTTGGAAAAAATAATATTTCTTGCCGATTACATTGAACCGGGAAGAAAAGAAATACCTGGTTTAAATGAAATCAGAGCCAATGCTTACAAGGACATTAATTACTCTGTATATCTATGTTGCAAGAATGTTATTAATTATTTAAAAGGGAAAAGGCTTCCAATATGCGAAGCAACCATTAATACAGTAGACTATTATCTTAGTAACCAGGAGGGAATATGGCAGACACAAGAGAAATGACCCGTTTAGCCTGCGTGGGACTTAGCGAAAAAAAGGCTGAAGACATTAGAATTATTGACATTTCAAATGTTTCACTAGTGGCCGATTACTTTGTAATTGCAGCAGCATCTAATCAGAATCAAATGAGTGCATTAGTTCGTTCAGTAGATGAAGAATTAACTAAGGGTGGTTATAATTTAAAGAGTCAGGAAGGAAATAACTATTCCTCATGGATTCTCTTAGACTACACTGATATTATCGTACATATCTTCACTAAAGAAGATCGTGAATTCTACAAGTTAGAGAAGCTCTGGCAGGATGGAAAAGAGATTGACTTAAAAGAGTTTTTGCCAGAAGAGAAATAATATAAAAGGGATGGATTTTCAAAATCTGAAAATCCATCCTTTTTTTAATTAAAACAATCTAATTACACCAAATACTTTACCTAATACCTTGCAGTCCTCTACAATGATTGGATCCATATTATCATTTTCGGGCTGAAGTCTTATATGATCAGCTTCTTTATAAAATGTTTTCACTGTTGCAGAATCGTCTACTAATGCAACAACCATATCGCCATTTCTTACGTTATCAACCTGTTCAACCAAAATCATATCACCACTGAAGATGCCGGCATTAATCATGCTTTCACCTTTAACCTTAAGCATAAAGGACTGGGCATTTGGCATATACTCAGCTGGAATAGGGAAGTAGTTCTCAACATTCTCAACAGCAAGTAATGGTTCACCTGCAGCAACACGTCCAACTAATGGAATATTTACAACCTCACGACGTGTAATATTAAAATTATCATCCAAAATCTCAATAGCACGTGGTTTGGTAGGATCTCTTCTAATATAACCATTCTTCTCCATTGTCTCTAAGTGAGCATGTACCGAAGATGTGGATTTCAGATTAACTGCATCACATATTTCTCTAACAGTAGGTGGAAATCCACGGTTAAGGATTTCAGACTTTAAATACTCAAGAATTTCTTTCTGCTTATCTGTTATTTTTCCATATGCCATAGTAATTCCTCCTTAATATAATAAAAATATAACATAAGATTTGCAACAAAGCAAACATATATTCCGAATTTTTGTTCGAAAAACTGTTGACAAACATTCGTTCTGGTATTATACTACAATCAAACAAGTGTTTGGAACGTTTATTCGAACGGAGGAAATATATATGACAAGACAGGCGATAAGTAAAGCTAAAAGAAGACGTCAGTTAAACTTATATAAGAAGATCTTATATACCAGTTTGTTTGCTTTTGTATGCATTTCAATCCTTGTATTAACAGTTATTATAAGAAACAACAATCAGTCTAAGGCTTCAGCATCCTTATCTGGAAGCTATCACTATGAAACTGTTGTTATTAAAGAGGGCGATAGCCTTTGGTCCATCGCAGAAGAACATATTGATTCTTATTCTGGTACAGCTAGAGATTTAGTTAATGAAATAGCCTCTGTTAATAATCTTGAGACTGATAGTATTATCACAGGAACCTATATACTTGTTCCTGTTTACACACCTAATTATTAAATATTTTGTAATCTTCACAACCATTTTCCTTGGGACTCACTCTAAATGGAGTGAGTCCTTATTCTATATCTAAAACCATTTGCCAGTTTCTCGTTATTCCTTTATAATTTTAATAGGAGGGTGCATATGCTTAAGATATTCTATACTATTTTTCGTAATTTTCTCCACTGGTATCTGATTCCTCTAATGAGATTTGAGGCTCGTTTTCCTAACTATTTCAATGAAGAAAGAAGATATAAAACTGTAAAAAAACTTAGTCGTATTGTAACCCGTTCTAGTCATAGCCATACAAGTTACTATGGAAGGGAGAATATTCCCGAACATGGTAATTACCTACTTATAGCCAATCATCAAAGCAAATACGATGCTATGGCAGTTGTAAATGGCCATGATAAACCATGTACTCTGGTTATGGATTATGAGAATTCCAAACTTCCAGTCGTAGACGAAGTTATTAATATGCTGCAGGGCAAAAGACTAAAGCGTGATGATGTTCGACAGGCTATGGGAGTTATGTTGGAAATAACTGAAGAGTTAAAAGCTGGCAGAAGATATATTATCTTTCCAGAAGGAGGTTATCTAAGCGATAAACACAACCATCTCTTTCCTTTTAAACCAGGCTCTTTTAAATGTGCTTTAAAAGCCAAGTCAGACATTATTCCAGTTGTTTTAATTGATACCTATAATGTTTATGGCACAAGTAAATTCTTTGGAAGAGTATATAACTCAGTTTATTATTTAGAGCCTATTCCTTATGATCATATTAAGGATATGAAAACTCAGGAAATTGCAAAGCTTGTTCAGGATAGAATAGCAGAGAAGATTGCTGAAGTAACAGACTTATCCCTTGAGGAAGTGCTTATTATTCCTCCTGAAGGAACTGAATTAATATAAATAAAGCTATGTCTTTAATTAGACATAGCTATTTATTTAATCTTTACGAAGATGAACCTTATCTGCTGCAGAACGTCTTCTTTCGTCCTCAAGAGCCGCATAATGCTTCTTGGTAGTATTAACATCCTTATGGCCTAAAACATCCGCAACCAGATAAATATCCCCCGTTTCGCGATATAATGACGTTCCATAGGTTGATCTAAGCTTATGTGGAGTAATCTTTTTAAGTGTAGTAACAGATTCAGAGTACTTTTTTACAAGCTTTTCAACTGCTCTTACAGATATTCTTTTTCTCTGCATTGATAGGAATAGGGCATTCTCCGAACCCACTTCAGCAACTATAGCCTTTCTTTCATCGAAATAGTCAATCATAGCCTCCCTAACTTCATCGCCAAAGTAGACAACTGATTCTGATCCACCTTTTCTAAATATTCTAACTCCATTATTGTTAAAATCAACGTCATCAAGGTTAATCCCTACACACTCAGAAACTCTCATTCCAGTTCCTAATAGAAGAGTCATCATTGCAAGATCTCTAACCTTGGTTTTTTCATGATATTCCTGTTGCTTTTTTGTAAGCTTATCGCCGGTTTCAACTCCATCTAAGAACTTAACAACCTCATCAACATCAAATCTTGTAATGTTCTTATCGTGCCTTTTTGGCATTTTTACTAAAGCAGCAGGATTCTTTTCTATTTTTTCTTTACGAAAGAAGTAGTTATAGAAAGATTTTAATGATGCAAGCTTTCTAACAATTCCTCGCTCATCATTAGTGTATTCCTTGCCATCCTTAACATAATACTTCAGATAGGAGAGATACTCCTCGATATCCGTAGGAGTTATCATATCAAGTATCTCTATAGGGAAATCCTTAACCTCCATCTTGTTACAATAGGAATTGTTGTCATGCATAAAATGAAAGAATACCCCCAGATCATAAGCATAGGCTATGCGGGTACGAGACTGGGTCTGTTGTTCAATACCCAGAAAGAATTCCTTACAAAAATCAGGCAATTCCTTTTGTAACTCTCTAAGTTTTAAAGTATTCCTTTTATTAACAAGCTCATGATAGCTCTGATTATCTATAGCCATATAAACCTCTTTATCTACATTTTGCTTATTTATATAATCTAGTATACAATATATGGGAGAGCAAAAAAAGATGTGTTTTGCGAATAGTTGCATAAGGAGAATAATTATGAAATTTGTTATTCAGAGAGTGAGCGAGGCCTCTGTTACAGTAGAAAATGAAGTAATTGGAGCTATCAAAAATGGGTTTTTAGTTTTAATAGGTGTAGAAGACGCTGACACAAAAGAAATTGCAGATAAAATGATAAAAAAAACCTTGGGATTAAGAATATTCCAGGATTCAGAAGGAAAAACAAACTGTTCATTGGATCAGGTTGATGGCTCCTTATTGTTAATTTCACAGTTTACCTTATACGCAGACTGTAAAAAAGGAAATCGTCCATCATTTGTAAAAGCAGGCAAACCAGATTTTGCCAATGATATGTATGAATATATTATCGCTGAATGTAAAAAAGTCATGGGAGATAGCAAAGTTGAAACAGGATCCTTCGGAGCAGATATGAAGGTTTCATTATTGAATGATGGACCTTTTACCATAGTTTTAGACTCAAAGGAGATATGTTAAGAGCAATACAGAAAGATCTATAACTATTCGCAAAACTCAAGTTTAACGAATAGTTATAGCGATTTTTCAAGCTTTTTAAGCAGTTCATCAAAGTATTTCGGCCTTTTTGCCTCGAATTCCACATACTCTTTTGTGGTTGGATGAATAAATCCTATAGTCTTGGCATGCAAAGTCTGACCTTGCAAATTATAAGGCTGCTTCTTTGGACCATAAACCTCATCACCTAATAAAGGATGATGAATTGATGACATATGAACTCTTATCTGATGAGTTCTGCCAGTTTCAAGTTTAAACTCCACGTGAGTAAAATTCTTATATCGTTTAATCACTCTGTAATGAGTAATTGCTGGTTTACCGTTCTCCGTGACAACAGCCATCTTCTTTCGGTCGTTTTTATTTCTGCCAATCATTCCCTGAATTGTGCCCTGATCTTCCTTTACAAGTCCAAAGACAATGCCTTCATAAATTCTATTTACACTGTGAACAGCAATTTGTTCAGCAATATAATTATGGGCAAAATCGTTTTTACAGACAATTAATGATCCTGTAGTGTCCATATCAATTCTATGCACGATACCTGGTCTGATTTGGCCATTAATTCCTGATAAATCATCACAATAATACATAATTGCGTTAACAAGGGTACCTTTATCATGTCCTGGAGCTGGATGAACAACCATTCCTTTTGGCTTATTAACAATTAAAACATCAGAATCCTCGTAAATAATATCTAAAGGAATATTCTCGGCAACAATTTCTATAGGTTCAGCATCCATAATTTCAATCTTAATGTGATCTAAAGGATTTACCTTATAATTAGCTTTAATAGATTTGCCATTAACAAGCACTTTACCATCACAAATTGCATTTTGAATAAAGGATCTCGAATAATCCTCTAATTCCAAGGCTAAGTACTTATCAATTCTTGTTAACTTGTCATTATCTTCAGCAATAAACTCAAAAACCTGCATATACTAATTCTTTCTCTTAAATGAAAAAACGCTGGAAAGTTCTTCATCCTTATATCTAAACAAAGCAAGTATAAAGAATATAAAGGCTGATACAGTTACATATATATCAGCAACATTAAACACAGGGAAATCTATAAGGCTAAAGTAAAGAAAATCAACAACATAATGATTTGTTACTCTGTCAATCAGATTTCCAATTCCTCCGGCAAAAAATACAACCATAATAATCTTCAGTAATAAATATTTTTTATTATCTTCAATTCTAAAATAGAAAAAAGTGACTAAGCTTAACAAAACTATTGTAATAATTGTAAACATAATCCAAAAACCAGAAAAGGTTCCCCAGGCCATTCCTCTGTTTTCAACGTATAATAATTGAAAAACATTAGGTATTATAATGATTCCAGCGTTTCCCTTAAGACCTTTGACAGCCAAAGCCTTGGTTACCTGATCAATAACAACTAAGACTATAACGGAGGCAAGAGGTTTCAAAATTTTCTTCATATTATTCCTTTCTTATATTCAAATATAATTTTTCTGTTTTTTATTATAATTTCAATATGCATTTAACTAGCCCCAATATACATGTTAATAAATAATATTGATAATGGCTTATTAAGTCAATAAAAAACAACTATATTTACAGAAGTTTTATTCCGCTTTAAGCGCGGTAAAACTTCTGGATTACATATATTTTTCATACTCAACTTTAAGCTTTCCTTTTTTACTAAGGTCTCCAATATTGATAATTTTAAATTTACCAACATGTCTTATGGAAATAATATCACCCGAATAAACCGGATTAGAGTTATGCAATATTTGTTTTCCATTTACAAATACTAGCCCATCCTGGATAAGTTTTAAGGATTGTGAACGACTGCAATTATTGCATTCTGAAATAAAACAATCCAGTCTGTCAGATGCAAGGGTTCCGTACTTTACAACAGAATTTCGCTTAATATCTAGATCATATGAGTCTACAATTTCGCATCTAACATCCGTGTGTCTGATCCTTCGAACCTCATCTATAATCATTTCAGCAAACTTTTCATGGGCTAAAACGTAGTATTCTTTATCAGACAAAAATATATCTCCAACAAGCCTTCTTTCAATAGAAAGACCCATTATGGTTCCAAGTATATCTCTATGTGTTAAACTCTCAGCAAAACGACCGTTTAAAGCCTTAATGGCAATAACCTTTATTGGATATTCCCTATTAAAAACAAAAGCATCAGGGATAAAAGCTACCATCTGACGCTCTAACAAAGGAATACTGTCAAAGGTCATCGTATCACAAATAAAAGTCTTCTTATGATCTAAGAACAGCGAATATTCGTTTACACTAAGAAAATCACTAAAGACAGGATAGCCTTTGTTTGAGGCCATCCTGTCCAAATCATTTAATCGTTTTAAAAATAGCTTATCATCATCTGTCATGATTAAAATTCGTTTCTAAAAGAATTCACATCGAATGAATCCATATAGTTCTGGAAATCACCGGAAATATCAACATTTGGAGGTGTAAGAATAAAGATATAATTTGAAATCTTCTGTAAGTTTCCTCCAAGGGCATAAGTAGATCCAGATATAAAATCAATAATTCTCTGAGCTGTATCAACTGCAAGTCCTTCTACATTCAGGACTACTGTTCTGCCATCAAGAAGAGTATCAGTAATCTCTCGCTCGTCTTCTATCATTGTAGGTCTAATAACGCAGACCTCCATCTCATTGTCCTGAGCCTGTCTACTAGATCTGCCAGCACGTATTGGAGTTATTTTGGAAGGCTGTTTTTTCTCCTTAACAGGACGTTTCTTTTCATCCTCTATATCAGAAAGCTTACTCTTTGCTGGAGCTGGTTCGTCTTCTTCATCATAACCCAATTCAAAATCATCATTATCATATTCAAAATCATCATCTGGATCTAGTTTCATTACATTAAGAATCTTATCCATGAATCCCATAACAACACTCTCCTAATTCTATTTATTATAGTTTCTTGCCCCAAAAATCTTGCTTCCAACCCTGACTAAATTCGCGCCCTCATAGATTGCAGCAATATAATCCTGAGACATACCCATTGACAGTAAATCCATATCTACATTATCGATGTTTTCGCCTTTAGTGTCAACCGATAATTGGAATATTTTGTGGAAAACAGAGAGATTTTCGTTAAAATCATCTACATATGGTGCACTTGTCATTAGGCCTCTGATATGAACATTATTAAGTTTGCTAATATCTCTTATCATGTCTATTGTATCTTCAAGGCTTAAACCAAATTTGCTCTCCTCTTCTCCTGCGTTTACTTCTATCAGAATATCCTGGCATATAGAGAGCTTCTCCGCCTGCTTATCGATTTCTTTTGCCAGCTTTAAGGAATCAACTGAATGTATTAAATGAACCTTTCCTACTATGTATTTAACCTTGTTGGTCTGTAGATGGCCAATCATGTGCCATCTAATGTCCTTTGGCATTTCTTCTATTTTGCCTACAAGCTCCTGAACATAGTTTTCTCCAAAATCTCTGATTCCAGCATCATATGCCTCCATTAAATCGCTTACCGGCTTAGTCTTGCTAACTGCCACAAGAGTTACCTCTTTAGGGTCCCTATTTGCCCTTAAACAGGCCTCCTCAATGCTGGCTAAGACTTCATTTAAATTATCCTTTATACTCATTATCTGATCATTTCCCCTTCTCTAACCTGTTTTGCATCTAATACTATATGATCATAATTACTAACCCCGTAGGAAGTATTAATTTTTATTATCGAATAGTCTTCGTTATTCAGAATAACTTCTATAACTCTAAGAGCTGCATATCCCTTATTTATACTGTAAACGCATGGGAATTGTTCGGTTTCATTAAGAGTTATTTTTTCTCCCGTTTCAGGCAAAACAATGCTGTCTCCAGGCGATAAATCATCGCTTCTTACATAGAAGTATCCACCCCCTTCAATCATCAGATTAAATCTTTTGAAGCTAATCACTTCAGAACCATCTTCATCCTTATATGCTTTCAAAAAGCCATCTGAATTGCTGCTCCCACCCTTTGTTGCATAATCAGAAGGTATCTTAATAAATGTCTGATATGTAATAGAGGAATTTGGTATCTTGTATCCAGTAGTAGAATCTAAAAGGAGTTCTATGTCGATAAACCTTTCCTTGGCATATCTAATGACCCCGGAATTTAACTCGAGAATAATATAATTTCTGCCTTCCTTGCTGGTAAGTGTGTAAGGTAAACTACAGTTATAATCATCTCTTAAAATGGTAACATCAACATATCCCTCATATTCCTTGAGCTTTCCAAAGCATTCATCATCAATTTCAGAAATAATATACCAATTCTCATCAGTAATTACCTTATATACAGCCTCTCCACTGTTAATATAGCTATTGTTGCTCAAATCATTTAGATTGTAATTCTGCTTATTTATCTCGCCATATGTAAAGTTGTCAGTAGTAACATCCTCTAATCCATCAATTCTATATAATATAATTCCAGGTACAAAGGCATAATAGGCTGACATATTTTTACTAATAGTATCCTTATTGTTTTTATCAGCTATATCAGTCAAAATTGCTGTGTTTAGGCTGTTTTTTAAGCTGTAGAGACTGTAGAAATCCTGATCATCATAATCATAGGAATATGTTTTTAATATATCTGTAAGTTCTTCCTTTTTATCCTTGTTAAAGACCTTCTCAATTACTTCATCATCAATAGTCTGGTCAGCAGACAGCTCTGTTTGTGATAGGGAATAACACAGGGATTTTGCAGACACCTTACTGGCTTCCTCCGCAAAATATGATATATAACCGGAATTTGAAGAATAGACTACGGTCTCATTTCTACATGCAAAACCCGTAAGGTAATAATAAGAACTAAGGCTACCAGTAGTAACCTCATAAGATGCAACTCTTTTTTGCAAAGCAAAATTAACGGTTAAAATTAATAGATAAACCGCTAGCACAATGAACACTATATAACCAATCTGAAACTTGAAAGGTTTTTTAAATTTAATAATATTATTTCTATTTTCCATATAAATCTCCTATGTAAATTATATCATTTTTACATAGGGTAATAAATAAAAAAGAGGCTGTTATTTAACAGCCTCTTTTAAAATTAAAGGGAAATGTCAATATACTGTTTATATGCTTCTGGAAGGTCATCACCATTCTTGGAAACGCTAAGAGTAAACTTGATATTGTACTGTTTACCAAGATGCTCTAAATGCTTAATAACCTTACCAAGGTCGTCATCATTTTCAATCTTTGCAATCGTGAGGAAACTATCTAAATAAACTTCCTCTAAATCATTATCTTGTGAAACAAGTCCACATAAGAAACCAACAAACTGATCCACATTCTCAACTGGAAGCTCCATAACATCGATGAGTCTAACCTTCTTATCAATCTCATACATATGCTTGGTGTTCTTATCTAGGAAAACTATATTTCCATTAGCAGAAGAAACTGCTGTATTAACCTTATCTAATAAATACTTTGTCTTGCCCTTGCCCTTTTCTCCTGAAATAATCTGTATCATTGGCCTAACCCTCCTATAATTCCATTGGCAATTGTCAGAATATTTTTATAATTCTAATCCAAATGCGCAACTTTATTTTGTAATTTAATTATATTGTATTATTAAAAAGAATACAACCTTTAATTATCAAACCACAGATATTTCTTATTACTCTTCCATAATGCTGTTCATTAGATTATCCATAAATATATATAGATGGTCTCTCGAATCAGCTCCAAGACAAATAAGAACTATATCCTCTCCCACATCATTCTGCACAAGGAGAACAAGACAGTTTCCCGCATCGTAAGTGGTGCCTGTTTTGCCTCCAATAACTGTATAGGAAGCCGGATAATCAGAATCACCTGTAATGAATCTGTTAGTAGACTTATAGATAATATCTACAACTTCTCCATCCTTCCTTGTAATTCTTCCAGTGTACTCTTCAGTGTTTACTATCCTTCTAAAGTTATCATCTTTTACAGCTTCATTAAAAATCAGATACAAATCGTAAACACTAGTATAATGATTGTCCTTATGTAATCCATTAGGATTTACAAAATGCGAATTACTTGCTCCTAATTCCTTAGCTTCCTTGTTCATCAGGGATGAAAACTCCAAAACCGAACCACTCATATACTCAGCCAAGGCAACAGCCGCATCATTTCCACTAACAAGCATAAGTCCATATAATAGGTCTCTTACAGTAATTCTGTCACCTGTTCTAAGGCTTGCAGATGATGCACCCGAAGGAAGATCCGTAGCATTTTTACTAACAGTTACCTCATCATCAAGATTACCGTATTTAAGAATAATATAGGCGGTAAGTATTTTTGTTGTGGATGCAGGATACAGTCTATCGTAAACATTCTTGCTATACAATGTCTCACCACTAGTAACATTAAAAGCAGCACCCGCATTAATATAGCTGTCGGAAAGACTGTCAAGGGACTTGTCTTTTAGTTCCGCAACACATAAATCCTTGGCAAAAAAATCACTTTTAACAACAGGGTTACCAGAAGAAGATGGATTACCCGAGGAAGTGACATTTGAAATATTAAACTCATATTTTAGCTCTGTCTTACCACATGAAGCCAAAAAAGGCGTAACCAAAGAAAGAGTAAGAAGAACCGCTAATAATCTCTTACTTGTAAATTTCACGCCACTCCATATCTCCTCTTTCAAGTGACTTAATAAGAAGCTCAGCTGTAGCAAGATTAGTAGCCAATGGAATATTATGCATATCACAAAGTCTAACAATACTGTTTACATCTGGTTCATGGGTTTTTGAAGTTAAGGGATCTCTTAAGAAGATTACTAAATCCATCTGATTGTGTTCAATCTGAGCACAAATCTGCTGGTCTCCTCCCAGATGTCCTGCCAAATACTTATGAACAGGAAGATTAGTTGCAACTTCAACTAGTCTGCCAGTTGTTCCTGTAGCATAGAGGTCATTCTTTGCAAGAATTCCCCTGTACGCAATACAGAAATTCTGCATAAGGTTCTTTTTTGCATCATGCGCTATTAATCCAATGTTCATGTTCTAACCCCCGTGGAATTATATTTTCTAGGCTGTAAGCCTACATTTAACGCTAAACCGATTCCTATATACATAGATACAAGAGATGTAAGTCCATAGCTGACAAATGGAAGCGTAACACCCGTAGTTGGGAAAATACCGGTAGTAACACTAATATTAACAAAGCTCTGTATTGCAATAAGGCTGGCTACACCAACTGCAATAAGACTTCCCTCTAGATTCTTGGCCTTCTTGGCAATAATAATAATCTCCATACATATAAATAATAACAAAATGATAATAAATACGCATCCTAAAAAGCCTAATTCCTCACCAACAATGGCGAAAATAAAATCTGTATGTGGCTCAGATATAAAATTACCGTTCTTTAGTGAGGCAGCCTCTGAGTTATAGAGTCCCTTTCCAAATATCTGCCCCGATCCAATTGCAGTTATGGAATTCTGCTGCTGAAGTGCAGAATCAGAGTATTCCTTCGGTCTAAGCCAAGCCATAATTCTAAGATACTGATAATGATCTAAGAATGTCTCACCTTTTGTAAGAATAACACTAAAAGCAATAATCGCTGCTGGAATAGCAACTGCTAATACTCCACCAACAATCTTCCAGCTTAAACCAGCTGCAAATATCATAAAACATATCATAAGTGTAATTACGATTGTAGTTGATAAATCAGGCTGTTTTTTAATGAGTACCAGTGGTACACCCGCAAGTATTAATGACATAAGCAGGAATTTACCAGTATTAATCTTTTCATGTATTTTGGCAAAAAAGAATGCAAAAAACAGGATTATAAAGATCTTTGCAAGCTCAGAGGGCTGAAATCTAAATCCGCCCACCTGAATCCATCTCTGCGCACCTTTTGCAGAATCACCAAAGACAGGCAAAAGGATAATTCCTAACATCAGAATATTAATGCCATAGATAATCCATGAAAACTTTAGTATGAACTCATAGTCAAGCAAAGAAATAAATACCATTACAATAATTCCAAGCGCCATACCAAATATCTGTTTTTTGGTATAAGCAGAATTTGCAGAAGAAATGGCTATAATGCCGAAAATATTAAGCATAACAGTCCATAAAACAAGTCTGAAATTGTAATTCTTAAGCTTATATTTTAAAAACATTTTTTCCTCTCATTAATCAAGGCTGGTATCTCCGCCTATGTTTGTTGCCTCTCCATTATCATTATTCTCCTGACCAAAGAAATACTTGATAATGTTTGCTGAAACTTCAGCGGCATTTGCAGAGGCATATCCAAATGGAATTCTTGTAGCAATTGTCATTGTCGGATTGTTGTATGGTGCATATCCAATAAATAGCGCGTGGCTTGGTCTGGTAACAATCTGCTGGGCAGTACCAGTCTTTCCTGCAACAACTGTCTCAACATCATCAAAAGAGCTATAGCCCTCACAAACAAGCTTCATACCGTAATGAATTGCATTCCAGGATGAACTTGATACTTCTTTTATCTCATTTCTGACCTCCGGAGAATAGGTCTTTAAAACATTTCCCTCGGAATCTGTCACCTTGGACAATAGCGTATAGTTATATACTGTACCACTGTTTGCAATAGCAGTAACATACCTTGAAAGCCCAATGGTTGTATATGAGTTATTTGACTGACCAATGGATGCCATTACAGGGTACTCAGTTGCGACCTGCGGCTTATTCTCTGGTATCTCCACACCTGTAACATCTGACAAGCCAAATAAATCTGCATATTCCGTAATCTTTCTAATACCTGTTGAATCAGAGTAGGCGCCTTTCTTCTGGCTTAATCTGTATCCCACTTCATAGAAGAAGTAGTTACAGGAATCTCTTAGGGCCTCAGATACATTAATATCTCCATGAGAGCCTCTATTAGTTCTGTAAAGCCAGCATTTTGGTGTGTTATCAATCTTCTCAAAGACACCTTCATCAAAAATGGTGGTAGAAGGTGAAATAACTCCTTCCGTAAGACCAACAGCCGACATAAATGGTTTGAAAGTTGAACCAGGTGCTGTGGTCTGCTGAGTAGCATAATCATATAGCGGTGTTGCATTATTAGTTAACAGGCTCGCATAGTATGCAGAATCAACAGTGTTAGCCATCTTATTATTGTCATATCCTGGATAGGATACACAGGCAAGCAGCTCACCAGTCTGGGGATCTGATATAACGCAGGATCCCGCGCAGGGATCAAGGGCCAGCTGTGCCGGAGTAATCTCAAGCTTCTTAATCTTTTTCTTTAAGAAGGCGTAAGCTGTTACTGCACCTGACTTTAACTGTTCGTATTCCTTATCATTAGCTAGAATATCCTGCTCGAAAAGAAGGAGACAAACATCTCTTCCACTAATGATGTCATTGTCTATCATGTATTCATAAATCTTTTTATGAAATTCTTTCTCTCCATCAAGCATTCCAAGCATTTTCTCAACAAGAGCATTATAAATCTCAGATGAATCAGAGTACTCATCTTCAACATCATCAAGCTTGGTAACGTCAATCCAGTTCATGGAAATACAATACTTTAAATACTCTTTTACTGAAATATTTCCAGCAGCCCAATCCTTGTAAGTATCGTCTTCCTTATCAATCTCGGAACCCATAAGTATATTTTCATCCCTGATCATGGTAACCATATAGTTAACATAATCAGTCATGGAATCCGACAGGTTCTTAAACTTCGTTGGGTTTGAAGTAAACTCTTTTTTTATCTTCTTTACAGTGGCACCATACTGGGACTTAAACCTTTCATATACCTTAGTCTCAGTCTCCATTGCATCCTCATCTGCAAAGGCATCAATATCTACAACATTATTGTCAATGAGGGCAAAATATACATCATAAATTGGTACTACGACATCCGAAGATGTGGAATTAGAACCCGCATGGTATTCCCTGATATTGGCAATACTTGCATATAGAATACCCGCAATCTCCTGTTCAAGAAGATTGTAGCAAGTCTCCTGTAAATCCTTGTCAATAGACAGATATACATCATTTCCAGGTTTAGATTCACTCTCAGAAGTAATCTCTACAACCTTACCAAGGTTGTCAACATAGAAGGTCTGACTTCCTTTAGTACCCTTAAGCTCTGCTTCCATGTATTCCTCTATTCCTGATTTACCTACGTAGTCATTTAAGGAATAATCGTTATCATCAGTTTTTAGTTCATCATACTCTGCCTGTGATATTTTGCCTGTGTAACCAATAATATGGCAAAAATACTCTGAATCAACATACCTTCTAAGGGTGGATTCCATAATGGTAACACCCTGAAGATCACTTCCATACTCATTAATGCAGGCAACAGTCTCCTCACTGACATCTGTTGCTATAGTGGTGGAAATATACTTCTGATAGTAGTTAGAAGAAAGACCAAACCTGACAACAGCAATCTCATAGGCAAGTTTTTCGTCATAATCCTCTGAAATGGAGTACTTGTTGTGCTCAAGATAGTCCATAATCTGCTCTGCGGTAGCATTAGCCTCATTGAACCCAAGCTTAGTATTTACACCAAGCTCATCAACTGTTGAATGGCCAAATATATCCGCTAAAAATCTAAGTCTGGCAGTACCGCTTACAGCATAGGTGTAGCCAGCCTCAGGAGAATACTCAATCTGAAAATCATTGTCAGGACTATCACCCCTAGATTCAATCAGAAGAATTGTCTTGGCAATTATGGAATTCAGTTCCTCTGAACGCTGACTTGAGGATTCATAGGAACCATTGTCTTCTATAACTACAGAGTAAGCCAATTCATTATATGCAAGAACATTACCATTTCTGTCATAAATATTACCTCTTGAGGCTTCCACCTCTCTGGTCTTCTCAATAATCAGAGTATAGTTATTAAGATAATTCTCTCCATTGACAATCTGTAAAACAAAGAGTCTCTGAATCAGAATTGAACTTAAAACAACCATGGCAACAGTTATGGTAAAGAGTCTTGATTTTACTAATCTAACAAAAAAATCTTTAATAACACTAACCAAACTTACTAGCGCTCCTTCGTTCCTTATCCGTAAGCTTACTGTTTACAAACAGGATTAACGGATATAACAATACTGACATCATTACTGTGTATATAACCGTTGGAATAATCAGGTTTACCATATAGTATCCAATGGCAAAATCTCCCCTAAAGAAGAACATAAATATATACACAAGCAGGTTTAAAACAAGTTCACTTGATGCAATTAGAATTAGAGGAAGCTTAATATCCTCTGCAAAAAACTCGTTTCTGAATAAGCCATTTACATATCCCACTATCATATATAAGAGTGCATAAAAACCCAAACATGGCGAGAAGAATAAGTCGACAAATGCTCCACAAAGGAAGCCTAAAAAAATACCTTCCCGTCTACCCTTCATAAGGGCAAATGATACCACAAGAATTATCATTAAATCAGGGGATATGCTTGCAATCTCTAATACTTTAAAAACAGTGACCTGCAAAATAAATAAGACAATTGCAAAAGCCACTTCCACAATTTTTCGAATCATTAATTAATCGTACTCTTTCTTTTCAAGAATAACTAATACTTCCTCAAGATGCTCAAAATCAACAACAGGAGTGATGGTTCCCGACTTGGTTAAATTGTTGGCATCCTTTGAAATGCTGGTTACATATCCAATAAGAATTCCTTCAAGATACTTATCGCTAATGTTTGAGGAAACAACCTGTTCTCCTTCGACAATTACATCATTTTCATCCTTAAGAGTATCGAAAGTAATAACTTTATCAGATGTCATTTTAGCTAAATCGCCTCTTACTATGCAGTAATCCGAAGAAGATATCATCATAGCTGAAACATTTGATGTGTCATTTATAATGGTTGTTACTGTAGCAGAATGTTTGCCAACCTCTGTAACGATGCCCACAAGGCCTGCGCCTGCAATGACATTCATATTAACTTCAATTCCATCCGCCGCTCCCTTGTCAATAATAAAGGTATCAAACCAGTTGCCTGCATCTTTGGCAATGACTCTGGCAGCAGTCTTTTCATAGCTTGGATACTTCTGGTCTAGCTCATATAAATCTCTCAAACTCTCAAGCTCGTACTGCTCAAGCTTCAATGTTGAGTTCTCTGTTGTAAGTTCATCAATCTTGGCCTTCAGTTCTTCATTCTCAGCCTGAACTGTTCTTAAAGTCTGTAGATCGTCCATTCGGTCCGCTAAATTGCGTCCTATGGAATTGATTCCTTTCTGCATGGGTTCAAAAACAAACTCAGCCACCGTCTTTAAAGGACCGCCATTGATATTAAAATTAAGGCTTATAAAAATAGCCAAAACGCATATTAGACCTAATCCAAGAAACAGATATTTAGTTGGTATTTTAATCTTAATTCTAGGGTTTCTTCTTGCTTTCAAACTAAAACACTCCGTCTATACTATCTCTGCATATTAGAGATAATTGATTTATAGTTACTGTCAGATACAATCTTATTTAAGCCCTTAACAACATTAAGTTCAGGCTCTTCAGTTCTGTTAACCAAAATGTTGGTCTGCTTATTAATATAATCATCGACATTTCCAAGATTTGAACCACCGCCAGACAAATATATACCTGCATGAATAATATCTTTTGCAAGTTCAGGTGGAGTCTTCTCTAAAATAAGCTTAATTGCTGTACAAATCTGATTAATTGGTTCAGCGATTGCATCGTTAATATCGGCAGATGTAATTTCCTTCTCAACAGGAAGACCTGAAACAACGTCTCGACCAACTGTTACAACTGAGCCCTTATCTATTCCAGTTGCAGAAGCTAAGGATATCTTTAACATCTGGGCAGTCTTCATTCCAATCACAAGACTATACTTTCTCTTAATGTGAGTAACAATTGCATCATCAATACTATTTCCACCGATTCTTACAAGGTCACTTAAAACAAGACCTCCCAAAGAAATAACGGAAATCTCAGTTGTATCAGCTCCCATATCAACAACCATATATCCTGTTGGATCCTTGATTTCAAGGCCGATTCCAACAGCTGCAGCCAGAGGCTTCTCACATAGGTAAACGTTCTTTGGTCTGAATTTGCCTTTAAAGAAGAGTTCAAAGAAGGATCTCTTCTCTACTTCTGTAATGTCTGTGGGTACCGCAACAATAAAATCAGCACCCTTTACGTTGTTCTTGCAGTTCTTCTCAATAAAACTCTCTACCAGACGCTGCATATTATTAAAATCTGCAATTACACCATTGTTGACAGGGAAAGATACATTAATAATCCCTGGTGCTTTCTCATACATAGCATATGCCTCGTCTCCGATTGCATATACTTCCTTTTTATTCTTAATTGCAATGGTATTCTTGCCTGTAAAAAACTGATTCACTGACTTAGAAAACATTTTAATATCAACTGTTCCTAAATCAACTCCGAAAATATTACTTGCCATAAATTCCTCCTAAAACAAGCCTAAACATACACAGTTATTTTACCATATTGACCTGTCAATGTATAGAAATAAAAAACAGCTTTCCTAATTTAGGAAAGCTGTACTAAACCTTTATTTTTAAGCTTCTGTAAAGAAGTCATTATTCCTTGTTTTGCATGAAAATAAGTAATTCCCCCCTGGAAGAATGCAGTATATGGTGCTCTCAAAGGGCCATCAGCTGAAAGCTCAATTGAGGATCCCTGATTAAAGGTACCGGCTGCCATAATAACCTTATCATCATAGCCCGGCATATCCCAGGGTTCAGGTACCACATAGGAATCAACTGGCGAAGCTTCCTGAATACCCTCGCAGAAAGCAATTAGTCCTTCAGGTTTGCCAAAGGTAACAGCCTGAATAATGTCATATCTCTCTTCACTTCCATTAGGAACTACCTTAAAACCAAGCTTCTCGTATACATTTGCGGCAAATATAGCTCCCTTTAAAGCAGAAGCTACAACACCAGGTGCAAGGAATAATCCCTGATAGAATGACTGCATAACAGATAAAGATGCTCCTACCTCCTTGGCAAGACCCGGGGAAGTAAGTCTGCACGCTGCATTCTCAATACATTCTTTTTTGCCTACAATATAGCCACCTATTGGCGCCAGGCCGCCTCCAAGATTCTTTATAAGAGAACCAACCATCATATCAGCGCCCACATCAAGAGGCTCAATGGTCTCAACGAACTCACCGTAGCAATTATCAACCATAACAATCACATCCGGCTTAATACCCTTAATAAAGGAAATCAGCTCTCCTATCCTTTCAACTGACAAGGTAGGTCTTGTTGCATAGCCCTTTGATCTCTGGATAGTAACAAGATGAGTTTTCTCGTTGATTGCATTCTTTATTCCCTCAAAATCAAAATCACCATTATCCAGCAAATCAACCTGTCTGTAGCTGATTCCATATTCGGCAAGTGAACCTCTTGACGGTCTTATACCAATTACCTCTTCAAGAGTATCGTAAGGCTTGCCAACAGGAGATAATAGCTCCTGCCCAGGACGAAGGTTACTCATAAGTGCAAGAGCTAAGGCATGAGTTCCACAGGTTATCTGTGGTCTTACCAGAGCATCCTCACCGTGGAACAAATCTGCATAAACCTTCTCAAGTGTATCTCTACCCACGTCATCGTAGCCATATCCTGAGGCAAAATTAAAGCATTCGCTTCTCACCCTGTTCTTTTGAAATGCCTCCATCACCCTAAGATGATTAATCTCTGCAACCTCATCTATTCTATCAAATCTTTCCTTTAGTCCCTGAAGAATACACTCGCAGTAATTATAAACATCTTCATCAATGCCTAGGTTTTTGTACTGTTCTGTAATTGTCATTCCTACTCCTCTATCAGTTTATTTTCCTTTAACACATTTATGGCAAAGTCTGCCATCTTATCTAAATCCTGATCATGTTCTCTTCTGTCAAGCCAGATAATACTATCATTTCTCTTAAACCAGGTCACCTGCCTCTTGGCAAAGTGTCTGGTATCTCGTTTTATGAGATATATGGCTTCTTCAAGGCTTAAATAACCGTTAAGGTAATCTAATACTTCCTTATAGCCAAGGCCCTGCATTGCCACATCTTCCCTTTTATATCCCATTTCCTTTAGCCTGGTAACCTCTTCTATGAGCCCCTCTTCCAACATAAGATCTACTCTCCTGTCAATCTTATCATACATGGTCTTTCTGTCATCAATCAGAACGAAATAAGCATAATCGTATGGGGATTCTTTTGCCTTCTGTTCATCGTTGTATAGAGAGAATTTGCGACCAGTATCATGTATATACTCCAGAGCTCTAATTATCCTCTTAAGGTTGTTCTCATGGATTCTTTCAGCTGATTCCGGGTCAGAATCACGTAGCATTTCATGAAGTTTTTCAGGCTTTTCCTTAGCAAGTTCCTCAAGCATGGCCCTGTAGCCAGCCCCAGTGTTCTCCTTCTCAAAATTCACATTCCTCAGGAGGGCATCTATGTAGAATCCTGTTCCTCCACAGACAATAGGAATTCTACCCTCAGCATATATTTCCTCCAGGGCTTGCCCTGCCATTTTGCAGAAGACTGAAACATTAAACTCTTCAGATGGCAAAAGGCAGTCCACCAGGTAGTGGGGAATGTTGCACATTTCATCTTTTTTTATCTTGGCAGAACCAATATCCATATACTTGTAAACCTGCATGGAATCAGCGGAAATTATGGATCCATTGATTCTCTTTGCAAGTTTTACAGCAAGATGACTCTTTCCTGTAGCGGTTGGTCCTGCAACAATAACTAATGGTTTTTTCATCTATGGAATCTTCTCTCCATCTCGTTTTTGCTAAACTCAATAATTGTTGGTCTGCCGTGAGGGCAGTGATATGGGTTTTCAAGGCTTAAAAGCTCATTGATAATATGTTCAGCCTCTCTTTCTGAAAGCTTCTGATTTCCCTTAACTGCAGCCTTACAACTCATCATTGCAATTTTGCCTATTAAAACTGACGAGTTCTCTCTCCCCGAGAACTCAGTTAATTCGTCTAGCATACCCACAAACAGTTCCCTGTCATCAATACCAAACATATTATAGGGAACTTCATTAATAATTACGTCTTTACCCCCAAAGCTTTCGAAGGCAAAACCGATTTTTGTGAACTCTTCCTCATATTTTTTCAAAAGAAGAAGTTCTCTGTCAGAGAGACTTAAAACCATTGGAGGACATAAAGGTGTGGATAAAACCTCTTTATTCTTAAGGCTTTTCATAGTTCTCTCGAAGAGAATTCTCTCATGGGCTGCATGCTGATCAATTATATATAGGGAATTATTAAATTCAACCAGCCAGTATGTATCAAAAACCTGTCCTATTATCCTGTGGTTCTTAATCTCCTTCTCGTCGAGAAAGTGTTTGGTGATTTCAGCATCATGTTCCAATGTTGATCTTTCCAAATCAGACCTACTATTGTCTTTAACCAGTTCAGATTTAGGCAAAAGACTTTCCTGCTCATCTTTCTCATCCTCAAAAGTTAAATCTAATTTCTCCTGCTTAAACTTAGGCTGAATGGGTCTGTTGAATTTAGCCTCATAGGGGGAATCCTTACTTACAAAATCTCTTATAGCCTTAAGTCTTTCTGCCTGAAATGGCTCAGCCTTAGGAGCTTTGGTCACTACGTCCTGTCTTAAGTCTTCAAAAAACTTATGGTCAGCCATTGCAGATTTGGTAATCAGATCCTCATTGGCAAGTATTCTCTTAACATAGGATGAAAGAATATCGAATAATTCTTCCTCTCTTTGGAATCTAACCTCCATCTTGTTTGGATGTACATTAACATCCACTTCTCCATCAGGAAAATCAAAAGAAAGAATTGCAAAAGGGAATTTGTGCTGCATTATAAAGGTTTTGTAGCCCTCCTCAAGGCCTCGGCTTAAAACCTTGCTCTGCACATATCTGTTATTCACGAAAAAATTCTCGTAATTTCTGTTGCCCCTTGAAACTCCTGGTTTAGCAATGTATCCGTTAATCTTTACTCCCTCGTCATCAATGGCCATAGGCAGTAAATCATCAACGATATTTTTACCATATATGCGATATATAACATCAAGAAGATTTCCATTGCCCGGAGTATGAAGTTTAGTGCTTCCATTTACAATAAGCTGAAATGAAATCTCGCAGTGAGACATGGACAAATGCTCCATTAAATCAACTACGTGGCTTGCCATGGTTCTGTCAGACTTAAGAAACTTCTTTCTTGCAGGGGTGTTAAAAAAGAGATTTCTGACAATCATACTGGTTCCATCAGGAGTGCCCGTTTCTTCAATGCTTAAAAGCTCACCGCCCCTAAGTCTAACTTTGTATCCAAGCATGGACTCTCTGGTCTTGGTATAAACCTCCATCTCTGAAACTGCACTGATTGAGGACAAGGCTTCGCCTCTAAATCCCAGAGTATGTATATTTGAAAGTTCCTCAGCAGATCTTAGCTTGCTGGTTGAATGTCTTAAGAAGGCCTTATCAAGATCATCCCTCATGATGCCGCTTCCATTATCAGTTACACGAATATAGCTGATTCCACCTTCCTTTATTTCCACAGTAATGGAATCAGCACCAGCATCAATGGCATTCTCCACAAGCTCCTTAACAACATTCAAGGGAGATTCCACCACTTCTCCTGCGGCAATCTGGTCTATTGTTAACTTGTCTAAAACAGCAATTTTGCCCATATATTACCACCGATTCTTAATCTGACTCTGGAGTTCATTAAGCTTGTTTAAAGCATCCATTGGAGTCATATTACTAATATCTAATTCTTCAATAGTCTTAAGGATATCATCATCCAAAAGTGTATCAAAAAGACTAATCTGCCCCAGTTCAAGCTGGTTCTTCTTTTTCTTTTTTTCTTTTACAGTCTCTGTAATCCTGTCGGCATGAACAACAACATCGCTTTCAATAAGCTGCTCAACAATTTCTTTTGCCCTGTCAATTACAAGAGCAGGAACCCCGGCAAGTTTTGCAACCTGAATGCCATAGCTCTTATCAGCACCGCCCTTGACAATCTTTCTAAGGAATACAATATCGTCGCCATTTTCCTTAACCGCAATACAATAATTATTAACGTTATCAAGTCGTCCCTCAAGCTCAGTAAGCTCATGGTAATGAGTGGCAAATAAGGTCTTAGCGCCTAAGGTTTTAGGATTGGAAATATATTCAACCACAGACCATGCAATACTTAATCCGTCATAGGTTGAAGTACCTCTTCCAATTTCATCAAGAATCAAAAGTGAGTTTGGCGTTGCATTCCTTAAAATATTGGCAACCTCTGTCATCTCAATCATAAATGTGGACTGACCTGAAGCAAGATCATCTGATGCACCAACTCTGGTGAAAATTCTGTCCACTATACCAATATTTGCCTGGTCAGCTGGCACAAAGCAACCCATCTGAGCCATTAAAACTATAAGAGCAGTCTGTCTCATGTAGGTAGACTTACCAGCCATATTGGGTCCAGTAATAATAGAGATCCTGTTTTTGCCGTTATCAAGATAGGTATCATTTGCAATAAAGAGATGGTCTGCCATCATCTTTTCAACAACAGGATGTCTGCCTCCCTTAATATCTATAAGGCCCTTTTCATTTAGCTTAGGTCTTACAAAAGAATTCCTCTCCGAGACATACGCCATTGATGTCAAGGCATCAATTTCTGCGATAGCTTTTGCTGTATAACGAATTCTCTTTACTTCAGCGGCAATCTTCTCTCTAATCTCTGTAAACAAGGCATATTCAAGAGAGATTAATCTTTCCTCTGCGCCAAGAATTGTATCCTCAAGTTCCTTTAATTCCGGTGTGATGAATCTCTCTCCGGTAGTTAAGGTCTGTTTTCTTGTATAGTAATCTGGCACCATATCAAGATAGGAATTTGATATTTCGATATAATATCCAAATACCTTATTGTATTTTACTCTGAGGGTTTTTATGCCAGTTTTTTCTTTCTCATCAGCCTCTAGTTTAGCCAACCAGTTTTTTCCCTCAGTTTTTGCGCTTCTAAGCTTATCGATTTCTGCAAGATAGCCAGACTTAATTATATTGCCATCATGAAGCTGAATAGGTGGTTCCTCGTCAATTGCATCATTAATAAGATCATATAAATCCCTAAGTTCATCGAGGCTGTCAGACAGTGTAAGCAGTTTCTCCCCCTTAAAGGATGAAAGAAGTGTCTTTATTGGCCTTATCATATCTATTGAATTCTTAAAGGCAATGAGATCTCTTGGATTAGCTGTCTGATAGGAAATCCTGCCAATAAGTCTTTCGAGATCATAGATTGGATTAAGGTACTCCCTTAGCTCATCCCTGTCCATGAGATTGCTATTTAATTCCTCTATGGTATCAAGTCTTCTATTTATCTCATCAATATCAACCAGAGGCTGTTCAACAAAGGATCGCAGCATTCTGGCTCCCATGGCTGTTTTAGTTTTATCTAAAACCCATAATAGAGATCCATGCTTGTTTTTGTCCCTCATGGTTTCAACAAGCTCAAGATTTCTTCTTGTTGAACCATCTATCATAAGGAACTTACCAGAAATATAGGGATTTAAACTGGTAATATGGCTTAAAGAAGTCTTCTGTGTATCATATAGGTACCTAAGAAGAGCTCCTGCTGCTACGCTACCGATTGGAAAATCGCTAAGACCAATAGCTTCAAAGGAACTAACATGAAAATGCTCCTTTAAAACATCCTTAACCGTATCATCCCCAAAGTAATAATCATCTATATAGCTTAATATTGCACGATTTTTATCTAGGTATGGCTGTAAATCAAGACCGCTCATGGAGAAGGCATCATTGCAGATAATCTCAAGGGGGCCATATACAGAGATCTCATCTAAAAGATTCTTGTCACCTTCAATCTCTGTCACATGAAAATCTCCAGTTGTAACATCACATGCTGCCAGTCCAAAGGAGTCTCCAAGATAACAAATAGCAAGAAGATAATTGTTCTTACTCTCATCAAGGGCCTGCATACAGGTATTAGTACCTGGAGTTACAATTCTAACAACCTCTCTCTTAACAAGTCCCTTAGCCATCTTAGGATCTTCAACCTGCTCACATATAGCAACCTTGTATCCCTTCTGAACTAACCTGTTAAGATACCCCTCCACAGCATGAAAAGGAACTCCACACATTGGAGCCCTCTCTTCAAGTCCGCAGCTCTTTCCAGTCAGGGTTATCTCGAGTTCCTTGGATACAGTAATAGCATCATCAAAGAACATTTCATAGAAATCTCCTAATCTGTAAAAGAGGATGCAGTCTGGATACTCTTCTTTGGTTTCCAGATATTGTTGCATCATAGGTGTTACTTTATCTTTTAACATCTCTATACCTTTCTCACTGGTAAATATCGTCTGCCTATTTCCTCGGCTATCTTTAAACCGTCCATGGCCGCAGACATAATGCCACCCGCATATCCAGCCCCCTCACCGCATGGGAAAAGGCCTGGAATATTGCTTTCCAAATTCTCATTTCTAATTATTCTCAAGGGGCTTGAGGTTCTGGATTCAACTCCGGACATAATAGCATCCTCACGATTAAATCCCTTTATCTTCATTGCGAACTGATCCATGCCCTCCATGAAGGCTGAATTAATATCTTCACTTAGAATCCCTCTAAGATTAGCAAAGCATGATTTGCCCTTTATCTCTGAAGTAAATTCACCGTAACTGGTGGATGCCCTGTTAAGTATGAAGTCACCATAAAGCTGTTGGGGAACCTTTCCCTGTCCCAGGGCAAAAGTCCTCTCCTCAAGCTTCTCCTGATATAGAACTCCTGCTAAAGGCCCCTTACCTTCGAAATCTTCAGGTCCTACAGAAACAATAATTGCTGAATTAGCATTCTGGCTGTCTCTCTTTGCATAAGACATTCCATTTACAGCAGTTCGTCCCTCCTCGGAGCTTGCATTTACAACAAAGCCACCAGGACACATACAGAAGCTGTAAACTCCCCTTCCATTACTGCCCTTTCCTGTCACCTTATAAGGTGTAGGAGGCAAATGCGGCGGATAATCCTTGCCATACTGATTTTCATTCATCATCTTTTGTGGATGCTCAACCCTGAATCCAACCGCAAAGGCCTTTGCTTCCATTTCAAGGCCTGTGGTATTTAGATATCTGAAGGTATCCCTTGCACTGTGACCCGGGGCTAAAATAAGCACTTCAGTATCAATAACCTGACCCTTATCAGTTTCAATGCCTTTTACCCTGCCATCCTCATCAAGAATAAGGTTGGTAAAGCATGTCTCAAACAGATAACTGCCACCTAAGTTCTCTATTTCATGCCTTAGATTAATAAGAACATTAAATAGAACATCGGTACCCACATGTGGCTTGTTATCGTAACGTATTTCTTCATTGGCACCCATAGACACAAATATATCCAGGACCTGCTTGTTTCTTGACTTGTAATCCTTTACTGCTGTGTTAAGCTTACCATCTGAAAAGGCACCTGCACCACCTTCACCAAACTGAACGTTGGATTTAGTGTCTAAATGACCCGTTTCCCAAAAATTACTTACATCAATGCTTCTTTCCTCAACGCATTTGCCCCTCTCAATAATCAGAGGCTTATAGCCGTGAAGAGCCAACATATATCCCGCAAATAAACCTGCAGGACCCGCACCAATAATCACTGGGCTATGCTTTAATAGAGCCTTGTCTTCGTCCCTATAATCCGGATCGAAGAAGGAATAGAATTCCTTTTCATACTTTTCTATATTCTTATTATTCTTAACTCTTGAGAGAACCTTTTTCTCTTCATTTACACAAACCAAAAGAGTATAGACATAATAGATATCAGGTTTTTTTCTGGCATCAATGGACCTTCTTAGTATCTCAATACTTTGTATGTCACATTCTTTGACCTTGAGAATTTTTGCGCACTCTTTAGTTATATTTGAAATGCTGTCATTATTAACTTTAACCTTAACCTGACTTAACTTTAGCATAATGTCTCCCTGGCAGCATTTTTGCCTGCTAAATACCCGGAGCTAAAAGCCCACTGAAGATTATAGCCACCACATTTTCCATCAATATCAATAAGTTCTCCGGCAAAATATAATCCATTAACTATTTTGGATTCCATACTGTATTCATCAATCTCATCTGTGCAAATTCCACCGGCGCAAACCTGACAATCCGCAAAGTCTCTGGTACCATTAATGCTAATTATGCAGGTTTTAACTATGTCTCTTACCCTGATTAACTCCTTATCAGTAAGGGTTACACACTTTCTATCAGGACTAAGGTTAGCCTTCTTGATAATATTTAACGCAATCAATTCCGGTAAAAGTCCAATTAATAAGTTTTTAATCAGTCTGTCTGTGCCATTTATATATGCACGATTATATAGTTCATTGTAGACTTCCTCGACAGTTAAATCCGGGAGAAAATCGACATGAACTTCCATTTTCTTTCCTTCCCTTAAACCGTAGGAAACATATCTGCTTCCCTGGAAGGTTACTATGCCAGAAAGGCCATCTTTTAGGAATAAAAGCTCCCCTCTGTCAGAATACACATTTTGGTCACTTTTTTTAAAAACAAGTCTTACATCTGCACGATTTCCTGCAAGATTTTTAATAAACGAATCGTCAGACTTCAGTTGAACCAGAGAAGGCACAATATCTATAAAGCTATGTCCAAGCTTCTCTAGATGTTGATTAATGCTTCCATCACATCCAACCTTCCTTCCTGCAAGTAAACCCGTGGCCACAATGACCTTTTTACAGCAGTATTTGCCCTTATTGGTAAATATTTCGAATTCATCTGACAATTTAGAAATTTCTATTATTTCCTCTTCAGTTTTAACAACTACATTTTGCTTTTCTAACTCCATCAGCAGACAGTCTCGCACTGAGGAAGCCTGCTCAGAATGTGGATAATAATATCCATTTTTCTCTTTAGGGTATATTCCAAGTTCCTTAAAAAAAGAAATAAGCATGTCAGAAGAAAAAGCCTTAAGAGCCTCGACTACAAAAGCATTGTTCTTTCCTCTAAAGCAATCAACATCCATATGAGAATTGGTAAAATTACACTTACCATTTCCAGTGGACAGAATCTTCTTAAGAGGCTTATCTATATGTTCAATTATCACAACAGAGGCGCCTTCTCTTGAAGCTTCTATTGCAGCCATTACACCAGCTGCTCCTCCGCCTATAACTAAAACATTTATTTCCATATAATCTCCTTACATGAGATGAAGCTTTTTAGCAAATCTAAGTATCATATAACCCTTTGGAAAGGCTAATAATTCTTCCTCACTAAATCCTTTAAGCAACAAGAGGAAGAAACCGTATACTATAACTCCAATTATTATGCAAACTAAAGTCCACAAAGAATTAAAGGAATAAACTGCCATAAGTCCCTTGTAAGAGAAGTATACTGAAACTCCCATTATCACAGAACAAATGGTAGGTATTATAAATGTTCTTACTATCTCCTGTCTATATCTTAGATATTTCCTGATTGACAGGCCATTTAGTATACACATAAGTAAGGCATAAAATGCATTCGCATATACAACGGCATAAATATTTAATCTGAAGGCAAATAAGAGTATTAAAAGGAAAATCACATGTAATACAAGGGCAATGCATGCATTCTTAACTGGTTCCCCAAGCCTGTTGATTCCCTGTAATATACCGTTTGAAAGCGTAGACAGAGAATAAAAGGCAACGGATATACAGCCGGCCCACATAAGATTTCTGGCAAGTAAAGAGCTGTCATCAAAGAGTAGCTGCATTATAGGTGAAGCTAAAACACCTAAGCCTACAACACATGGAAGCGCAATAACCATTACAAACCTGATAGCCTGATAGGTTTTCTTTCTTGCAGTTTTATAATCCTTATTGGCAAAGGAGCCCGTGAGAGCCGGTACAGACGATGCCGCCATGGCTGATGCAATCGCCATTGGTACATTGATTAAAACCTTGTATTTTCCTGAAAATACACCCCACCAGGTATCAACTGTCACAGCGGAATAACCCTGATATGCTGCAACATTCTTAAAAATAAACTGGTCCAATATACCAGAAACATTATAAATTGTGGTGCTTAAAAGTACTGGCACTATTGTAAGGATTAGAATTTTGCCTAAAGACATATAGGATATATCAAAAACAGCCTTCTGTCTCTTTTCTGCGCCTTTTAATGACTTAGATAAAATGGCAAAAATAAAGGTTACAAATATAAGGGCAAAAAGGGCTCCCATTGTAGTTCCAAGAGTTCCTCCCGCTGCACCAAATGCAGCAGAATAAGCCTCTTCATTTCCTAAAACAGCACCAATTCTAGCACCATGATTAAAAAGAACATAAGCCGCAAAAACTGAAACAAAGGCATTTACCAGCTGCTCAAGAATCTGTGAAATTGCCGTTGGAATCATGGACCCCATTCCCTGAAATAATCCTCTGAATACACCTAATGCAGAAAGAATAATCAGATTTGGTGCAAGGATTAACAGGGCGTAAATAGCTAATGGTGTCTTAAGGGCACTTGTAATGTAGGACGCCCCAAAGAATACAAGACAGGCTGCGATTGTTCCACTTGACAGTGATATTACCATTGCTGTTTTGTATATCTTTCTGACGGTCCTGAAATCTCCTTTTGCCTTATAGCCTGACACGAATTTAGATACGGCTATTGGAAGACTGTAGGATGAGATTAACAGCATTATATTGTAAACCTCAAAGGCTGAACTGTAATAGCTGTTACCAAGATCCCCGATAATCCTGGTCATAGGAATTCTGTAAGCCAAACCAATAATTCTGGATACAACAGACGCTATAGCAAGAATTGTTCCCTGGACTATGAAATTATTTTTTCCTTTTTTATTCCCCATAATAACTTCCTAGTGTATATCTACAGATGATGTCTTTTTCTTATCAACCAGAAGAACCCAGGTGGTTCCTGGATTAAGCTTAATCTCGGCACCGGTCTCATCATAATAATGTGTAACTGCAAAATCAGAGGCCTTGGACCAGGTAATATTTACAGCCTTTCCATTAGTAATGAAAATACCATCGCCTCCAGCTGTAGTATTAATCTTTAATGAGTAATTATCATCCATGTAGGATATTCCCACGTACTGAATAATAATATTCTTGCAATGAAGTTGTTCATTGGTTTCCTTATCTATATGCTTATCACCATACTGGAACCTGTAATATTCACCGTCTTCCATGTTGTATTCAAACCATGGATTATCCACAGCATAACCAGGTTTTACATAGGTTGCTATAGAACCGCTGACAAGATATTCTGGCTCCTCCTCACTGGCAAAAAGGAAATGGCCTTCATAGTTTTCATCATATTTTGTTGCATATCCCTTTTTTTCAGCAAAAGAAAATACCTTCTCGCCATCTGCATATGCATTATGAGGTGCCTTCCTATCACTGGTTCTATAGTAACAGGAGCCACCATCAGAAATTCCATTTATATTATTAACCTCAGACTTTGCAAGAAGGTCCTTGGCATATTTTGACTGGCCGAAATGAGCATACATGGCATTATACTCCATGGCATAATGGACAAAATAATATCTGCAGCTTCTTGAAGATCCGATTTTGTCGAGGCTTCTGTAATCTTCAATAATAGACATAAGTCTGGTAATACCACCTTCAACAGGTATTTCATATACAACGCCGGCCGAAGATATTCCAGACTGAGGAGCCGCTGACTTTGTATTTCCCATCATAAAGGCAACCGGTCTTACATCGTATAATTCCTCTGGAATCCACATACCAGTAAGCCTGCTGATAACCATTCCCTCATGAAGGTCGACTTCCTCTTCCTCCTCGGTAACATCTTCAATAACCTCTGGCTCGTTATTTGTTTCTTCAACAATCTTCTCGTCTTTCTTACATGCTGTAAGAGAGAGAATCATAGTTAATGTTAATAAAACTGATAAAAATAGCTTTCTCATAAGTTATCTGGAAATACCAACTATTTCCATTACCTCCTTCTGTTTAGCAAACATTTCTTTTTCCTCATCCTCAGTCATATGATCATAGCCTAAGAGATGAAGCATGGAATGACATACCAGAAAAGCAAATTCCCTTAATTCTGAGTGGCCATATTCCTCTGCCTGTTCTTTAATCTTATCTACAGATATCACTATACAGCCAAGGAATACCAGTCCTGTTTCAGGATCAAGACACTCGTTATCATCATATATATCCTGGTAAGACTCTATATCAGAGAAATCAATCATCGGAAAGGACAAAACATCTGTTGGTCTGTCAATATTCCTCTGGCTAAGATTTATCTCATGAATCCCCTCATTGTCTGTAATAGTTAATTCAACCAAAACATCCTTACTAAATTCTTCATAATCAAGAACAGCCAGACATACCTTTTCACAGACCTCTTCGTAGGAAAAGGTAAGATTGATATCTGTTTCATTTTCAAAGTTAAGAATCATTATTTCTCCACCTCGTTAATAACTATGTCTCTAATCTTCAAAAACTGATTCATAGAAAGACCGCACTCATCATATCTGCCGGTTTTTGATAATCGGTCAAAGGCTGCTGACACAATTAAGGTATACTCAACTTTGTCATTAATACCCTTTTTATCAGCTTCCATGACATCACCAACAGCTGTATCCACCAAATCAACCAATGCTGTTTCTCTTCGACTAATTGGATTTTTTAATGCCTGATATTCCTTTAAAAGCCTTAAAACCTCTATAGGAAGTCCAGCTCTTAGACCAACGTCAACAGCGTATTCCACTGGATCCTTCTCATCGTTATCGCATAAGGAGTAATAGAATCCTGCGGAGGAACAAAGCTTTTCGTCAAGTCCAATAGCTTTAGCTGCTTTATAAGATATTTTAGCAACACTCCTCGAGTGAATAAACCTCTCATCTCCAAGCTGCCTTACAAATAATACAAGTGGAAAATCCTCTTCTAAGGTTCTTCCATAGTCCCCTAAAAGCTCATCATTCTCAATAACCTTCTTATCAAAGGACATGATAATCATTATTACAATGGAATTAACAATGGCTTCTATAAAAGCTATGATTATAGCCTTATAGTCAAGAATACTTACATCAGCCACATAAGTAGTAAGGTATACCGCAACTGATAGAATAAACATGGGTATTATAAAGAATACTCTGTACTGCTTCTGTTTAAATCCCTTTCTGGCAATGCTTCCAATAATTGAAAGGAATATAATCCCTACCATATAATTTAGGCTTGCATCTGTAAGAATAACAACTGATAGTCCCATAAAGGATGCTAACATTAATCCTGCAGCGGCAGAAGCATATACACTGAAAATATAAGCCGATGCCAAAACAAGGGAAACTCTCACAGGCAAAAAAACTGTGAGAATATTTAGGGTAAAAAGAATAAGATAAGTTATCATTATCTGACTAAGAGCTCTGTGAATATCTACTGCAGACTCCTCAATAATGTATTCATATTCAATCACAAATAAAAAACCAGCAGAGAATAAGATAATGTAACATAAAAGCAAGGTCATATTAACAGAGCTTTTGCCTAGGAAAAACAGTGCAAGTCCACCGGCAAAAACTGTGTAAATAACCATTGCAAGAAGCTTAAGGTAATCAGTTCCCTTGAAGGAGTTTAGAAATTTCATCTTCTTCTGTCGACCTTTCGCTCATGTTCTTCTTTTTTCTTTTCCTTATAGCTTTCCTTCTTCTCGTACTCCTCATATGCTTTAACAATCTTCTGAACTAAGGGATGTCTGACAACATCGGCGCTTGTTAGCTTACAAATTCCAATTTCATCCACATTTTTTAACACTTTTAAGGCCACATCAAGACCAGAAGTGGTATTAGGCGCTAAATCCTTCTGGGTAGAATCACCGGTAATGACAACCTTGGACCCAAATCCAATTCTGGTTAAAAACATCTTCATCTGGGCAGGTGTTGTATTCTGTGCCTCATCTAGAATAATAAAGGCATTGTCTAAGGTACGTCCTCTCATATAGGCAAGTGGCGCAACCACAATAAGCCCTTTCTCCATATTCTTAAGGAAGCTGACTGCTCCCATAATCTGGT
>JAZQNS010000034.1:0-8636 GCA_045627425.1 Lachnospiraceae bacterium | reverse complement strand
ACAACTTCTTGGCTCACAGAACGACATGGCTACGATCCGACTTATATCGGGAGTGGTTGGAAAGACAGGCAGCTATAAGGTTGCAGCTGATTACACTATCCCAAATGTGTTTTCAATGACAGCATCTGCTGGCAAAAAATACATTATTGTGCCAATTACCATCGAAAATGGTACGACATCCAAGATAGATGTAAGTATGTTTGATCGGGGCTATTCGTATGCCCTTTCAGTTAATGGCGGCGAGACTGTTGTAAGTGCAATGACAACTGTACTTCCTAATGATTTTGCAACCCTGGATGAAACCATTAAGGCCGGAGGCAGCCTTGATGCGATTTTAATCTTTGAAGTGTCAGAGAGTGCACTTGATAATGTGAAGTCAATTGAAGTATATGTTAACAATGGCACGACAACTATGACAATTCGTATAATTTCGTGAAATTGACGCCGAATTTGTTTATTTTTACTTGCTATATGCTATAATGACCTTAGTTTTCTAAGAAGTCGAGGAGGAATTTTTCATGGATACAAATATTCTGCTTGAAAATGGTACAAATGAAGTCGAAATATTAGAGTTCACACTGGATGATAATCACTATGGTATTAACGTAGCCAAGATTCGTGAGATCCTCACATATCAGCCGGTTACACCAATCCCTAATGCACATTATTGTGTGGAAGGAATCTTTATGCCACGTGATACTATGATTACGGTTATCAGCTTGCGTCAGAGTCTTGGTCTTCACGATTCAGATGAAGAGGGATTGTTCATTATTACCAACTTTAACAATTTGGATATTGCTTTCCATGTAGATAAGGTTATTGGTATTCACAGAATCTCCTGGGCAGACATTATTAAGCCAGACTCCACCATTAATGCGGAGGACAATGGAGTATCCACAGGTGTTGTAAAGTTTGACGACAAGTTAGTTGTCATTCTTGACTTCGAGAAGATTGTTACAGATATCAGCCCTGATACAGGACTTAAGGTGTCTGACGTAGAAGAGTATGAAGGACGTAATCGTAGCAACTGCCCAATTATTATTGCAGAAGATTCACCAATGTTAGGTAAGATGATTACAGACTGCCTTAAGAAGTCAGGCTACACAAGAATTCTTCTTTGCGAGAATGGACAGATTGCATGGGATCAGTTAAATGAGTGGAAGTCAGAGGGCGTTGGAAACCTCTATAATAAGGCAAGACTTATTATCACTGATATTGAGATGCCTGTTATGGATGGACACAGACTTACAAAGCTTTGTAAGAGCGATGATGATATTTCCAAGATCCCATTGGTTATCTTCTCTTCATTAGTAAATGATGAGATGCGTCGCAAGGGTGAGGCTCTTGGAGCTGATGCTCAGCTTACTAAGCCAGAGATCGGTAAGTTGGTAGATGCAATCGATAGACTTATCGATGCAAGTCCATTACCAAATAACTAGTTACAGCATAATTAGCCTCAAAACATTTCCATTACAGGTGGGTGTTTTGAGGCTTTTTTAATATCCGACAGAGAAATGAGAAAAGCAGGAGGTAAGGGACCTTGGCTAGGGATAACGAAGATTATTTAGATCAGTTACTAAATTCCGTGCAGGAACAGGAAACTCCTAATAAGAATTCCACTGGACAGATGGATGAGCTCCTTTCCTTTATGGGACATATGGAGGATGGCGATGGGGATATGGACTTCGCCGAAGAGAAATCCTTCTCCCAGAGAGCAAGAAAGAAGGAGAGAAAAAGAGAGGATCGAGGCAAAAGAGCCGCTGATCAGTTCTTAAATGAATTTGAGAAAGAATTGCAGGAAGCCGACATGGATCGGCTTATTTCTGATTATGAATTAGCCATGGAAGAGGAGAATGCAGAGGAGAAGGATCAGGATCTTCCAATGGAGGATTTCTTTCAGGGACTTGATAAGGTTATGGATAGCCTTCCAAAGTCTGAAAGCAGGGAAGAAAGCAAAGTTGCAGAAAACAAGAGTGCTTATAACCCTGATGATAGTATAAAAGATTCTGATACTACAGAAAGCTCTGAGAATTCAGATCAGGATTTACTTAATCTTTTATCTGGTTTAACAAACGAAGAAGCTTCTGAAGAAGTTATTGCTGAGGTAGAAACAAATGCTCCTGTTGAAACAGAGGAAAGTAGTGACGAGGCTTCTGACACTGATAGCAGTGAGGAGGAAGGACTGTCTCCTGAAGAAATTGCTAAGGTTTTGGCGGGGGATATGTCAGCACTGGAGAGCGGTGATGAAGAGAAAGCAACAGAGGCTCCTGTTCCTGGGTCTGATGATGATATATTGTCAGTTCTTGAGGGGCTTGGTGATGAAGGATCTGATTTTGCCGATATAAAGAACCTTCTTGATGCAGATGCCAATAATGAGCCTCTTTCTCCTGATGGAGAAGATACTTCCGAGGGAGCAGACTTGTCAGTTGAGGGACAGTCATCTACAGAAGATATTTTGGCTGGACTTGAGGGCCTTGGCTTTGATGTGGACCCGTCTGACGCAGAAGAACTGTCAGGCATTAAAGAAAAGGGTGACAAATCCTCTAAGGTTAAAACGAAAAAAGAGGATGGAGACAGTGAGGATAAGCCTAAGAAACCAGGCTTCTTAAAAAAGCTTGCGCTTTTATTCTTTGGCCCCGAAGAAGAGGAGAATGAGGGCAAAGAGCAGGAGGCAAATACTGGAAATTCCGAAAACCTTGAGGGAATATCGGACGAGAATTTAGATATTTTAAGAGCCTTAGAGGGAGGAGACCAGAAAGCAGCTGATCCTTTACAGGGACTTGATGAAGCTGCAATTAAGAAACTCGAGAAGGAACAGAAAAAGGCGGAGAAGAAGGCTCGGGCTGAGGAGAAGAAGGCTGCAAAGAAGGCTGCAGCTGAAGCTAAAAAGGCTGAGAAGGCTGCAAAGAAGGCAGCTAAACCTAAGAAGGAAAAGAAGCCTAAGGTTAAAGACAATACACCTCCACTGCCAAAACTTCCAGTTTTCCTTATTTTTGTAATGTGTGCCTCTATTTTTGCCATAGTTGTATTTGCAGGCAAGGGGGTTAACTATAATAACAGTCTTAAGTCTGCCAAGGATTTATACAGTCAGGGCAGGTACTATGAGGCTTATGAAAAGGTTCATAATGTTGAGTTTAAGGAGAAGGATGTAGATTTTTCCAACCGTTTGTTTATACTTGCAGGTATGGATGAACTCCTTTCCGGATATGATACCTTAAAGAGTTCAGGCCGCGAGGAGCTTGCTTTGGATTCCTTAATCAGAGTAGTTGGCCACTATGATGCAAACATTGAAAAGGCAGGGGCTCTGGGAATCAGTTCTGAAATTACTGAACTTGAGGGAAGAGCGGAGGATATCTTAAAGACAGAATACAAGACCTCATATGATGATGCTCTTTCAATCTATTCCATCAGGAACAGAGTCAATTATTCACTTGAGTTAATGAAGATTTTAAAGAAGGTTGGACTTAAATAGTGGCTTTAATAGACAACGACTGGCTGCCATATTTAGAGCCGGAGTTTAAAAAAGAATACTATAAAAACCTTTATAAGAGGGTTAAGGAGGAATATGAGAATCATCAGGTGTTTCCTCCTGCAGACGAGATTTTTACAGCTTTTCACCTGACACCTCTTAGTCAGGTGAAGGTTGTTATACTTGGACAGGATCCTTATCATAACGATGGACAGGCCCACGGATTATCCTTTTCGGTTAAACCTAATGTGGACACACCGCCATCACTCCAGAATATCTATAAGGAACTACATGATGACCTTGGCTTATATATTCCAAATAACGGATATTTGGAGAAGTGGGCAAAACAGGGTGTATTTATGTTAAACACCTGTCTTACAGTCAAAGCTCACGAGGCTAATTCCCACAGAGGAATTGGCTGGGAGGAGTTTACGGATGCGGCAATAAGGGCAGTAAATGCCCAGGACAGACCTATTGTCTATCTATTATGGGGCAGCCCTGCTAAGGCAAAAAGCAAGATGATAGACAATCCTAAGCATCTGGTTTTGACTGCTCCACATCCAAGCCCCCTGTCATCCTACAGAGGTTTCTTTGGATGCAAGCACTTTAGTCAGGCTAACGATTTTCTCGCGAAAAATGGAATTGAGGGAATAGACTGGCAGATAAATAATATATAACTAAAGAAGAGTTGTTATTTTGTCGATATATAATATAGAAAAGGATTTCTACACGACAATTAATCAAAGGAGTGATATTATGTCAAATTATTTCGGTATTTCATCAGATTCAGTTAGCACACTGTTTTCCAGCCTGGGTAGCAGTGCTTCATCTTCAACTGGCAATATCCTTGCCACCTATGCATCCATTAAGAATGGTTCCTATTATAAGCTTACCAAGGCATACTATGCCAAGACAGGGAATACAGAAACTGCATCCTCCAAGGATAAGGATACAGCTAAGGAATTAAACAGGATTAAGCAGAATGCAGAGGGACTCTATGACGCATCAGAGGCTTTGTTAGAGAATAAGAAGTCCAAGACTCTTTTTAAGGAAGTCGAAAGCACTGACAGCGAGGGCAACAAGACTACAGATTATGACAGAGAGGGTATTTACAAAGCTTTAGTTAGCTTCGCTGACAGTTATAATGATACAATTGATTCGGCGGAGGATGCCAATACTACATCAATTCTTACAGCGGCATCATCCATGACCAAGGCCAGCGCTACCAATACAAACCTACTTAAACAGGTTGGTATTACAATTGGCAATGACAATCACCTGTCAGTGGACAAGGATACCTTTATGAAAGCAGATATGAACACGGTTAAGACCCTCTTTCAGGGAAATGGTTCATATGCATATTCAGTAAAGGCCAATGCATCCTACATGTCCATATCAGCAACTAATGCAGCTAACAAATCAACAACATATAACAGTAATGGAGGATATACATCACTTGAGTATTCATCCATGATCGACAGTATAGTATAACAGGAGGCAAAATGAGCGGCATCCTAGACATGATTGCTGGTCTTATTTCATCTCCCTTAAAGGATGACAGGAGAAATCTCTATCAAAAGCCTAAAAGCGTGACGGAAATGAGAAGGGACCCTGCTGTAAAGAAGGCGGAGATTTTAAAGGAAAGAGTGATCAGTATGACCAACACATCAAAGGAATTAGAAGAAAAGGTAATGGAAGCAAAGAATGAAGTTAAGGATGAAATCCTTAAGGCTATAGATGAGAATATGGATAAAGTGGGCCAGGACAGCGAGGCTCTAAAAAAAGAACTCTTAGAGGCAATTGAGAGAGAGAGCGCTGGCATCCAGGAAAAAATCCATGTGGAAAATGTTAAGAATTACAGAAATGTACAGGCTCTTTTAGAGGAGATTAATGAGAACATGGCCAATGAGTCTGTTCTTGTAAAGAAGATAGAAGGACTAAAACTGCATATTACTGTAACCAGCTTTTTTGCCATTGCATCCTTCCTTCTTCTTGTTGCATATGTATTAGTAGAGCTAGGAGTAATTCGTGTCTAGAGTATCATTTAAGCCAGGGAATATGTTATATCCAGTGCCTGCAGTCATTGTCAGCTGCAGGGGAATTGATGGAAGAGATAACTGCCTTACGGTAGCCTGGGCAGGAACTGTATGTTCTGATCCTGCCATGGTTTCCATTTCGGTCAGAAAAGAACGTTTTAGCCATAAGCTTATAAAGGAGTCAGGGGAATTTGTAATCAATCTGACTACTGAGGATATGGTCAAGGCTACTGACTTTTGTGGAGTAAAATCCGGAAGGGACCTAGATAAATTTGAGAAGACCGGGCTTAAAAAGATGGAGTCAATGGTAGTTAAGGCACCATCAATTGAGCAGAGTCCTGTATGCATTGAATGTAAGGTTACGGAAATAAAGGAGTTAGGCTCTCACGATATGTTTATCGCTGAGGTGGTTCATGTTTCTGTGGATGACAGCCTTCTTGATGAAAAGAACTCCTTCCACCTCGATAAGGCGGGACTTATGACCTACTCCCACGGCAGATATTTTGCCTTGGGAAAGAAGCTTGGAAAGTTTGGCTTTTCAGTGGAAAAAAAGAAAGCCAAAAAGAAGAGAAGTTATAAAAATAAGAAATAAAAAATAACAGAATCACCAAGGTGGTTCTGTTATTTTATTAGATTGTCCATTAAATATGAATATATGTCGTTGCTGCTTTTTTTCCAGTTCTCACAGGCCAGTTCAGCCATTTCCCTGCCGTAAATGTTAAAGGAGAGCTCGAAGATTGATTCGTTCCTCTCGACTATCTGACAGCGAACTGTGTAATTGTCGTTTTTTGATTTGTAATAATCAGCCTGAACAGAGGTGTCCTTCTTTAAGGAGATATCGTTGTTCTTGAAATAGGAAAGTATATCTTCCTTTATTGCATCGGATATCTTGTTGTGGAAGTACTGAAGTGTGGTGCGACCATTACCAGTTATCCTGTACAGGGTGGTGTTCTTGGTAGCGGACTCTGCTGTAATCAGGTCAGAAGTTTCAAGATCGCTTAAGGACTGCTGTACCGTGAAATAGTTGGTGTAGTCCATATAAAGCAGAAAGTCACTTATGTTGCTGTTAGTAAGTGGATAGTCTGCCTTGTCAAGCATATATAGTATTATTAACTTATATAAAGTAGATGTCTCTGTATTCATATTGCTCCTAAAGAAAGTCATATAAAAGTATAGTAGCATTTTACAATTGTCAAATCAAGAAAAGGCTTGCTATTTTGAAAAAGTAACTTATAATAGAAGTATTCATTCGAAAATTTCTTGCAGGTCGAATCAGACCATAATACCCATTTTGCAAGATAATCATATATTTGAAAAAGGACCCTGTTTTAAACGTAAGGAGATTTAAATGAGTTTTACAAGAGAGAAATACGAGACCGTTCCAGTAACGAATCTCAGACTTATCGCCAAGGAAAGGGGCATCGAGGTTAAGGGACTCAAGAAGTCTGAAATAATTGATGCCATGCTTTTGCTGGATGAGGAAGAACGCAGTGAAAATGTAAAGACTGAGGCTGCTATAAAGAGTGATTACAAGACTACGAAAACACCTTTAACAGAGCCAAAAGCATCAGGGGATTTAAATAGGGAACAGCTCTGGGAGGAAGAATTAGAGAGACGTAAAAATGGAATCTATCTTCTCACTCCAGAGGAAGAGAAGCGCGATAATGAATTAAAGCAGAAAATGTCTCCGGAAATACTTGCGTTAGATTCCGGAAAGGCTGCTGCAGGAATTCTCGAGGTTTTGGATGAGGGTTTTGGCTTTATCAGATCCGACAATTTCCTACCTGGTGATTCTGATGTATATGTTCCACCAACACTTATTAAGAAATTCAGACTTAAAACTGGTGACCGCATTAAGGGCAAGCTTAAGGTAAAGAGTGAGAAAGAGAAATTCCAGCCTCTTTTATATCTACTTTCAGTAAATGAGGAGATGCCTGAGAAGTCCATTAGCCGTCCTAATTTTGATGACCTTACACCTATATTCCCAGACGAGCGAATTAACCTTGAGTATCCGGGATGTCCACCATCTGTCAGAGTGGTAGATCTAATTGCTCCTATTGGTAAGGGACAGAGAGGTATGATTGTATCCCCACCTAAGGCCGGAAAGACAACCCTCCTTAAGCAGGTGGCAAAATCAATTCTTAAGAATAATCCAGAAATGCAGATAATTATCCTCCTAATTGACGAGCGTCCTGAGGAGGTAACAGATATGAAGGAAGCTATCAAGGGAAGCAACGTCGAAGTAATATATTCCACCTTTGATGAACTGCCAGAGCATCATAAGAGAGTTTCTGAGATGGTTCTTGAGAGAGGTAGAAGACTGGTAGAGCATGGTCAGGACGTAATCATTCTCCTCGACTCAATTACCAGACTTACCAGAGCCTATAACTTAATTGTGCCCCCAAGTGGAAGAACCTTAACTGGTGGTCTTGATCCTGCAGCACTTCATATGCCTAAGAAGTTCTTTGGAGCTGCAAGAAACATGAGAGAGGGCGGAAGCCTCACTGTTCTTGCAACCGCCCTTGTTGATACTGGTTCTAAGATGGATGACGTTGTATACGAGGAGTTTAAGGGAACTGGTAACATGGAATTAGTTCTTGACAGGAAGCTTTCTGAAAGAAGACTTTTCCCTGCTGTTGATATTATAAAGTCCTCCACCAGAAACGAGGACAGACTGCTCACAGCAGAGGAGCAGAAGGCAATGGACGGAATGAGAAGAGCGCTTGGAGGCCTTAAGGCTGATCAGGTTGCGGAGACTGTCCTTCACAGCTTTATGCATACTAGAAATAATCGTGAGACCATAGAAGATTTGAAGACCAGAAGGATTGTTTTACAGTAGACTTTTTTTGATTTATTTTCATAAAAGTTATTGCATACTAGATAATCCTATGCTACAATAAGTAAGCTGTTTGCAGAATGCAGACAAAAATGACATCGATAAATGTTAAATTCAAATATAGTTTGAGAGGTGAAAATCATGAGAGAAGGAATCCATCCAGAGTACTATCAGGCAACTGTAACATGCAACTGCGGTAACACATTTACCACCGGTTCTACCAAGCCTGAAATCCACGTGGAAATCTGCTCCAAGTGTGCAGCTGCTGAGCCTGCTCTCCGGCGGAGAAAGGACG
>JAZQNS010000033.1:0-29345 GCA_045627425.1 Lachnospiraceae bacterium | reverse complement strand
ATGCTATTACTATCTGCTATCATAAGTTTATTAATAAGATCTGGCTGTGTGATTTCAGCAACCCTTTTTTTGATTCTCTTTATAGGAAATAGAAATAAAACGTATTTATATATTACGCTATTTATGTTGAGCCAGTACTTAATGGAGATATTGATTCGAGGATATGAGACTAACTCACCAATTTATACTTATCTTCAAAGTTTTTTTTCAGTACCAGAGGTGATCAAGTCTCTTTTATATAGTGCCTGTGTCATTCTCATGTGTTCTTTATTCAAGGAGATTATTGATAAGTCAAGAGCGTGGATACTAGTATTGGCAGAAGTGCTAGTGTGTATTTGGCTTGTTATATTCCCTTTATTGGGAGATCGTACAGGATTCTTGTACATATGTTATTTGTACCCATTTCAACTTCTGGTTGTTATACTGGCGTTTATAGGCAGCAAATCCTATGACAAAGTTACGCAAAATAAAGTGCTTTTGAAATTGAACATATTCTTACGAGTAGTTGGAATTCTGGGAATAATGATTACTCTTGAAGATATTCTTACAGGATTATATTATGGCCTGAGCAGTGACGTTGCAAATCTGGTGATAAGTGGAACTATTCGAAGTCGTAATATTAGTGAGTGTTTTTTTCAGATATTTATTTCCATATACCTTATTGTTGCTGCTAGCCATTTCCTTGTTTATAAGATTTCAGTGGCACCAAATAATAACGAAGCTTTGACAGAAGAGCTTACAGATGAAGTCATAGCTGCTTATGCAACATCTATTGGTCTTAGTCTCAGAGAACGAGAGATTTTGAGATTATTGATTAAAGAGAAAAGTGCACAGGAGATATCCGAACTATTGTTTATTTCGGCTGGTACCGTCAAGTCGCATATGCATAACATTTACCAAAAGGCCAATGTTAATAATAGGATGCAATTACTGCAGAAAATCAAATATTTATAGTTCTGATTAAGCTGGATCATTGATATGGATCCAGTTTTTTTTGTTGATTACATGTTTTGAACAGAATGAACCAGAGTTTATAGAATACTAAACCAGGATATAGATTAAGATTCAACAATTTTACAAAGAATAGTTCATATAAAAACAGATTGAAGATTCCTATAATCTACCTATCAGGTTGTCGACACTGAGATAATTTTGAAAAGAAGAGGATAATTATGAAGAAAAAAGTAATTAGCGGGTTATTATGTGCCAGTTTATGTTTAAGTATGCTGGCATTCACAGGATGTTCTGCAGAGAATAAAGCAGCAGAAACATCCGATTCTACATCTGTAGATGTAGAATCAGCATCTGAAAACGAAGAGTTCGATGGTATCTTTGATGCGACCCTCAACGCTGGGAATGCACAGGAAGTTGTATATGTAAATGGTTCCTGGTTTGACATGGGACGACAGTATGGATTACAGCAAAAAGTGCAGTTAGAGAATAACTGGGCATCTGTTATGGCTTCTATTTATACAGAAGCTGATGATGCTGCATATAACGAAGCTATGGGGAAGATTCTGAAGCATTATGAAAAGGATGAACCATCCGTGTTCGATTTCTTATCAGGTGTAGCTGATGGAGCAGGAATCTCAAAGGAAGATGCAGTAGTTGCAGTTATGGGTTCATCTGTTCTTAACTATGATTTAATGATGCATTATGATCCAGAGCGTTCAAAAACATGTATGACTGTATCAACATGGGGAAATATGACTCAAGATGGTCATCATCTTGGCGGTGCCAATCTTGATGCGCACAGTACAACACCTGCTGCAATGTTCTCAGATATGATTTCTTATCCAGATGATGGCTTTGCAGTTATTGTATCTGGTGGATTGCAGGGAAATGCATTCATGAACTCTGAAGGCCTTATTATTACATTTGCCGGAGGTCCTCACGTCTCACCGGACGAGAATGATGAAGTGATGGATAGAGAAGGTTCTTTCCTTGACACTTTGTTTGCTTATTGGTATACAGCCACAAAGTGTGCTTCGGCAGATGAAGCTGTAGAAATGCTTACAGAAGGTGAGTGGATTCATACAGGTAATATTAACGTTTCTGACAATAATGGAAATGCATATGTAATCGAACAGAAAGATTATGCCTATGTAGTACGTGAGGCCGGTGATTACGACGAGACCGATTATCTTATTACAGCAAATCATTTCATGGATGAGTCATGGATGAATGATTCATATAATGCATATCCAGACAGCGTACCAAGAGCAAATACTTTAGAAAAGATAATGTTAGATGAGAACGGCAATGTTACTCCTCTTACACTTGCAAATGGTCTCGGAAGTATTCGTTACTATGACGAAGGCAAATGGAGTGAGGAAAACTGGGATTTCGGTGGTTTTTATCAGTTCCACTCTCCAGAAGGAGATGATTTTGAGTTCAAGACAATCTTCAGAACAATTTTTGATGCGACTGATCTTGAAATGTATGTTTTGAGAGGTCATGATGAAAAATTCCGTTCAGATGTTCCATATGGTACAGCTAACTACTATAGACTTGTTCTTGGAGAAGACATGCAGGCTACAAATAAGTCTGCAGAAATTGATGCACGTATTGCAGTAAGAAATGCCGGAGCTGAATTATATAAGAATGATTCAGTAGATGACAGTTCATTAGAATATTACAATATGGCTGCTGAAGCAATACACACAGGATGTAATTATACACTCATGGCTGATTGCGTTGGAGCAAAAGGTGATATTGAACAGGCTACAATCTTATATGGTCTTGCGACATCACAATTTACCAATGCTCAGAGATATGCACAGGCTGCCTATACTACTGAAAATGTGATTTTAAACTAAAATATTGATAGCAAAAGCATTTTAAAAATGTGCTGGAGAAAAGGAGGAAGTGTTTTGAAAAAGAAAATATTATCCGCGCTTCTTTGTGGCGCCTTAGTTTTTTCAATGACAGCTTGTGGATCAAAAGAGTCTACCGAACCTGTTGATAAATCCACTGCTGATGAATTATCTGAAAATGCAGGTGCTGATATGGTTATTATGAACGGAACCATTCAGACAATGGTATCAGAGGATGATACTGCAGAAGCAGTTGCTGTAATTGGTGGAGAAATTGTTTATGTAGGTGAGAACGCTGGTGTTGAAGAATACATCGGAGAAAATACAGAAGTAATCGATCTCGATGGAAAGTATGTAACACCAGGTTTTATCGATGGTCATATCCATATGAATGGTCCACATCTTACAGAAGGAAAACAGCTTAGTCTCGCAGGTCTTGAAGTCGACCTTGAAGTATATAAGAAAGCTATCAGCGAATTTGTAGAAGCAAATCCAGACTTTAATACTTACATCATCGGTTCAATGGATCTCAATGCGTTCCCAGACAGCAACGCTTATAATTCATGGCTTGATGAAATATGTACAGATAAGCCAATCGAGGTAGTAGATGTATCTCTTCATGGACGTCTTCTCAACACATATGCCATTGAACTTTGTGGTATTACAAAAGAAACAGCTGATCCACCAAGCGGACGTATTTACAAAGATGAGCATGGTGAATTGACAGGCTATTTCTCAGATTGTACTCCAATTCTTACTGATCTTCCTGAGATTGAATATACAGAAGAAGATTATGAAAACTGTGTTCTTGGATTTGAAGCAGAAGCTAACAGCTATGGTATTACATCAGTTGACTCTGGTGGCGATTCTATTGAAACATCACTTTTCAGAAAGCTTGAAGACGAAGGAGCCCTTACAATTCGAGTTAACACAAATAGATTTGTAGGAGAAGACGTATCTGATGAGGCAATTGATAAACTTATAGCAGAACTCGATTCAGAGAAACCACTTACAGACGATTTTGTATATGTTAATCAGGTTAAATTCATACTGGATGGTGTTCCTGAAGGAAAGAGTGCCTATCTTCTTGAGCCATATGACGAAGCTGCAGGAACAGCCCCAGACTATGTAAGCTCAGCAGCTGCTACACAGGATGAGTTAAATCACTTTGTTGCAAGAATGAATGAAGCCGGCTATGCTGTTCAGACTCACTGCATGGGTGACGCATCGGTTCAGCTTGCAGTAAACGCATTTGAGTATTCAGCAGAGCAGAATGGTCTCGACGTTGAAAAAGCTGTAAGAAATAAAATTGCTCATTTTAATCTTTTTGTGGAAGAAGACTGTGATCGTATGGTTAAACTTGGTGGCATCGCTGCAATGCAGCCACTCTGGTTCTATTATGATCCATTTTTCTCACCACTTGAAGAGCAGATGTTCGGCCGAGAGCGTTTTGATTCCGAATATCATATCAAGGATATGATTGACAAGGGCCTTGTAATCACAGGTTCAAATGACTACTTTGTAACACTCGACTTCGCACCTCTTCATGCAATTGAGGCAGGCGCAACTCAGTGTTCGCCATATCCAGGTGAAGATCAGGATATTGAAACTTATACTCGTAACGCAGATCAAGCAGTTTCTGTATATGAAATGCTTAAGATGTATACAGTAAATGCAGCTTATGCAGCTCATATGGAAAATAATGTAGGATCAATTGAGGTTGGTAAAAAAGCTGACTTTGTAATTCTCAGTGACAACATCCTCACATGTGATGTAAAGGACATTTCAGATGTAGAAGTTTTATATACAATTTCTGATGGACGAATTGTATATCAGCCATAAGCTTTCTTCATATGATTTCTGGAGAGTATGAAATTTTTTCTGTAAATTAGTTTAATAGGTCTTCTATGATAGAATAATCATAGGAGGCCTTTTCTCGCTAATACAATAAAAAAATCAGAGGATTTTCATCCTCCGATTTAAAAGATATAAAGTATAAAATATGAACTATGGGGTCCTGCATCAATATCTTAATTTAATGACATTGGGACGGGGTTAGTGGTTCATAATCAGTGCCATCAACACCAAATCTTTCTCCGTGCAATTTTCTACTCCGTGAATATCCCCATCCTTGCAGAGGTTCATTCCGCCAGCTTCCACTTCAATCACCTGATCACCATCAGTGACAGTTGCGGTTCCCTCTAGCACATAAAATGCCTCAAATTCTCCCTTTTGCTACTGCTAAAATATCATTCGCTTCGCTATTTCCATATTAGTAGAAATTATCGGTTTTATCAATTAAAGCTAACAAAAAGGGACAGAGGTTTAGTCAGAAAAACCTCCGTCCCCAAAATAGAGGAGTGCTCAAAAAAAGAGCCACCAGACAAAAATCTGGCAGCTCTCGCAACATAATCTAATTATAAGTTACTTTTTCTATTTACATTTTCCAGAATGACATCTGCTCAGCAAGATGTTCTGTAATTTCGTTCATACGAGTTGCTGTCTCTGAAATCACTGCAATATTTGCATTCAACTCCTGCATAGACGCTGTGGTTTCTTCGGTGCTGGCTGCATTCTCCTCAGAAATTGCAGATAAATCTGAAATAATTTCGGCTACGGCATCATTTACCTTTGCACAGGTATTTGTGCTTTCGCTGATGGATTCCACATTGGCCTCAATCTGTCCGACACTCTCTCGAACAGTCTCCGAACTCTTAAAGGTTACTTCAAGCTTTGTCTGCTGTTCCTCAACAAGTTCCAGAGTCTTATGCATCTCATTAGAAGAATTCTGAGTTTCCCGAGTTAAGTCGTTAATGATTGCCTGAATAGTGCTTGCAGCCTCATTAGACTGAACAGAAAGCTTCTGAATTTCATCAGCAACAACCGCAAATCCCTTTCCAGCTTCTCCAGCTCGTGCAGCCTCAATCGATGCATTTAAAGAAAGAAGGTTCGTCTGACTGGCAATAGAAGTAATTAAATCTGCGGCATTTGAAATATTATTTGCCGACTGGTTTGTAGCATCAATAACATTTGCAATGTTATGAATCGAAGTGGTAGTTTTCTCGTTTGACTCCATTAATGCCTTTAATGCGCTACTAGATTCATTCTCAGCCTTAGCAGCCATTCCGGCAATACTTGTCAGACTGTCGACGTTTCCTCTGATTCCCGCAATTGCACCACTAAGATTATTCATCTGCTCGAGAGCGCGCTCTACCTCCTCCGCCTGTGCCCCTGCTCCATTTGCAATTTCAACAACTGCGTTGCTAATTCCATCCGCAGCATCAGATGACTGAGAAGAAAGATTTTTTATTTCTGTCGAAATATCGGCAATCTCCTGTGTTGAAAGCTTCGCGCTTCCGATTACTTCCTTCAGACGAATTACAAAATCATGCGTAGACTTGGCCATCTGACCAACTTCGTCGTTCACATTAGACTCATTCACGTCAACCGCCAAATCACCCTCAGCCAAGCGATTATTCAATTCATTCAACAATGACAGAGGCTTTACAATTCTTCTGGTTAATAAGGTAATTGCAATACCTGAGACAACCATGATAATCACAGCAATAATAATGCAAAGAATAATCGCATTATTTGACTGTCCAAAAATCTCGCTACTATTAATTGTCACAATTACATGCCAGCCAAAGTCAGTCGCTGGTGCAAAGCCTACACAAAGCTTCGTACCCTCCTGCACGAATTCCATGTAGCCTGATTCTTCTGCCAATGCGTTAGCCAGGCTTGCATTCGCTTCAACTGCGTTCTCAGCAGCAAGCACCTTTTCGCTATCAGCATTTGCAATCAGAATTCCATCCGCATTCATCATATATGCGATACCAGATTCTCCAATTGCGGTCTTATTTGTAATATTTGATAGATAGTTGCCGTCCTGCTTTTGGTATAAAACACCTATAATATTTCCAGTAGATGCATCTCCGTTCTCGTAAACAGGAACAGAAAACATCTGAATAATCGTTCCAGGATTAACAGAATCCTCAAATGGGTCAGAAGCAAAACGATTTCCCTTCATCGCCTCTAAATAATATGCTCTCTGGGAGATGTCTGCGTAGGTTTCCATATTTGCAGTCAAAGTCTGACCGTCAAAGGATGCAAAGCCCATATCTGCAATTCCACGCTCTGCGGCAATTGCCTTTAACACGATTTTACGCTCCACATCACTCAAAGTAGGATCGTAAACAATCGGACTCTTAGCCACACCCTCTAAGAAGTTGAAATCCGCATTTACGCTGGCATTTATTTCATTGCTAACTCCATCAGCTAATAACATCATTTCCTCAGAAATATTGTTATTAATGGATTTACGGTTTAAGATAACAGACACTAATCCTACCGCAAGCACAGCAATCAGCAGAAATACTATGCTCATCAGCATTATTTTGGAAGAAATGCTTTTCTTCTTAGGTCGTTTTGAAATCATTGTTTCGTTTGCCATTCTACTCCCCCTCTTTCTAGTGCTTAAGCACTATTTCTATTAGAATAGCACTTTTTTTTATAAAATATCTATATTTTACACAAATTTGACTATATATGCATCTTTTTTTCACAAAATCAAACGCAACACACATCCCAATTCTCAATTTAATGAAATTTTTTTCCACCTCTGGGGACGGGGGCAATGTCATTAAATTAAGATATTGATGCAACAATTCAAAACTATTTTTCGATGCATGAAACAGCGGCGTTCTGCGAAATGATGGATCGTTATCCATCACATACGCTAATACCCTACAATATAGATAAAAACAAAACTAAATACCGCTGATAGTAGACCGCCCACCCCGACGGTCTGTTTGCCTTTTTCAAATTTGAGAAATTTGACCGTAAACCCGAGAATTTACGCGATTTTTGCGTGGACTAGACGGGAGTCGATCTCCGTTTCGCGTCTACGTTTCACTCCGGTCGGCTCAGACCCGAGGTCCCCCGGACCTCGTGCGACCGTGTCCAAAAACATTTTTGGACTTGAGGGTTCTGCTTACATTTAATTTATAAAAAACAAGAGCACAGACCTTATGGTCTGTGCTCTTATTTTTTATGGACTAGACGGGAGTTGAACCCGTGTCCAAAAATGAATTCCCTTCCCTTCTACGAGCGTAGTTCATTATTTGGAATTCCCTCCATCACACGAGAATGAACACCCAAATGATTTCGGTAGCTTCATAATACGCCCATGCCGGCAAAGCTTACGACATGTCGTTTCTCACATAGATGAAGTCGTGATCCTAATGTGTGAGTGCACTAGGGACGACTACTGCCATTAGGCAGCGTATGCTAAATTATCGTTAGCGTTTAATTTTAAGTTGGCCATTTAACGCATTACCATGCGGCTCGCTTCTTAAGCTGCATCATCCCTGTCGAAACCGGTACTAGCCCTTGAAACATATGAATTATATTGGTTATTGTATTAAAAGTCAATTAACCTATTATTAAACTTACTTAAGACCTCTAACCTTGAAGTCTCTCTCAGCCTCTCTCCTCTGGTCCTTTTTCGCAATATCTGCTCTCTTGTCATAAAGTTTCTTACCCTTTGCAAGACCAATCTCAACCTTAACAAGACTTCCCTTGAGATATACCTGAAGAGGCATAATTGTGTAACCCTGTTCTGCTATTTTACCAAGAAGTTTATTAATCTCCTTCCTATGAAGAAGAAGCTTCCTTGGGCGAAGGGGATCCTTGTTGAAGATATTTCCCTTCTCATATGGGTTCACATGCATACCATATATATACATTTCCCCGTTGGTTACGCGGACAAAGGCTTCCTTGATGGAGCACTGTCCCATTCTTATACTCTTTACCTCTGTGCCAACAAGCTCAATGCCTGTCTCAAACTTCTCCTCAATGAAGTAGTCATGATAGGCCTTTTTGTTGTTGGCTACAAGTTTATAATTATCTGTACTCATTATTCCTCCACCAGCATAAAATCTATGGTGCGGGCCATCCTGTTAAGGTCTGCTAACTTAACCCTAACCTCCTGTCCCATTCTGTATGTCTTTCTCTTAGCCCTTCCCACTATTTCATAGCGGTCTTCGTAGAACTCATAATAGTCATCCCTTAGAGCTGACATAGGAACCAGACCCTCAATTGTATTAGGAAGTTCCACATATATTCCCCAGTTGGTAACACCGGAAATGACGCCAGAGAATTCCTGGTCCCACTTATCCTGCATGTACTCAATCTTCTTGATTTTTACCGTCTCCCTCTCAACCTCGTCGGCCTTTCTCTCCATCTTGGAGCAGTGGTCTCCTGCCTCGAACAAAAGTCCCTCATAGTGACCAATTCTCTTTTCACTGAGGCCTCCATGGATGTTCTCCTTAATGATTCTGTGAATCTGAAGGTCGGGATAGCGTCTGATTGGGCTGGTAAAATGGCAGTAATACTTTGCAGCAAGTCCAAAGTGGCCAAGGTTCTCCGCAGTATATTTTGCCTGCTGCATGGACCGTAGAGCTAAACGCATTATAAGATTAGCCTCCGGGCTGCCGTCTATCTGGGATAAAAGCTTCTGTATTTCCTTAGAGTGAATATCACCCTTGTTGCCCTTTAAGGTGAAACCAAAATTGTTGATGAAGATGGCAAGTTTCCGCATCTTCTCCTCACTTGGTTTTTCGTGGGTTCTATATAAGAAAGGCAGTTCTCTCCAATAATACTCCTCAGCCACGGTTTCATTGGCCGCAAGCATGAAGTCCTCAATCATCATGGTGGCAATATTTCTGTCGTAAGGCTTTAAATCTACGCAGCGACCTTTTTTGTCTAAGACAAGTTTGGTTTCTGGCATGTCAAAATCAATGGAGCCTCGTTTCCCTCTTCTCTCCCTTAAGAGGGCTGAAAGGTTTGCCATCTCCTTAAACATGGGAATAAGCCCACTACATTCCTCTAAAAGATCACTTGACGCCTGGTCTAAAAGAATATTCTTAACCTCAGTATAGGACATTCTTCTGTTTACATTAATTACAGTCTCTTTAATAGAGTGATCTGTAATATTGCCCTCCCTGTCAATAGTCATAAGGCAGGACAAGGCCAGTCTGTCTGTTCCAGCATTTAATGAGCAGAGACCATTGCTTAACTTTCTCGGAAGCATAGGTATTACCCTGTCGGCAAGATAAACCGAAGTGGCTCTCCTATAGGCTTCCCTGTTTAAAGCTGTGCCCTCTCTCACGTAGTGGGACACATCTGCAATATGAACCCCCAGATTATAGTATTCTCCATCAAAGCTTAAAGAAACAGCATCATCCAGGTCCTTGGCGTCCTCGCCATCAATGGTAACCATGGTGACATCCCTAAGGTCAAGGCGGCCTTCTTTCATTTCTTCTGGCACCTCGTCGTCAAGGTCTAATAATTCATCCATAACCTCTTCCGGAAACTCATCAATAAGTCCGTATGCTCTGGCTATAGACAAAACATCAACTCCAGGCTCTCTGGCATTTCCAAGATTCTCTGTAATCTCACCCTCAGGCTTATGTCTTGAATCACCGTAAGATGTAATCTTTACTACAACCTTATCACCTGTCTTTACTCCCTCGCAGAACTTTTTAGGAATAAATATATCCTCATTAAGCTTCTGGTTATCCGGACGGACAAAACCGAAGCTTTTATTCTTCTCAAAATATCCAACAATCTCGCTTAGAGAATGCTCGATAATCTTTATAACTCTTGCTTCCTGTCTTTTGCCTATAGGGGATGCTGTAAGCACACATTCCACAAGGTCTCCGTCCATGGCACCCTTTGTATCTCCAGCAGGGATAAAGAGATCCTCATCTCTTCCCTCCACCGAGACAAAACCAAAGCCCGACTTATGTCCGCAGTAAGTTCCTGTCACATGATGCTCCTGCATAAGCTGATACTTGCCCCTCTTAGAGCACTCAATCTTTCTCTCTGACATAAGCTCAGAAAGGGCTTCTATAAGCTCATCACGCCTCTCAGAAGGAAGGTCTAATACAATAGCCAGCTCTTTCTGCTTCATTGGAACATATAGTGGGTCTGCCATTAAGGCCAGCAGTACTTCTTTTCTTTTATTTAAGTCAGCCATTTTGCCCTCCTTTCCAGAACAAATTATAACATATTACAAATAGGTGAAACACGCACAATAGGTCTCACCTATAATTATCAGTCGAAAAAAAAGAGGCTGTCGATGAATCGACAGCCTCACATTAGTTAATCTTAGATACTTGGGATGTTTAAAAGTAATGCGATTACTAAGAACGCAGCAACCATAGCTGTAGTAGCCTTGATAAGGATACCTTCCATGGAATGTCCCTTGTTCTTTCCCCAATATGTATCAGCAACTCCGGAAATAGCTCCAAGACCCTGAGCCTTACCTTCCTGAGCAAGTACGATTACTGTAATTGCCAATCCACATAAAATGAATAAAACGGTTAATATAATCTTTAAAACGGACACCTTTACACCTCCTGTGTTTCCGATTTTATCAATACAACTATTGCATTATAGCATAGGGATTTTCCTATTTCAAGCACTTTATACGTTTATTTCTGCCTTCACACCAAGTAATTCCTGGTTTTCAAGAAGAATAGGCTTGATAACATCTCTTAAGTACATGTCTACCTGACGTGGTGCACGTCCTACGTACTTGCCAGGCTCCATGGACTTCTGTAAATCCTCAAGGCTTAAATGGAAGGTTTCATCAGCAGCAATGAGCTCAAGAAGGTTGTTGTCCTTACCCTCCTCCTTGACAGTTTTGCCTGCCTCCATGGACAGCTGTCTGATTCTCTCATGTAACTCCTGACGGTCTCCACCCTCATTAACTGCATCCATCATAATATTCTCGGTTGCCATAAATGGAAGCTCAGCCATTAAGTGCTTGGTGATTACCTTGTCATGTACTACAAGACCATCAACTACGTTTAAGCAAAGATCTAAAACTCCGTCAATTGCAAGGAAGCCTTCTGGAATGGATAATCTCTTATTAGCAGAATCATCTAAGGTTCTCTCAAACCACTGGGTTGCAGATGTAATTGCTGGGTTAAGAGCATCAATCATGACATATCTTGAAAGAGATGCTATTCTCTCAGATCTCATTGGATTTCTCTTGTATGCCATAGCTGAAGAACCAATCTGGGACTTTTCAAATGGCTCCTCAACCTCTTTTAAGTGCTGTAAGAGTCTGATGTCATTAGAGAACTTGTGAGCAGATGCTGCAATGCCAGCTAACACGTTGGCAACTCTTGTATCAACCTTACGGCTGTAGGTCTGTCCGGATACCGCATAGCAGTTCTCGAATCCCATCTTGTTGGCAATCATTCCATCAATCTTATCGATGGTTTCCTGATCTCCGTGGAAGAGTTCAAGGAATGATGCCTGGGTTCCTGTAGTTCCCTTGGATCCTAACATCTTAAGGGTAGATAAAACATAATCAAGATCCTCTAAATCAAGGACAAACTCGTTTAACCAAAGAGTTGCTCTCTTACCAACCGTTGTTGGCTGAGCTGGCTGGAAATGAGTAAAAGCAAGTGTAGGTAAATCCTTGTACTCATCCGCAAACTTGGATAACTCGTTAATAACATTGACAAGCTTAACCTTCACAAGCTTTAATGCCTCTGCCATTAAGATAATGTCTGTGTTATCTCCAACATAGCAGGATGTTGCTCCAAGATGGATGATTCCCTTAGCCTTAGGGCACTGTACGCCATAAGCATATACATGACTCATTACATCGTGACGAACTTCCTTCTCACGAGCCTTAGCCACATCATAATTAATATCATCCTGGTGAGCCTTAAGCTCCTCAATCATCTCAGGAGTAATCTGGCTTAAACCAAGCTCCATCTCGGTTTCTGCAAGAGCAATCCACAGTCTTCTCCAGGTTCTAAATTTCTTGTCAGGAGAGAATATATACTGCATCTCCTTGCTTGCGTAACGCTCTGATAAAGGGCTGTTGTAACGATCTGTACTCATGGGTACCTCCTAATAATTATATTTTGACTGAGCTAGAAGCTCATATATTTGCTGTAGCCGAAGCCGTTAACCATTGCTTCGATTGGAATCTTCTTGGCACAGAATGGGCACTCTCTGAAACCATAAGCCTCATAACCTGGCAGGTCATTGGCATCGAATATATGATTAACCTTGAATCCATCAATCTCATTAACTGTTGAGAAGAGGGAGTCAATGCCCACCACTGTTCCCTGATAATACTCAATACACTCCATGGAACGACGAATGGTCTGTCCTGTAGTGGTGGTTGCCATTAAAAGGAGAATATTTCTTCCCTTAATAGTTCTTGCGATATTATCTCTAAACATAAGCTGGTTGTTTCTGTTGTACTCTGGAGTAACTACATAAATAGACTTATGCTGATTCTTGGTCAAATAATTGTGGTCTAAAAACTCCTCTGCGAGGTAGCTTCCAATTGTTTCAGTACCATCCATACATACAATGGTATCCACAATCATATTGCTTCCTCTGTAGTTATTCTCAATAAGCTTGGCACAATCTCTAGCCTCTCCTGAACGGGTCTTAAGGCTGGTAAGATCGATATAGTAGTTAATGTGCGAATGGCTTGTAGCAAAATGGCCATGTGCTGCATGAAGTGGCACAGTGTTGCTTGCCTTAGAGTAAAACTTCACCATGCGCTTTTCAAGATCTAATTCTTCCATAAACATACCTCCCAGGTGTTATATTTATTTACCAGTGGAACCGAATCCACCTACTCCTCTCTCTGTGTCACTTAAGTCTGAAACCTCTGTGAAAGACACTGCCAGATAAGGCAAAATTACCATCTGAGCAACCTTCTCATTTGGAGTTAAGGTTCTAACCACCTCACTGTCATTGTGAACCGGAACCTTTACCTCTCCCCTGTAATCTGAGTCAATTACCCCAACACAGTTAGCTGGTCTTAAGCCCTCCTTGGTGGATAGACCAGATCTGGCAAAAACTCCTCCAAAATAACCTGATGGAATCTCCATTGCTATACCTATTGGTGCAAGGAAGGTCTCGTGTGGCTTAATGGAAACCTCCTCTGTGATACATACTCTGAGATCGTAACCCGCAGCCTCATTGCTGCCTCTCTCAGGAATAACTGCATTTTCGTTTAATCTTACAATCTTAACTTCCATTTTCTTACCATGTACAGGATGTAATAACCTGTTCCTTCTTTTCAACTAATGTAGTATCAACACTCTCTGTGGAGTGTAAAACAATCTGTCCAATCTCTCTTGTTCTCTTAATGTCAATTACTCTCTGGTTGGAGCTTCCCACCCAGTGAAGCTGATTATCCTTCTGGGCAACAATGAAAGGTCCGTCACAGAGAACATCAACATACTCCATTACAGGTAATTCCTTTACATCCTCATAGAGATAACCTGTATATAACCAGATAGTCTTAGTAGGGAATTCCTTCTTAATCTCCTTAGCAAGCTCATAGACCTCCTGTCTGTTAGTCCTAAAGAGTGGGTCGCCACCGCTGAAGGTTATACCAGAAATGTAAGATTTCTTTAAGAGGTCAAAAAGTTCAGCTTTAGCCGCCTCGTCAAAGACAAGTCCACACTCTGGGTCCCAGGTAACCGGGTTCTGGCACTCAGGGCATGCGTGGTCACAGCCTGATAACCAGAGCACGGTTCTAAGGCCGTCTCCATTATTCATATCATCTTTGGTAATGTTATGATATCTCATGTTACATACTCTTTCTATCTGCTATCTCTGCCATCTTGGCATCATTTAATCTGGTGTCTCCCTTTACTCTTGAGTAGGAAAGGTAGCCATTCATTCTGTCAATCTTGGTAAGGTTCTTAGAGCCGCACACTGGGCATACATCCATCTCTAGTTCCTCGTGGCCACAGTCGTCACAGTAAGCAAGGGACAGGTTTACTCCCTCATAGAAGCCCATATCCATAGCTCTTCTCACAAGGGTTTTTACAGCCTCCTTGTTGTAGCTGATTGGATATCTCACGTATTGAATTTTGCCTCCATTACATAACTCCCAGAACCTCTTCTCCTTATCCTGCTTCTCAATTGGAGTAAGCTCCTCTGAAACATGACAGTGGAAGGAGTTGGAAACATACTCTCTGTCCGATACACCCTCAATGATTCCATAGATCTTTCTAAACTGCTTAACCTGTAATCCGCAAAGGTTCTCTGCCGGAGTACCATAAATAGCATAGAGAATCTTGTCCTCGTTCTTGAACTCTATTGTCTTTTCGTTAATGTACTTTAATACCTCTAAGGCGAACTCTCCGTCCTCTGCAATGGATTTACCATTATAGAGCTGCTGAAGCTCGTTTAAGGCTGTGATACCAAAGGATGCTGTTGCAGCATCAAGAAGTGGTCTTATCTTGTCGTGAAGTCCAAGATGGCCTCCTAAGAAGCCTCCCTCACAGTATGCAAGAGGATTAGTGGACGCCTTCATCTCTCCAAGATAATTTCTTGTTCTGATATGAAGGTTTCTAATTAACTGGAGGTAATAATCTAATACCTCATAAAAGTCTTTGCTCTCGTGTCTTGCCTTGGCAAGAATCATTGGAAGATGTAATGAAATCGCTCCCATATTGAATCTTCCTACAAATATTGGCTGATCATCCTCATCTGCAGGAGTCATTCCGCCCCTCTCATACCATGGTGAAAGGAAGGCTCTGCAGCCCATTGGGGATATTATTTTGCCATATTTCTTATACATGGAGGCAATGTAGCCCTCTCCTGATAAGGATAACCAGTCAGGATACATGGTTTTCTGGGAACACTCAATTCCAACCTCAAAAACATCCTCAAGCTCGCAGCCTGGTCCGTGTAAATTCTCATCATATAAGAAAACAATCTTAGGGAATAAAACTGGCTTCTTGTGGCCCTTTTTACCCTGTCCGTTCTTTCTAACCTTTAAAAGGGATATTGTTGCTAACTTTTCGAACCTCTCCCTGCCGGTTCCTGCAGTGACAGTGATAAATGGATAGTCACCTCTTGAGGAAGCAACGGTGTTAAACTTGTACTCCCAGCCCTGGAAGCCCTGTTCAAAATCGTTGGTAATATCCTTAATGGTAACCTCTTCTGCCTTCTCCTCTGATAGTCCCATATCTGTATACTTCTGCATATAGTACTTGTAGGACTTTTCTGCGTATGGAGCGAGTATTGTCTCTACTGATGGAATTGTAAATCCACCGTACTGCTGGGATGCTGCGGACAAAACAATATCTCCAATTACATCAAAGGCTGTCGCCAGGGTTTTAGGCTCGTTGTACCATAAATTACCCATTTCAAAACCGCCGGTCAAAACCTCTTTCACATCAAAAAGACAGCAGTTCATGGTGTCTCTTCTGGCAGACATATCATGAATATATATGTAGCCATCTCTGATGGCCTGAATCTCATCGGTTGTTAAGAAGAACTTCTTGTAAAGCTCCTTGTTTAGCTCGTTAAAGATAAGACTTCTCTTGGTGGATACAAGGGCAGAGTCAGTGTTGGAATTCTCCTTGTCACCGATATACATAATGGACTGACTCTTCTTATAAACCTCGTCTAACATAGCGACGAAGTCCTGCTTGTAGTTTCGGTAATTTCTGTAGCTGGTTGCAACCTCTGGTTTAACTCTTTCAAGGGCGCTTTCTACAATGTTATGCATGGTGGCAATAGGAATCTCTGTGAGCCCCATACCATCAATCTTCTCCTCAACATACTTGCAGATGAAGTTTAACTCTTCGTCAGTAAATGTAACAAGAGCTCTGTATGCAGACTTATTTACAGCAACTACTACTTTCTGTACGTTAAAGTCCTCTTTTGCTCCGTCCTTCTTTATTACATACTTCATACTAATTCTCCTTACTCATCCCAGGTAAGTGTGTTGTACTCGCCCTTCTTATCTCTAAGCATTAACATGTTAACAGCTTCCTTAGCTGGTACGTCCTCCCAGAGCACCTTATCAACGCACTCTACGATTGGCATAGAAACATTGTACTCTTTGGAAAGTTCAATGGCTGCCTTGGCAGAGTAGATACCCTCTACCACCATCTTTACCTCCTCTGTGGCCTGCTCTCTGGTCATTCCCTGGCCCATGAGGTAACCAGCCTTTCTGTTACGGCTATGTACTGATGCACAGGTAACGATAAGATCGCCTATACCAGTAAGTCCCTGTAAGGTTTCAACCTGAGCGCCCATGGCTACTGCGAGACGTCCAATTTCAGCAATACCTCTTGTGATAAGGGCAGCTTTAGTATTGTCACCATAGCCAAGTCCGTCAGCCATACCAGCTGCAAGAGCAATGACATTCTTAAGGGAAGAACCAATCTCCATACCTAAAACATCCGGTGATGTGTAAACTCTGAATACATCTGACATAAATGTTGACTGAACAAGTTCAGCCACGGCCTTCTTCTTAGCTCCAGCTACGACTGTTGTTGGTAAGCCTCTGCCAACTTCTTCTGCGTGAGAAGGGCCACATAAAACCGCAACCTCAGCCTGTGGTATTTCTTCTCTAACCTGCTGCTCAATGGTTCTGTGTGTGCCTTCCTCAATGCCCTTGGCAACACAGACAATAAGCTGACCCTCCTTAACAAAAGGCTTCATAAGCTTTGATGTGGATCTGGTGAATACAGATGGCACCGCAAGAACCAGCATCTCCGCATCCTTAATACTTGCCTCAAGGTCTGTTGTAAATACCATCTTTTCAGACAATGGCACCCCTGGAAGCTTAGCCTTATGTTCATGATCTCTGTTGAGATCCTCAATTTCCTTCTTATCAATGGACCAGATAGTAACATCATGACCATTGTTATTTAATAAAATAGCAAGGGCAGTTCCCCAGCTTCCTGCTCCAATTACGCTAATTCTCATTATTTATCCTCCTACTTACGAAAACTGATTTTGTTCTCGTTCCCATTTTTAAGTTTAACTATGTTTCCCCTATGTTGCCAGATTGCAAGGCCGGTAAAAATCGCTCCCACCAGATAACACTCCGTTAAATAGTTTGGTGCCAGATAGAATAAACCCATATTGCCAAAGAAAATCAACTCTATATAGAAAAATGTAACTACGAGAATTGATCCAAGTGATACATATCTTGTAACAGCAACCGTCAGAATAAAGATAAAGAGTAAAAGTGGTGCCATTCTGATATCGAAAGCAAGAATCATTCCTGCTGTGCAGGCAATTCCCTTTCCTCCCTTAAACTTAAGGTAAAATGGATAATTATGTCCCAGCACCGCACCAAGTCCAGCATACATCATAAGGAGCTTGACTCCCTCAGGATAGTTTTCCCTGAATATAAGCCAGGTGATAAACATTGCCAGCATACTCTTACACACGTCCCCCGCCAGTGTAAGAATTGCGCCAAATATTCCAAAGGTTCTTAAGGCATTTGTGGTGCCCGCGTTACCTGAACCATGCTCTCTAATATCAATATTTTTCATTTTGCCATATATGTATGAAGTCTGAAAAAGGCCAAATACATATCCCAGCAAAGCTGCAATTATTCTCCCTAATATCATTAGGATTCTTCCTTCCTCTCTCTGATAATAAACTTAAGAGAAGTTCCTCTAAATCCAAAGGTCTCCCTAATTCTGTTCTCAATATATCTCTGGTATGAGAAATGCATGAGCTTCTTATCATTTACGAAAATGACAAATGTTGGCGGCTTGATAGCAGCCTGGGTAATGTAATAGAGCTTAAGTCTCTTACCCTTGTCTGTTGGTGGCTGCTGCATTGCAACTGCCTCGGTCATAATCTCATTAAGCACACCGGTCTGAACTCTCATGGCATTGTTCTCTAATACCATATCAATCATTGGGAAGATCTGGTCAACTCTCTGACCTGTCTTGGCTGATATGAAGAGTATCTCAGCATAAGCCATGAAGCTTAAAGTCTTTCTTATCTTCTCGGTCTCCCTGTAGATAGTCTTATCGTCCTTCTCCTTGGCATCCCACTTGTTTACGACAATAATAATACCCTTGCCTCTCTCGTGGGCAACACCTGCAATCTTTGCATCCTGTTCTGTAACTCCCTCAGTTGCATCAATTACAAGAAGAACAACATCAGCCCTCTCCACAGCTGACACAGCTCGAATAATACTGAAGCGCTCTATCTCTTCTTTTATTTTGTTCTTTCGTCTGATACCTGCGGTATCAATGAAAACATACTCCCTGTCCTGATAGGTAATATCAGTGTCGATGGCATCTCTGGTGGTTCCTGCAATATCAGATACAATCACTCTGTTTTCGCCGCAAATCTTGTTAATGAGGGATGATTTTCCTACATTTGGCTTACCAATAATGGCAACCTTTGGTCTCTCATCTTCCTCCTCGGTATCGGAATTCTCCGGGAAATGCTTAACAACCTCATCAAGCATATCTCCAATTCCAAGTCTTGATGCAGCAGAAATTGGAACAGGCTCACCTATTCCAAGATTGTAAAACTCATATACATCAGGCATGTACTTTTTAAAGTCATCCACCTTATTTACCACAAGGATCACCGGCTTCTTACAGCGTCTAAGCATATCAGCAACCTTGGCATCTGAATCCTGGAGTCCCTGTCTTACGTCGGTTATGAAAACAATAACGTCCGCAGTCTCCATGGCAATCTCGGCCTGATCTCTCATCTGGCTAAGAATAATGTCCTTACTCTCTGGCTCAATACCACCAGTGTCAATCATAGTAAAGTTGTGGTCTAACCATGAAACATCGGCGTAGATTCTGTCTCTTGTTACACCTGGTGTATCCTGCACAATGGCTATACGCTCGCCGGCAATGGCGTTAAACAATGTGGATTTGCCCACATTTGGGCGTCCCACAATGGCTACTACTGGTTTACTCATCTGAATACTCCTTCTTCTATAACCACATATTCTAGTGGTCAGTCGCTAATTCAACACCCATATCTAGTCTAATGCAAGGTGCTGTTCATTACAAGTATTGTTTATAAATAGACAATAAAAATTAATTTATACCAAGAATTGCATTTAAAAGGTCAGCTCCGGAGGAACCTGAAATTCTTATTGGAACATTAAGTGCTTCCCTAAGGTCTGTCACCGTTAGATCATCCAAAAGGGTCTCCTCTCCGGACCTTAGCATATTAATAGGAATAATAACCTCATCCTCATTTAAGACAGGTTTAACCTGAGCAATTAAGTCCTGGCCTGTAATTAGACCAGACACTGTAATCATCTCACCAAAGAAATCATTTCTTATAGGATGTACCACAGCCCTAAGGTTAGGGAATTTGTCCTTTAACATTCCTGCAAGCTTTGCAATCATAGGATAAGCCGCATAGCCTGTTGCCATATGCACAGACCTTTCCATGGCACTTCCCTCAGTCTTATCTAAGGCTTCTGTAAACTCATTCTCGAGAAGAGTCAGCATTCCTACTCCATTCTCAAGCTGTAAATACCCGTCGTATCTTCCCTCCTCCGGCAGAGGTCTGCCTGCCAATAGATACCACTCGTCTGAGGCATGGACAAAATGAAGGCCATGCTTCTCGTATACTTTCTTTTGCCAGGACTCAATAATATCAAGGGTCCTCTCTGCATCCTCCTTATTAAATGGTTCAAGAGGATATAAGCCTTCTCGATATTTTGATAGTCCAACCGGGACAATAGAAACCGACTGCATTGTAGGTGCATACTCCGAGAGCTCCCTTATGGTTCTCTCAAGCTCCTCACCATCGTTTACTCCCTTACAGAGTACAACCTGGCCATTCATGATAATGCCTGCCTCTGCGAATCTCCTTATCTTGTCAAGAGCCTTTCCGGCAAAACGATTGTGGAGCATCTCACATCTAAGTTCAGGGTTCATGGTCTGAACAGACACATTGATAGGTGACATCTTGTAGGTAATAATTCTCTCTACATCCTCGTCACTCATGTTGGTAAGAGTAACATAATTGCCCTGAAGGAAAGATAATCTGGAATCATCATCCTTGAAGTAAAGAGTGTCTCTCATGCCTGGTGGCATCTGGTCGATGAAGCAGAATATACACTTGTTGGTGCAGGATCTGTAGTCATCCATGAGTCCATTCTCGAACTCAATTCCCAGATCCTCCTCATATTCTTTCTCGATTTCTAACTCCCACTCCTCTCCGTCTGGCTTCTCAATAAGCACAGTCAGATACTCTTCGTTACACAGGTAGTGGTAGTCAAAAACATCCTTCACAGGAACATCATTTATGGATATTAACTTGTCTAAAGGTTCAATCTCAAGCTCCTCGGCAATGGAACCTGGAAGCACGGACTTAACCACATGTTCTAAATGCTTTTCTGCCATAGTATCTCCTTTTAGACATACTTATACAAAAATCATTTTATCAAAATTCTGGCAAAATAGATATAGTTTTAGGCAAAAAAAGAGAGCCACCAAAATGGTGACCCTCTCTAAAAAGTCTATATCGAAATTACTCAGCTCCGTAAAGCTTTACTAACTTCTCTAAGTGTGCTCTCTTCTCCTTAGCAGCTGTCTCGGAGGAAGCGAAGAGCTTCTCAGCTCTCTCTGGATTAGCTCTTACAAGTGCATTGTAACGAACCTCACCATTTAAGAACTCTCTGTAGTCGCCTGTTGGCTCCTTGGAGTCTAAGCTGAATGCTGGCTTGCCTTCTACTGCTAATGCTGGATTGAAGCGGAAGTTGTGCCAGTAACCAGCCTCAACTGCTAACTTCTCCTCAGTCTGAGCCTTGCTCATACCCTTCTTAATACCATGGTTGATACATGGAGCGTATGCAATGATTAAGGATGGACCTGGATAAGCCTCAGCCTCTGCAATTGCCTTTACGCACTGTGCTGGATCAGCACCCATTGCTACGTGAGCAACGTATACATAACCATAGCTCATTGCAATACCTGCAAGGTCTTTCTTCTTAACTTCCTTACCTGCTGCAGCAAACTGTGCAGTAGCACCGATTGGTGTGGACTTGGAAGACTGACCACCTGTATTGGAGTAAACCTCAGTATCGAATACCATGATGTTGATATCCTTGCCGGATGCTAATACATGGTCAACACCGCCGAAGCCGATGTCGTATGCCCATCCGTCACCACCGAAGATCCACTGGGACTTCTTAGCCAAGAAATCCTTCTGCTCTAAGATTTCCTTAGCCTTATCGCAACCGCAAGCCTCTAATGCTGCTACTAACTTCTCAGTAGCTACACCGTTCTCAACGCCGCTTGCGAATGTATCTAACCACTCCTGACCTGCAGCCTTAACATCTGCATTAGAACCGTTAGCTACAACATCTTCTACCTTCTCACGTAAGCCGTCACGGATTGCTCTCTGAGCGAGTAACATACCATAACCGAACTCAGCGCCATCCTCGAATAAGGAGTTAGACCAAGCTGGTCCCTTACCCTCTGGAGTAGTTGTGTAAGGTGTAGATGGTGAGGAGTTACCCCAGATAGAGGAACATCCTGTTGCGTTAGCAATGTACATTCTATCACCAAACATCTGAGTTACTAACTTAGCGTATGGAGTCTCACCACAGCCGCCGCATGCACCTGAGAACTCAAGTAATGGCTGACGGAACTGGGATCCCTTTACAGTAGCTAACTTAAACTTCTCAACAACCTCTTCCTTAGCGTGAACTGTTGTTGCGAAATCGAAGTACTCCTGCTCGCCTGCATTCTCTTCGAAGTTCTGCATTGTGATTGCCTGAACCTTATCTGGGCAGACATTTACGCAGGAACCGCATCCTGTACAGTCATATGCGGAAACAACGATGGAGAACTTGTAGTCTGGCATACCAGTCATATCCTTCATTGGCATTCCTGCTGGAGCCTTAGCTGCCTCCTCTGCTGTCATTGCAACTGGTCTGATAGCTGCATGTGGGCAGACATAGGAACACTGGTTACACTGGATACACTTGTTAACATCCCATACAGGAACATCAACTGCTACACCACGCTTCTCAAATGCTGCAGAACCGGATGGAGTTGTACCATCAACGTAATCCTTGAATGCGGATACTGGTAACTTGTTACCTTCCTGAGCGGATACAGGAATCTGAATGTTATTTACAAAGTCTACAACAGCCTTGTTGTCGCCTGTTGCCTTCTTGCCTAAGAACTCATCCTGGCAATTCTTCCAGCTGTCTGGAACCTGAACTTCAACTACGTCTACAGCACCACGGTCGATAGCATCATAGTTCATCTGAACGATTGCATCACCCTTCTTACCGTATGTAGCCTTAGCAGCTGCCTTCATAAGCTCGATAGCCTTAGCTTCCTCTAATACTCCGGAGAGCTTGAAGAATGCGGACTGAAGAACTGTGTTGATACGTCCACCAAGTCCGATTTCCTTACCAATCTTGATACCGTCGATTGTGTAGAACTTGATGTTGTGCTCAGCGATATATCTCTTAGCCTGTCCTGGAAGGTTCTCCTCAAGAGCTGCCATATCCCATGAACAGTTAAGTAAGAATGTACCGCCATCAACTAAATCCTGAACCATGTTGTACTTACGTACATATGCAGGATTGTGGCAAGCTACGAAGTTAGCCTTGCTGATTAAGTATGTGGAACGGATTGGCTTCTTACCAAATCTTAAATGGGAAATGGTAACACCACCGGACTTCTTACTATCATAATCAAAGTATGCCTGTGCATACATGTCTGTATTGTCACCAATGATCTTGATGGAGTTCTTGTTAGCACCTACAGTACCGTCAGCACCGAGTCCCCAGAACTTGCAGTTGATGGTTCCCTCTGGTGTTGTAACTGGGTTCTCCTTAACCTCTAAGGAAAGGTGTGTAACATCATCATTGATACCGATGGTGAATACTTCCTTCTCTGTGTTGTTGTATACGGAGATGATCTGTCCAGGAGTTGTATCCTTGGAACCTAAACCGTAACGACCGGAGAAGATTGGTGTCTGATCAAACTTGCTGCCCTTTAATGCTGCAACAACGTCTAAGTATAATGGCTCGCCAAGTGCGCCTGGCTCCTTAGTTCTGTCAAGAACAGTAATCTTCTTAACAGATGCTGGGATAGCCTCGATTAAAGCCTCCTTGGAGAATGGTCTGTATAAACGAACCTTAACAAGACCTACCTTCTCGCCTCTAGCTAATAAGAAGTCTAATGTCTCGTCGATAGTATCACATACAGAACCCATAGCTACGATTACATGCTCTGCATCTGCAGCACCAGTGTAGTTAAATAACTTGTAGTCTGTACCGATCTTAGCGTTAACCTTGTCCATGTACTCCTGAACAAGTGCTGGCATATCTGTATACTTGCCGTTGCAAGCCTCTCTTGCCTGGAAGAAGATATCTGGGTTCTGAGCGGAACCTCTCTCAACTGGGTGGTTTGGATTTAAGGAATCATCACGGAATGCCTTGATTGCCTCAAAATCTACCATATCCTTAAGATCTTCATAATCCCAAGTCTCAATCTTCTGAATCTCGTGGGAAGTACGGAATCCATCAAAGAAGTTGATGAATGGTAATCTACCCTTGATTGCTGCGCAGTGAGCAACTGGAGTTAAATCCATAACTTCCTGTACGGAAGACTCACAAAGCATTGCAACACCTGTCTGACGGCAAGCGTAAATATCGGAATGATCACCGAAAATTGAAAGTGCATGTGAAGCGATGGCACGTGCAGATACGTTAAATACGCCTGGAAGACCCTCGCCTGCGATTTTATAAAGGTTAGGAATCATTAATAGTAATCCCTGGGAAGCAGTATAAGTGGTGGTTAAAGCACCTGCTGCTAAGGAACCGTGTACAGTACCTGCTGCACCGGCCTCGGACTGCATCTCTGTTACCTGTACGGTATGACCAAAGATGTTCTTTCTGCCCTGAGTTGCCCACTCATCTGTAGCCTCTGCCATAACAGATGAAGGAGTGATAGGATAGATAGCCGCAACATCAGTATATGCATAGGAAGCATGTGCTGCTGCGTGGTTTCCGTCCATGGTTTTCATAGAACGTTTCATTATTTTTTCCCTCCTGCGTTGTAGGTCGAAAAGCGAAATATTCGCATTAAGCCTCTAGTTAATAAATATACAAAATTGACAAGAATAAATCAAGGGGTTACGGGCATTTAGCCACGCTTTTTAAGGTGTTTTTCAGCAAAATTCTGATATGGAATTGGTCTATCACAAATATAGCCCTGTCCAATCTTGAATCCGCATGACAAAAGGAATTCCACCTGTTCCTCAGTCTCTACGCCCTCAACTACAACCTCATCATTTGAGGACTGCATGAGCTCTGAAAGATGAGTCATAAATCTTCTCTTTACCTCAAGCCCATTTTCTGCATCATTATGCAGGAAAGACTTGTCAATCTTCACCACATCCACCGGCATGTTAAAGAGTATTCCAAGGGATGAAAAACCTGTTCCAAAATCATCAATATCGACTCTGAAGCCATATTCTCTTAAATCCTCCATCTCCTTTAAGATATCTTCCGGTCTGTCAGCAAGAATACTCTCAGTAAGCTCAATTTCCACCAGGGAAGGATTGATACCATAGTCTTCTACCATGGCCTTAACCCTGCGGAAGATACCCTCACCGGCAAAATGCTTCCTTGAGAAGTTTGCTGACATAGGTACAAGGTTGTATCCTCTTTCTTTCCACTCCCTCATGGCAATAAGGGTCTTCTCAAAGATGTAGAAATCAAGATCAGTTATATAGCCAATTCTCTCAAGGGAGTCTACGAATTCTGATGGTGGGAGTATTTTGCCTCCCTCCATTCCCCATCTGCACAAAGACTCTGCCCCGACTATCTCTCTTGTCTTCAGGTCGAACTTAGGCTGCACATAAAGAAGGAACTCCTTATTCTGTAGGGCCTGATGAAATCTCGAGGATACCATTCGGTCTCTGGTCTTCTTCTCTCTCATGCTGGAATCATATATAGCAAAAGAACCATTTCCCTGATGCTTAGTGTTCTTTCTGGCCATGGAAGAATTCTCAATGGCCTGTCTAAGACTCACATCCTCGCTCCACTCATAGATTCCTATCGATAATCTGATACCAGAATTAGGGAAGGAATCCTTTATTTTCTCAAGGAACTCTTTCTCTAAAACTATAAGGGTCTGGATTACCGCCTTAAGGGAAGCATTGCCAACAAAACCAAGGAAAAAGTCCGAGAACTGTCTGCAGGTAATAACGTTACTTCTCTTATAATCAAATATTCTTCCAAACTGCTGTAAGAGCTCATTTCCAGCCTTGGTACCAAAGTTCTCGTTAATGTAAGCAAAACCGCTTATATCCAGACTCACAACATATTTTTCCACGTCTGGATTGGCTCTTACATAACTCTCAACTCTCTGTTCAAAGGCCTCCTCATTTAACATTCCTGTAAGCTGGTCTCTCTTCTTAAGGGTAGTGATGGTTCTGGCATCAGACTCCCTCTTGTCCGTCAATGCCAGGAAGACACCTATAATCTTGGAGAACTCTGTGAAGAAAGAAACCTCCGATGGCTTCCAGTGACGGCTTACTCCTATTGACTGGAAAGCCAAGCAGCCCTCTAACTGCTTGCTCTGAGTAAACCTGACATAGGCTATGGACAAAATTCCATCCTCGAGGAGTATCTCAACCTCTTTCTTGGAAACAAGATCCGTTTTACTAACATCATCAATTATCAACCGACCATCATTATAATCAAAACTGTTTATAAATTCCCTGTTGTCAAAATCCGGGAATACCCTGGATGGAATGGTGAAAATACCAGTATCAGATGACCACTTATTAGTTCTGGTGGTTCTGTCTCTCTCATCGTTAAATCTGAAAACCGCCACGGACTGAAGAGAATACTTCTTTCCTACATACTCAAGTAAAAGATCAATAGCTGCTCCTAAATCACTTGACTCGGAAAGCATGTCAAAGCACATGTTCATAAACTGCTGGTCAAGGTTGGTTCCCAGGTTTCTCCTGTGACCTCTTCCAGTCTTCTTGTGCCTGATTTCCGGACCAGTGATGTCATTTCCATATAGTTTTGGCATTCCAACGCTTCCGTCCTTGGCAGCATACATGGCACGCTCTGCCTTCTTAAAGAGCTCTGCATACTCAAGTCCCTGGTCTGGATATATTGCAATACCTATACTGCAGCTTGTTTCAATTGCGCCGTTTTCAGTATTTATGTTGGTTACGGTTTCTTTAAAGAGATCATCCGCTGCCTGGAATGCAAGCTCAGCAGTTGCGTTCTTCATTAGAACCAAAAACTCGTCGCCGCCGATTCTTCCAACAACATCAGTACCTCTGAAACGATTTTTGATTTTGCCTGAAATCTCTTTTAGTATTACATCACCATAAAGGTGACCAAAATTATCATTAACCTGCTTAAAGTTATCAAGATCCACCATTATTAAGGCATGAGAACCAGACGGACCCTTGGAGAAGAATTTGCTAATCTCTCTTTCAGTGACGGTCTTGTTGAAAAGGTTGGTAAGAGGATCAAGTCTTGTTTTATTCTCAAGACTTGAAGTCTTTCTCCTCTCCTTCTCAATATCTACATTACGGCAGATAACTCTGAGTATCTTGCCATCATTGCCATAAATCTTCTTGAAACTACACTTAAACCACTGATATCTTGCTGTTTTGCCTTCCTTGGCCTGGTTTACCCTATATTCAAAGGATCCTGTATCATTCTTGCTGGAATGGTGACGTATATCCCTCTCGATTATGGGCCACTCATTTGGATGCACAAGGGTCTTGAAAACCTCTGATGATACTCCCTCCGTGTCAGCACAGTCAGGCAATCCCTTTCTAAGCTTAATATCGGTAGGCAAAAGAAAGAGGTCAGACTCCACTATGTATTCCACAATATACTCACCGGTTAAATCCTTTACCAGTTTATATCGCTCCATCTCAATAAGAAGGCCTTCTTCAAGCTTCTTTCTCTCGTCGATATCATAAAGAGCCATATAGGCAAAACCGAAGCCCACATCAGAACGATCTTCTGTTTCATGAACAGCAGCCTCAAACCATCGACATGTACCATCCTTCATTTCCATACGAAACTCAATGGTTTTATGTGGCTCCTTGCCCTTACATCTATTGTTTTTCAGATAGGCATAAAAACTCGGGCGGTCCTCCTCCCTGATGTAGTTACTGATAGGTACATCTACCCCAAGGTCCGTCTCTTCCAAACAAAACATCTTCAGGTATTCAGGATTAGCCTCCACTATTCTATAGTCATTCTCCGCATCAAGAATAACCATTGCACCTGGCTGATTCATAAGCATAATGCGCTGTGTCTCAAGCCTTGCTTTCTTCTCGCTCTCCCTGCCTCTGGACATACGGTTTCCTCCATCTTCCCATAATTGTCTATATTATATCTCATTTTTATCAAAAATGGTGCTTATTCCTGCCAGATTCCATACAAAAAACACTTGAAAAATGACATATTTCTTGTACAATAGAAATGCTGTGTATAAATTGCATATATATAGAAAGGATTTTACACTATGATTAGCGCTAATAATGTGTCCTTAAGATTTGGTAAGAAAGCCTTATTCGAGGACGTAAATATTAAATTTTCCGGAGATAACTGCTACGGCATCATCGGTGCCAACGGAGCAGGCAAGTCCACATTCTTAAGAATTCTCTCAGGCGAGTTAGAGCCAACCTCCGGCGACATTGTAATCTCTCCTGGTGAGCGTCTCTCCTTCTTAAAGCAGGATCACTTCAAGTACGACGAATACACCGTACTCGATACAGTTATCCTTGGAAACCAGCATCTCTATGATGTTATGAAGGAGAAGGATGCCATCTACATGAAGGAGGACTTCTCCGATGAAGACGGTATCAGAGCTTCAGAATTAGAGGCTGAATTCGCGGACATGGACGGCTGGAACGCAGAATCCGACGCCGCAACCCTTTTAAACGGTTTAGGAATTCCTACTGAGGTCCACTACAGTTTAATGAAGGATATGGAGGGAAATGACAAGGTTAAGATTCTTCTTGCCCAGGCCCTTTTCGGAAACCCAGATATTCTTCTCTTAGACGAGCCTACCAACCATCTTGACGAGGATGCCATCAGCTGGTTAGAGGAGTTCTTAATCAACTTCGACAACACTGTAATTGTAGTATCCCACGACAGATATTTCTTAAATAAGGTCTGCACCCACATTGCTGATATCGACTATGCCAAGATTCAGCTCTACGCTGGTAACTATGACTTCTGGTACGAGTCAAGCCAGTTAATGATTAAGCAGATGAAGGAAGCAAACAAGAAGAAGGAAGAAAAGATTAAGGAGTTACAGGAGTTTATCTCCCGCTTCTCCGCTAACGCTTCAAAGAGTAAACAGGCTACCTCAAGAAAGCGTGCCTTAGAGAAGATTGAGTTAGACGAAATCAAGCCTTCCTCAAGAAAGTATCCATATATTGACTTCAGACCAGGCCGTGACATTGGAAATGAAGTATTAACTGTTGAAGGTATCAGCAAAACCATAGACGGCGTTAAGGTTCTTGATAATGTATCCTTTATTGTAGGACACGATGACAAAATTGCCTTCGTGGGCGGCAACACTCTTGCCAAGACTACTCTCTTCCAGATTCTTTCTGGAGAGATGGAGCCAGATAGCGGTAGCTACAAGTGGGGAATAACAACCTCCACCTCCTACTTCCCTAAGGACAATACCAAGATTTTCGATA
>JAZQNS010000032.1:0-20380 GCA_045627425.1 Lachnospiraceae bacterium | reverse complement strand
GCGGATGTTAAGCCAATAGTAGGCTTGGATGATGTACTGTTTGATATTGCAATTACTGCTAACAGACCAGACTGCCAGAGTATTTATGGAATTGCCAGAGAGGTTGCAGCTGTATTAGGTAAGGAGTGCAAGCCACTTGATCTTTCCTACACAGAGACAGAGGTGGAGAAGGAAGGCTTCAAGGTAACAATTACAGCAGATGATCTCTGCCCAAGATATATTGCTCATTATGTTTCTGATGTGGAGATTAAGGAGTCTCCAGCATGGATGAGAAGAAGACTGGCCCTTGTTGGCTGTAATTCCATTTCAAATGTGGTTGATATTACCAACTACATTATGAAGGAGCTTGGACAGCCAATGCATGCCTTTGATTCCAACTATATAGAGGGAAATGAAATTGTTGTTCGCCGTGCAAATGATGGTGAAAAGATAGTTACTCTTGATGAGAAGGAATTTACTTTAAATGAGAATAACCTTGTTATTTGTGATGGTGTTAAGCCTGTTGCATTAGCAGGAATTATGGGTGGACTTAATTCTGAAATAAAGGACGATACCAAGGCAGTTATTTTTGAGTCTGCCAAGTTCGCAAGAGATAATATCAGAAAGTCTTCAAGGGCTTTAGGACAGATTTCTGATGCTTCAGCAATGTACTCAAAGGGAGTATATGAGTATACAGCAAACATTGCTATGCAGAGAGCTCTTCACCTTATGGAGAATCTGGGTGCTGGTAAGGTTTCTAAGACTCATGTTGAGGCTAATACAGGTAACTCAATCGAAGCTAAGGAAATGAAGGCAAGCATAAAGAGAATTAATGGTCTGTTAGGAATAGAAGTTCCAAACGATGACATTATTCGTATATTAACAGCTTTAAATTTTGCCCCATCTATTAGCGGCGACGAACTTACTATTATGGTTCCAGCCTACAGAGAGGACATGGAATCTTATCCTGACATCGCCGAGGAAATAATTCGTATGTATGGCTATGACCATATTAAAGGCAGCTTCCTTCCAACAGCACAGGTTACTTCAGGCGGCATGAATCTTAAGCAGAAGGAAGAACTTAAGTTAAAGAGAAGACTCACATCGGTTGGAGCATTTGAGGGAATGCATTATTCCTTCTTCTCACCTTCTGATTTAGATTTAATTAAACTTCCAGAAAATCATGAGTTAAGAAATGCAATTACAATTATCAATCCAATTAATGTTGACCTTTCTCTAATGAGAACAACACTTGCTCCACAGATGATTAGAGCAATTGCAAGAAATCAGAAGAAGGCTATTTTAGAGGGACGTATTTTCGAGATTGGTAACAGATTTATACCAAAGAGTCTTCCACTTACAGAGTATCCAGATGAGAGAGAGACACTTTGTGTAGGCATATTTGGCAATGACGAGGACTTCTTCAGCTTAAAGGGTATTGCCATGAGCGTAGCGGACTGCATTGGAGTTAATTTCGAATTTGCGGCAACTGAGAAGACCTTCCTTCATCCTTTCCAGACAGCTAATATATTATGCCAGGGTAAGGTGGTTGGTTACCTTGGAAAACTTAGATATGAGATTCAGGATGAACTTGATATGAGAGTTCCTGCTTACATTATGGAACTGGATTTAAAACTTCTCTCTGAATGGTATGGAAGCGACAAGTTCTTCACACCACTGCCAAAGTATGATGTTGAGAAGAGAGATTTTGCCTTCGTAGTAGATAAGAATGTTACCTGCGAAATGATTGAAAAGGGCATAAAGGAAGCTTGTGAACTCGTTACCGGAATCAACCTTTTCGATATTTACGAAGGAGTTCAGCTGCCAGCGAATAAGAAGAGTATGGCTTTCTCTGTTGTATTTACACCTGACAAAGAAGAGCTTAGCCAGAAGGTTATGGAAGGCCACGTTGCCAACATTATGAAGAAGCTTGAGGAAAAGGTCGGAGCTTCCCTTAGAGCATAGACTGGAAATAATATGAATTTACATGATTTTTATTTTGACCTTCCGGAGGATCAGATAGCTCAGGATCCTCTGGAGGACAGATCTTCATCCCGAATGATGGTCCTTGATAAGAATAGTGGAGAGACCACAAATCGTCATTTTAGGGATATAATTGAATACCTTAATCCTGGTGACTGCCTTGTGTTAAATAACACAAAAGTAATTCCTGCAAGACTTTACGGAGTCAGAGAAGATACTGGGGCCAAAATCGAGGTCCTTCTTCTTAAGAGAAAAGATAAGGATTTGTGGGAAACGCTGGTTAAACCGGGTAAAAAAATGAAGGTTGGTGCCCGAGTATCCTTTGGAGACGGCCTGTTAAAGGGAGAGGTTACAGACATTGTAGAAGAGGGTAATCGTTTGATACGATTCGAATATGACGGTATATTCGAGGAGATTCTTGATAAGCTTGGTCAGATGCCACTGCCACCTTATATTACACATGAATTAAAGGATAAGGACAGATATCAGACTGTTTACGCCAAATATGACGGATCAGCTGCAGCACCTACGGCAGGACTTCATATGACTCCTGAACTTCTTTCTGAGATAAAGGATAAAGGCATTAAGGTTGCCTTTGTTACCTTACATGTTGGCCTTGGTACCTTCAGACCGGTTAAGGAAGAGAATGTGCTTGATCATCATATGCATTCTGAGTACTTTGAAATAACTGAAGAAGCAGCCGGTCTAATGAACGAGGCGAAAGAGACGGGGCACAGGGTTATCTGTGTTGGAACCACCTCATGTAGAACCATAGAGTCAGCAAACTATGAAAATGGAAGAATTTTGCCCTCAAGTGGATGGACTGAAATATTTATATATCCAGGCTATAAGTTTAAGATGCTTGACTGCCTTATCACTAATTTTCATTTGCCAGAATCCACACTGATAATGCTTGTTTCTGCTCTTGCAGGAAGAGATAATGTAATTAAGGCTTATGAGAAGGCCGTGGAGGATGGATACAGATTCTTTAGCTTTGGTGATGCAATGTTTGTGACTAATCTGTAGGATTCTAACTTGTATCTTTATTTAACTTGTAATATTATTGGTTTATAAGTTTCATCTATGTAATTAAGGAGATAATTATGGAAGAGAGAAGAAGATGTAAAAGACTTGATCTCGATGTTAACGTTCAGCTTGAGCGTCTTGATCAGGATGGGGTTACCACCTTTAAGTATGTAAAGGTTGATGTTACAGACATTTCCAAAACCGGTCTTGGTTTTAGTTGCTCTCAGGAGCTTGAACTTAATTCATATTATGATGTTAAGCTTCAGATCTGGACCAAGGAGGTTATCGACGCTGTTATTGAAGTAGTAAGAAGCGAAGCAGGTCAGGGTGGATATCATTACGGAGCATCCTTTATTGGAATGACTGAGACAGATGCATTAAAGATTGAAATCTATCAGATCTTCAATGATTTATAAGTGGCAAATAGCAAGGACCTTGGAGAAATCCGAGGTTCTTTTTTTAATTGCTATAATTTATCATACTATTCAAACAATTAATACATTTCCTTGTCAAAAATCAATAAAGATACAATAATTTGGATAAATTTATAGAATAGTCTTGTCTTAAATGTGAATATTTAGTAAAATAGACCCATAAAACCTTATGAGGGAGGACTTGCACATGAACGTATTTACGACTGATCGCATCAGAAATGTGGCAATACTTGGTCACGGAGGGGCCGGCAAAACTTCACTGGTAGAGGCTATGGCTTATCTAACAGGTGAGGTTAACAGAATGGGTCGCGTAGAGGATGGAAATACCATCAGTGACTATGACAAGGAAGAGGGAAAGCGTCAGTTTTCCATTCAGACTTCCGTTGTACCTTTAGTATTTGACGGTGTAAAGATTAACTTATTAGATACACCTGGATATTTTGATTTCGTGGGAGAGGTTGAAGAGGCAGTTACAGTTGCTGATTCAGCAATTATTGTAGTTTCCGGTAAGAACGGAATTGAGGTAGGCACCAAGAGGGCATGGGATTTATGTGAAAAATACCATCTTCCAAGAATTATTTTCGTAACGGAGATGGATGATGATAATGCTAGCTTCAGACAGGTTGTTCAGGACCTTCAGGAGCTCTATGGAAAGAAGATTGCACCGTTCCATCTTCCTATTCGTGAGGATGAACAGTTTGTAGGATATGTAAACGTTATTCAGCAGAAGGCTAAAAAGTGGAATGACAAGGGAACAGTTGATAAGTTTGACGTTCCAGATTATTCTTTAGAGAACCTTAATATCTGTAGAGACGTTCTGTTAGAAGCTGTTGCAGAGACTTCTGAGGAGTTTATGGACAGATTCTTTAATGGAGATGAGTTCTCTGAGGATGAGATTAGACAGGCTCTTAGAGTTAATGTAATAGATGGTTCTATTGTACCTGTTCTTATGGGCTCTAACACAATGGCAAGAGGTATGTATACTCTTATGGCAGATATTGTTAAGTATCTTCCAAGCCCAGAAAAGAGAGAGTATGCAGGAATCAACATGAAGACTAACGAGATCTTCCAGGCTGATTATGATTTCTCCAAGCCAAAGTCAGCTTATATCTTCAAGACAATTGTTGATCCATTTATTGGTAAGTATTCACTTATCAAGGTTGCATCCGGTACCCTTAAGACTGATGATTTAATGTTAGATTATGACAAGGATACTGAGGAGAAGATTGGTAAGCTCTATGTTTTAAGAGGCAATAAGCCAACTGAAATTAACGAGCTTCATGCAGGTGATATCGGTGCCTTGGCTAAGCTTTCCAAGGCGGCTACAGGCGATACATTATCAACCAAGGCTAATCCAATCGTGTTTGGCAAGACAGACTTCTCTGTACCTTATACATGCATGGCATACAGTGCTGTAAATAAGGGCGATGATGACAAGATTGCACAGGCATTGTCCAAGCTAGTGGCTGAGGATCCAACCATGAAGACAGTTAATGATGCCAAGAATCATCAGACCTTACTATATGGTATCGGTGACCAGCAGTTAGAGATTGCTGTAAGCAAGCTTAAAGAAAGATATAAGGTTGACGTTACCTTAGACAGACCAAAGGTTGCATTTAAGGAGACTATTAAGAAGAAGACTGACGTAGAGTACAAATATAAAAAGCAGTCTGGTGGTCATGGACAGTATGGACATGTTAAGATGACCTTCGAGCCTTCAGGAAATCTTGATGAGGCTTACGAGTTTGACCAGATTGTAGTTGGTGGAGCAGTTCCTAAGAACTTCTTCCCAGCTGTTGAAAAGGGTATTTCTGAATGTGTTGAGAATGGACCACTTGCAGGATATCCAGTTGTTGGTGTTAAGGCCGTTCTTTATGATGGTTCCTATCACCCAGTAGATTCTTCTGAAATGGCATTCAAGACAGCTGCATCACAGGCCTTTAAGAAGGGCTTCATGGATGCAACACCAATTCTTTTGGAACCAATAGTAAACCTAAAGGTTGTAGTGCCTGACAAGTTTACTGGTGATGTAATGGGCGATTTAAATAAGAAGCGTGGTCGTGTTCTTGGAATGAATCCAATAGCTGGAGGAAAACAGGAAGTTATGGCAGATATTCCACAGATGGAACTCTTTGGTTATTCTACAACTCTACGTTCCATGACTGGTGGAGCTGGTGATTATTCTTATGAATTTGCTCGTTATGAGCAGGCACCTTCTGATGTTCAGGACCGTGAGGTTGAACTTAGACATAAGGATATTGAAGAAGATTAATACATTTAAGCGGGGCAATAAGCCCCGCTTTTTTTGACTAATTGCAATATAGTATTGCCATTTGATATAATGTGCCTAGGAGGCTTTATATGGACGTAATTATTCTTGACTCAGATAAAGAAAACCTTGAAAAGTGTAGAAAGATTTTGGAACCTCTTAATTTGCCCGCTGATATACATTATGTGGATTTTCCAGAGCAGGCACTTGAGTTAATTACTACGCTGGATATTGGTGTGCTTGTTTCAGAACTTCAAATGGATGTCATGTCAGCTGATGAATTGTTTATGCTGACAGAGAGCCTGCGTCCTAATACCGTCAAGATTCTTATGACAGAGGTTTTAAATCAGGGAGATCTCTTAAGCCTTTATAATCATTACGACATATTCTCTATTGTGCTAAAGCCTTTAAAGTTTACTGAAGATATTATCAATCCGGTAAAAGAAGGAATTGATGAATATCACAAGAGAGTAGCTGCTTCACGGTATGTGAGTGAGACCAAAGAAAATACCAGAAAGGTTACAGAATCATTTGATCAGTTAAAAAAAGAGAATATCAAGAGAAGCCGTGAGTATTCTAATATTTATACCGCTTTCTGTGGCCTTATGGAAGCTAATCTTACTGGTTTATCTAATGACAGCGCTTTCGATGAGGAAGAGAGACGTAGCTTAAAGCGTTTTATACAGAATATTACAAGGGCATATATTGATACCTTTGTTTTTTCTGATAAAAATAATCAGGAGCTATGGCAGAGCCTTATTGAAGAATTTACCAACGAGGCTCATGGTTCAACGGTAACTACAACCTTAAATGAGGGATTCTCGGTAAGCAACAAGAAAGCTAAAGAGATATATTTTGCCGGCTATTTAATGTGTCAGCTATGCCGGTCCACATTAACCAAGTATACCATTGTTACAAGCCTTGATTTGCAGCAGGGTTACTATATTTTTAAATTTGTCTGTGACCTTAAGGAGTCAAGTTTAGACGGCAAAATTATGTATTCTGAAACCAATAAAAGAGTTAGAAAAGTTATGCATTCTCTGGTTTCTGAAATCCTTAGCAAAATTTATACTAAATCAGTGAAGGGCTATGAGGACAACCCTTATGTTGGTCTTGTAATGATAGCAGCTGATTAACAGGAGTTATTATGATATTAGCATGCAGCCATATAAAGAAGGCCTTTGGAGTGGACAGGATTCTTGATGATATCACTTTCCACATAGAAGAGGGCGAACATGTTGGCGTAGTTGGAATTAACGGAGCAGGTAAGACAACCCTGCTTCGTATTATTATGAATGAGATGCCCGCAGATGAGGGGCAGATTACCTGTCAGAAGGGAGCAAGCATTGGATATCTTTCTCAGCATATAGATATCAGCTCTGAAAGAAGCATATTTGATGAGGTGCTTACTACCTGTCAGGATTTGATTGACAGAGAGTCTAATCTCAGAGAGATGGAAGAGAAAATGGCCAGTCTTCCACATGATGAATTGGACAGCTTCATGGCAGACTATCAAAATAAGATGGACCAGTTTAAGGAACTTGGAGGTTACAGCTACCGGGGTGAAGTCACAGCGGTCATCCGTGGACTGGGTTTTTCTGACCAGGAATTTGATAAGAAGCTAAACGAGCTTTCAGGAGGTCAGAAGACCAGAGTTGCTTTAGCCAAGCTTCTTATAGGCAAGCCTGATATTTTACTTCTTGATGAGCCTACCAACCACCTTGACATAGGGGCTATTGAGTGGCTTGAGGATTATTTAAAATCATATAAAGGGGCAGTCTTAATTGTATCCCACGATAGGTATTTCCTTGATAGAATAGTTACCAAAATCGTAGAGATTGAGAACCGCATTTCAACAGTATATAGGGGAAGCTATTCTGAGTATTCCAAAAAGAAGGAAGAACAGAGGGCTATATATCTAAAGCATTACTTTGAGCAGCAGAAAATGATAAAGCATGAGGAGGAGGTAATAAACACCTACCGAAGCTTTAAGACCGAAGCGGCTATTATTAAGGCAAAATCCCGTGAAAAACGTCTCGCCATGGTTGAACGACTTGAGAAGCCTATGGAAATCAGAGCGGATATGAAGTTTTCCATAGAGCCGGCTAAGGAGTCGGGCAAGGACGTCCTGATGGTAACGGGATTTAAAAAGGCATATGATGACAAGCTTCTTTTTGAAAATCTTGATTTTGATATTAAGAAGGGGGAAAGGGTTGCGGTTATTGGTGACAACGGAACAGGCAAAACCACCTTCCTTAAACTACTTAACAATGTTTTAGAGCCTGATGAGGGAGATTTCAGGTTGGGGTCTAATGTTTCTATTGGCTATTACGATCAGGAACAGCAGAATATGGATGAGGAGAATACTCTCTTTGACGAAATTGGAGATGCTTATCCTGACATGACTAATACCAAAATCCGGAACGTTCTTGGAGCTTTTCTCTTTACTGATGATGATGTCTTTAAGAGAATAAAGGATTTGTCTGGAGGAGAGAGGGGACGAGTGTCTTTGGCTAAGCTTATGTTGTCGGAGGCTAATTTCCTAATCCTTGATGAGCCCACAAACCACCTCGATTTAAACAGTAAGGAGATATTGGAAACTGCATTAAATAATTACACTGGAACAGTTTTGTTTGTATCACATGACAGATACTTTATAAACAGAACTGCCACAAGAATTGTTGAATTAAAGGACAAGAACTTTAATATCTACCTCGGAAACTATGATTATTATCTTGAGAAATCAAGAGCTTCAAAAGAAGAGGAGATAAAAGTTTTAAAGGCTGAGTCTACAACTAGCTCAGATAAGTCTGGAAAAGCAGATTATGCCAGACAAAAAGAGGAGGCTGCAGCTAAGAAGAAGATCGAGAGAGCCATAAAGAAATGTGAGGACAGTATCGATATTCTAGAGGGAGAGCTTAAGAAAGTTTTGGAGAATCTGGCTGATCCAGAAATAGCGGCTAATTCAGCCAAGCTAAATGAATGGACGAAAAAGCAGTCGGAAATCATGGAAAAATTAGAGCCACTCTACAGTGAGTGGGAGGAATTGACAAACCAAATATAAAAAAATATAATTGGTTTTGATTAGGAGGATTTTTTTGTGAAAAAAGAGATTTCTCAGGTTGTTATTAAAAGAATGCCTAGATATTACAGATACTTAGGCGAGTTGCTTGAGCAGGGAAGAGAGAGAATATCTTCCGGTGAATTGAGCAAGATTATGGATGTTACAGCATCTCAGATACGTCAGGATCTCAATAATTTTGGCGGCTTTGGTCAGCAGGGATATGGCTATAATGTCAGAAAACTGTATGATGAGATTGGTAAAATCCTTGGTCTCGATACTACCCACAATATGATTATTATTGGTGGCGGTAATTTGGGACTTGCATTGGCAAGCCACTCTAACTTCCACAAGCAGGGATTTGTGGTTACTGGTATATTTGATGTAAATCCTGCGCTCAAGGGAAAGAAGGTTAATGACATTTCCATTATGCTTATGGACGAGCTGTCTGATTTTGTCAAGAAGAACCGTGTTGATATTGCAGCACTTACAATCCCTAAGGAGCATGCACAGGAAGTTGTCACTAAGCTTGAAGAACTTGGAGTAAAGGCTTTCTGGAATTTTGCCCAGGTTGATCTCAAAGCTGGAAACGACGTGTGTATTCAGAATGTACACCTTGCAGACAGCCTTATGAGACTGTCACTTAATATGCTTCGCAAGCAGGAAAAGTAGTAATGAAATTTAAAGAAGAAGTAACTTACTCAAAACTTGAAAATGGTGAATTCGCAAAGGCCCTTAATAATATTAAGGTGCCTTTGCTTGTATTAGACGAAAAGTGGCACCATCTTCTTGCTGGCATGAAAAAGACCAAAGAAATCAAGGAATGGGAGCAGAAGGTTGGAGATTTACTAAAGCTTCAGGGTAAGTTAAATCAGGACCTTAAGGATTTGAAAAAGGTAAAAAACAGTCTGATGGACAATATCGTAGACAATATGGATGAAGATTCTGCTTCGGATAAAAAGCTTAGAGAAAAGAAGCTAGAGGAATCCAGACGACTGATTGATGAGGCTAATGAAAAAATAGCTGAAGTTGAGGATGCTCTTTTGGATCTTCCAAGAGACCTTGACGAGGCCAATAAGACTCTTATGATTTATAGTATGGACCTATGCTACAGAAAACTTAGGGACAATGCCAGAGAGATTGAGGATATTGGCAACTGGATCAAAAAAATGAAAGTCCAGCTTAAGAAGAATATTCTCATTAAACAGGCTGATGAGAGTAAAAATCAGGAGATTTACGCCTATATGCATGATGTGCTTGGCGCAAATGTTATTGATGTATTTGATTTGAAATATGACGAGGATGGCCAAGTGCTTTCCGAGGATGAATAATAGTTGTTTTGTCAATGATTTTGGGCTGTTAACCCCCTTTGGCTTCCTTGACTGTACTTTCAGTTTTATGGTAATATTTAAAGGGCTTAATAGCTCTATTTTTTAGTGAAAGGAAGTATATTAATTTAAAATGGATTGTGGTGGGAGTCCCCTTATAGGGTGCGTAGTTTATTTATGTTTACTTGTTGTAGATTTCTGCATTAGTGCCTTTGTTTCAGGTCTTGATAATCTTAATGAGACCCTTCTCCAGGAAGATGTGGAGGATGGGAAGAAGAATGCAGACAAGATTGCTTCACTTATGGACAGATACAGCCTTGTAAGAGATGGTCTTTTCTTCTGGATTGGATTGTCCTTCCTTATTACAGGAGCTTATGCTGTGCCTGCTATAGCGTCAAATTATGCTGATGAAAGCGGTCATGTTTCTATAATCACATACATTATCCTGCTAGTGGTAGCGTATTCTATATATGCTATTTTTCATTTTGCCGCTATTAAGGTTGGCGGTGCAAAGGAAGAAAAGGCTGCTTATGCCTTATATGGCTTCTGTAACGTATTAATTATGATTACAGTGCCATTCTGCTTCGTATATAACAAGATGTCAGGCCTTGTAGTTAGATTTTTTGGAGCTGATCCTAACAAGAATCTAGATGAGGTTTCAGAGGATGAAATCATTTCCATGGTTAATGAAGGCCATGAGCAGGGACTGATTGAATCAAGCGAGGCTGAAATGATTCATAATATCTTTGAGTTTACAGACACAGAGGCTCAGGATATCATGACCCACAGAAAGAACATGGTTATTATTGATGGTGCTTTAAGCTTTAAGGAAGCTCTTAAAACCATGCTTGATTCTTCTAATTCCAGATTCCCGGTATATATGGAGGACTCTGACAATATAGTTGGAGTAGTTCATATAAGAGACTGTATGGAGAGGATGCAGGAGGCAAAAGACTTAGACAGGGCTATCAACGATATGCCTGAGTTAATTAGAGATGTAAGTTTCATACCAGAGACAAGAAAGATTGGCGATCTTTTCAGACAGATGCAGGAAGAAAAGAGTCATCTTGTTATTGTTGTTGATGAGTATGGACAGACTTCAGGACTTGTTACTCTTGAGGATATTCTCGAGGAGATTGTAGGTAATATCTTTGATGAGTACGACGAGGAGGAGGAACCAATTCATACTGAGGATGATGGCTCATATATGATTGAGGGCAAAACTCCACTTGATGAGGTTGAAGAAATACTTGATATCGAACTTCCTAAAGAAGATTACGATACCTTAAACGGATACCTTATTTCACTCATTGACAGAATTCCAGCTGACAATGAGCAGATTACGGTTTTAGCAGAGGGATATCAGTTTGATGTTGTCTCTGTTGAGAATAAAATGATACAGCGTGTTCATGTTGTAAAGCTTCCAGAACCAGTTGATAGTTCAGAGGAAGAAGAATAATAAAGGATAGAAAGAGGAAAACAAATGTCAGGACATTCTAAATTTGCTAACATTAAGCACAAGAAGGATAAGAACGATGCTGCTAAGGGCAAAATCTTTACCGTTATCGGAAGAGAAATCGCCGTAGCAGTTAAGGAGGGTGGTCCAGACCCTAACAATAATTCAAAGCTAAGAGATGTTATCGCCAAGGCAAAGCAGAACAACATGCCTAACGATACAATCGAGAGAGGTATTAAGAAGGCTGCTGGAGATGTTGGCTCAGTAAACTACGAGTCTGTAAGCTACGAAGGCTATGGCCCAAGTGGTACAGCAATTATTGTTGACGCACTTACAGACAACAAGAACCGTACTGCAGCTAATGTTCGTTCCGCATTCACTAAGGGACATGGTAATGTTGGTACACAGGGCTGTGTATCATACATGTTCGATAAGAAAGGACAGATTATTGTTGCCAAGGAAGAATGCGATATGGAAGCAGACGACCTTATGATGATTGCACTTGATGCTGGAGCAGAAGATTTCTCTGAGGAGGAGGACTCCTTTGAGATTCTTACTAGCCCAGAGGACTTTAGTCTTGTAAGAGAGGCATTGGAGAAGGAGAATATTCCTATGGCTGATGCTGAGGTTACCATGATTCCACAGAACTATGTAACCTTAACAAGCGAGGAGGATATTAAGTGCATCAACAGAATCCTTGATCTTCTTGACGAGGATGATGACGTACAGATGGTTTACCACAACTGGGATGAGTAATTAAAGACCCGATAGGAGGGCAAAATGAAAAAGGTTCTATTTGCAACATCAGAGTGCGTGCCTTTTGTAAAGACTGGAGGCTTGGCAGATGTAGTGGGCGCATTGCCTAAGGAATTTGATAAACAGTACTGGGATGTAAGGGTTGTGATGCCTAATTACAGCCGTATTTCCGAAGAGTATCGCAAGGATTTTGAATACCTTGGCCAGTTTTACATTGGCTGTGGTCCTGAAATTCAGAACAAGTATGTAGGTGTATTTAAGTATATTTACGATGGAATTACTTTCTATTTTATTGATAATCAGGAGTATTTCTATCAGGATTACATTTACAGCGACTTTTTCTTCGATATTAAGCGTTTTACTTATTTCGATAAGGCTGTTCTTTCAATTTTGCCACTAATTGACTTTAGACCAGATTTAATTCACTGCCATGACTGGCAGACTGGTCTTATTCCAGTTTATTTAAAGACAGAATTTGCATCTTCTGAGTACTATCAGGGAATCAAGACTATGATGACTATTCATAATCTTAGATTCCAGGGAGTATGGTCCAAGGATTATCTTATTTCCTGTTCTGGACTTTCAGGAGATCTATTCTCAGATGACAAGCTAGGACTCTTTAAGGATGGAAACATGCTTAAGGGTGGACTCACATACGCCGATTATATTACTACAGTTAGCCAGTGCTATGCTGAAGAGATTCAGAGTGAGTATTATGGTGAGCAGCTAGACGGACTTCTTTTTGCCAGAAGAATGGATATGATGGGTATAGTTAATGGCATTGACTATACAGTGTTTAATCCAGAAACGGATAAGGTTATTGCCAAGAATTATAGTGTTAATGACTTTAGAAAGAAGAAGGCTCTTAACAAGGAGGCTCTTCAGAAAGAACTTGGTTTAGAGGTAGACAAGAAGAAGTTTGTTATTGGTATTGTATCCAGACTTACAGATCAGAAGGGCCTTGATTTGATTCGATATGCCTTCGAGAGTATTATGGATGAATTTACACAGTTTGTTGTCTTAGGTACTGGCGACTATCAGTATGAGGATATGTTCAGATACTATCAGGGAAGATTCCCTGGACAGGTATCAGCCAATATCTGTTATAACGATGATATAGCCCACAAGATTTATGCTGGCTGCGATGCCTATCTGATGCCATCACAGTTTGAGCCTTGTGGTTTATCTCAGCTCATTGCCTTAAAGTATGGAACAGTTCCAATCGTTAGAGAAACAGGTGGCTTAAAGGAAACTGTTGAGCCATATAATGAGATTTGGAAGACCGGCGTTGGTTTTTCTTTCTCTAACTACAATGGTGACGACATGCTTTATACTATCAATTATGCTAAATCCATTTTCTTTAATAAGAAGGCAGAGTGGAACAACATAATTGAAAGGGGAATGAACAAAGACAATTCCTGGAAGGTATCCGGAGGAAAGTATGAAAACCTCTATAATTATCTTTTAGGCGAAACCTTTGAATAAAAGACTTGATACCTCACATACCCCTATGTATGTGAGGTATTTATAAAAAGGGAGGGGAAGAAATGACCTTATGGAAAGCTATTGCCATGGGAATTATTCAGGGACTTACTGAGTTTTTGCCAGTAAGTAGTTCTGGACATTTGGCGATTTTTAAGATTTTGTTAAACGTAAATACTGATACAGGCATTTTGTTTGATGTTTTATTACATGTTGCAACTCTTATATCTATATGCACCATATATTACAAGGATGTATGGGGGATGATAGTAGAGTTCATTAAAATGTTAGGGGATATCATTCATAACGCCAGAGCAAAAAGCTTTAACAAAAAGCATAAAAAGCAGATGGAAGTAAGACCTGTTGTTTCAAATGCCAACAGAAAAATGGCTCTGATGATTATCGTTACATCAGTTCCAACTGCCATTATTGGATTTGCTGCAGATGATCTTATTGAAACTCTTGAAACAATACTACTTGTGCCAGGTATTTGTCTTATTATCACAGGAATTCTTCTTCTTGTTTCTGACAGACTGCCAGAGGGACATAAACAGGCAAAAGACGTATCCTACATTACAGCCTTTATGCTAGGTATTGCACAGGGTATAGCGGTGCTTCCAGGTTTATCAAGATCGGGAACCACCATAACATCTTGTTTAGGAGCTAAGTTCGACAGAAATTTTGCCGTTAAGTATTCTTTCTTAATGTCGATTCCTGTAATTCTTGGTGCAGCATTAAAGGAAGTGCTGGACTTATCCGCTGAGGCAGTTTCTGGCACCCTTGTAGTTTATTATTTAATTGGAATGATTGTAGCAGCTTTAGTTGGCTTTGCTGCAGTTAAGACCATGCTGTTTGTTGTTAAGAAAAAGAAGTTTAAATACTTTGCATATTACTGCTTTGCAATTGGTTTAGTATGCATTGTGGGACATTTCTTTGTCCTGTAGGAGGAATATATGGGAAATAAAGGTGGAAAAAGCAAGAAATCCAATGCTAAATTGGGTTCCACCGAAAAGAGAAATAATAACAAGAACCTATATAGGGAAAAATACAATGGCTCTGATTTGACACCTCAGATGGAAGTAACCCTCATTGTTATTCTGGTTGTATGTATATTGCTATTTATCAGCAATTTTGGAATTGGCGGAACTGTGGGAGACTTTTTCAGCAGTATTATGTTTGGTGCTTTTGGTATTCTGGCATTCGTATTTCCTGTGTTAGTTCTACTTGCGGTTTGGTTTGCTTTTGGAAACAGACACAATAAAACTGCATATTTAAAGCTCCTATTTGCATTTTTAATGACAGTATCCCTTAGCACATTCTGTTCCCTTTGTTATAACGGAGAGAAGGCAATAACACCACTTGCTGGTTACGTGATCAGTTCAAAGACCCATAGTGGTGGAGGCGGTCTGGGAACCCTTTTTACAAGTTTTTTAGTGCCTAATCTGGGAATGGCTGGCGCCTATATCGTTGATGTTGGTCTTTTCCTGATTTCAGGAGTATTACTCTTTGAAAAGTCCTTTATTGGATTTATTAAGCAGAATTCAAAGAGGGCGACAGACACTGGCTTAAAGGCTATTTCCGAGCATTCTGAACGTAGAAGACGAGAAAAGACTGAAGTAAGCGATTATAGAGATACAGAAGAAACGACAGCTAAGACCTTAAGAAAAGAAAGAAAGGTCTCTGGTGTTGCATATGATACCAAGATTAATGCTCTGCCTTTACAGAGCCAGAATATGAGTGAACTTCATTCTCCAGAGGGAAGCATAAGTTTTACGGATCATGCATACCAGGGAAGTGAAAAAACTAAAGAGCCAATAGAGCATTCTCAGTCCCTTGAGACGAAGACTAGAAAAGCTAAGGCAAGTAAAACAAAAGAAGCAGATGAAGAGATTCAGGAGATTATGGCCAGCTACAACAACTATAATCCGGAAAACTCTGAAAAATATACCTTCCCACCGATTAACCTGTTAAAGGCAGGAAGCGGAAGAGTTGTAGGAAGCAATGATGCTGAACTTAAAGAGACAGCTATGAAGCTTGAAGAAACTCTTAGAACATTTGGCGTAGGTGCCAGAGTTACTGAGGTTACCAGTGGACCATCTGTAACAAGGTATGAGATTTCGCCTGACATGGGAGTCAAGGTAAGTAAAATTGTAGCCCTTGCAGATGATATTAAGCTTAATCTTGCTGCCGCAGATATAAGAATTGAAGCACCAATTCCGGGTAAGGCTGCAGTTGGTATTGAGGTACCAAATAAGGAAAATGTTATGGTTCCTTTTAGAGACCTTATTGACTCACCTGAGTTTGCCAGTGCAAAGACTAAGATACCTTTTTCTGCAGGAAGAGATATTGCGGGTAAGGTTATTATTCATGACATTGCCAAAATGCCACATGTGCTAATTGCAGGTGCTACGGGTTCTGGTAAATCAGTTTGTATTAATACAATCGTTATGAGTATTCTCTATAAGGCAAGACCAGATGAGGTTAAGCTTATAATGATTGATCCTAAAGTAGTTGAGCTTAGTGTATATAATGGTATTCCACATCTTCTTATTCCGGTTGTAACCGATCCAAAGAAGGCATCTGGAGCCTTGACATGGGCTGTAAACGAAATGACTGACAGATATCAGAAATTTGCTGAGGCTGAGGTGAGAGATCTGGCAGGCTACAATGAGAAGGCAAAAGCAGCACTTAAGGAGGACAAGGAATCTCCAATGAAGCCAATGCCACAAATTATAATAATTGTGGATGAGCTTGCTGACTTAATGATGGTATGTCCGGGAGAGGTTGAGGATTCAATCTGCAGACTTGCCCAGCTTGCAAGAGCCTGCGGAATACACCTTGTGCTTGCAACCCAGAGACCATCTGTAAATGTTATTACTGGTTTGATTAAGGCTAATATGCCTTCAAGAGTTGCATTTGCTGTATCCTCAGGCGTGGATTCAAGAACTATTCTTGATATGAATGGAGCAGAAAAGCTTCTGGGTAAGGGAGATATGCTCTTTTATCCACAGGGCTATCAGAAACCTTTAAGAGTGCAGGGAGCCTTCGTATCAGATGAAGAGGTATCGAAGGTTGTTGAGTTTGTAAAGAACAACACACCAAAGCAGGATGAAGAGGAGAGTAAGGCTATATTAGAGAAGGTTAACGCTCACTCTATTTCCGGAAACTCAATATTTACTACACCAGGTGCTGCAACTGATGATGGAAGAGATGTTCTATTTGGCGATGCAGGACGATTCCTTATAGAAAAGGAAAAAGGTTCCATAGGTGTGCTTCAGAGACAGTTTAAGATAGGCTTTAACCGTGCTGCCCGTATTATGGACCAGCTATGTGAAGCCGGCGTCGTGGGTGCTGAGGAAGGCACCAAGCCTAGAAAAGTCTTAATGACATTGGATGAATTCAATGCTATGATGGATGAAGAATAAGCTTTATCTTTAAAAGGAGATTGCTCGTATGAAATGTAAGAAATGTGGAGAGGAACTGGTAGCTGGCAAGGTTTATTGTCCTAATTGTGGTACTGAGGTACAGATGGTACCAGATTATAATGACCTTGATGAGGATTTTGACACTATCATAGCTCCAGAAAGAAAATATGAGAAGGTAAAGGAAGAAGAGGATGATTTCCTTAAGGAAGAGGAGAAGAAGCCTTTAAGCAAAAGGAGCATTACCATTATTATTACTGCAGCAGTTGTTTTGCTTGTAGTAATAGTTTTGTCGGTATCCCTTATTTTTACCAACAATCAGAAGAATAAAGATTTTGCCTTCCAATATGGTGAAGCAAGTGAATACCTTAATCAGGGAAGGGCAGATCTTGCTCTTAAAGCTGTTGAGAAAGCTCTTTTAGTAGAACCTGAAAACGAGGAGGCTTTGCTATTGCTAGCCAAGATTCAGGTTGAATTAGATAATAAGGACGAGGCGATTAATACTTTGCTTTCCCTTGTAGCTATTAATCCTGACAGCCTGGAGGGATATGAATTCTTGCTTTCCCTATATGCTGAAAAAGAAGATTATGATGCTATTAAGGAATTATCCAAGGACATTAGTAATGATTATGTAATGGGCCTGTTTAGGAGCTATCTGCCTACAGCGCCAAGCTTTAGCGTGGAAGCAGGAGAGTATGACGAGGTAATATCTGTTGAACTTAGTTCAGATGCTGATTCTACTATATACTACACAACTGACGGAAGTGATCCAACTACATTTGGAGTTGTATACACATCTGAAATTGCAATTGAAAGTGGCACTGTAACTATAAGGGCAGTTGCGCATAATGAATTGGGAGTATATTCTGACGAGGTTGAGGCAACATATAATGTAATTCTTGCTATACCTGACAAACCAAATGTATCTGTTCCATCAGGTACTTATGATGAGTTACAGTTTGTTATGGTTACCGTTCCTGATGGTTGCGAAGCATACTACACTTGGGATGGTACCACACCTACCAAAGCTTCAATTAAGTATATTGAACCAATTGAAATACTGGAGGGTAATAATATTCTAAGCATTGTTATCATTAACAGTAACGAGCAGTGCTCAGATGTGGCCAGATTTAATTATATTTATTATCCAGCAGTAGAAGACGAAGTAGAGGAAGACTAAATAAAAAAGCTTGTAAAGAATTATCTTTACAAGCTTTTATTTTTTACTCTTCGTTATCTGGGAATAATTCGCCATAAACAGTTTCTGTAAGAAAATCTAAGTAGGATTCATCGATGTCATCATACTTGCCAAGAATTAATTCTTTTAGATATTTCTCTCTTTCGAAGTAGGCCTCATTGTCACCTAATCCTTCGCTTGCTGGCTCTTTGTAATTCTCAAGACAGTAGCTAATAATTTCCTCAGTAAATTTGATTTCCTCAGTGGAATCCTTGGCCAGGGATTTTGCTCTTTCCATTGAATAGAAGGCAATGAAAAGAAAAATAAAGGCCATAATTATTAACACTGTAAGGTCAAGTATTTTGGTTGATAGAGAGTTTACAGCAATTGGTATTATATCCATGTAAACCAAAACTGAAATAATAAATAATAAAACTGAGACGATAATAAAGGAGAAGAAGCTGGATCTCATTTCCTCTTCCTTGTCGGAAGCTTCAATATAAGCCTTGTTCGGTGACTTTAAGAGATCAGTGGATTCCTCTTCAATAATATCTTCGTTTTGATTAACCTCCAGGGTTTCGTTTTCTAATGTTTTTTCATCCATAAAAAGCATACCTTTCTTAATAAGAATAACAAAATCATTATAAATCATATGCTGATAATTTGCCAATGTTTTAGACTATAAAGAGGGCATATTTGTTATGCTTTTGGGACAAAATATAGTATAATAAAACGGAGTAGGTGCATATATGAAGATTACAGTTTGTTGCGTTGGAAGAATAAAAGAAAAGTTCTACACGGAGGCTATTTCAGAGTATAAAAAGCGTCTGTCAAGGTATTGCAATATTGACATAATAGAGGTTGCAGACGAGAAAACACCTGATAATGCATCTGATAAACAGTGTTTGCAGATTAAGGAGACTGAGGGTGAGAGGTTGCTTGCCAAGATTCCTTCTGATTCCTACTGTATTGTTCTTGATATTGCAGGTAAAAAGATGGATTCAGTTTCTCTGGCTAAAAAGCTTTCGCAGATTATGACCTATGAATCTGGAAATATCTCCTTCGTTATTGGAGGCTCCTTAGGTTTATCTGAAGCTGTTAAAAACAGGGCAGATATGTCTCTTAGTTTTTCAGACATGACCTTCCCCCACCAGCTAATGAGGGTTATTCTTTTAGAACAGGTCTACAGATGCTTTAGGATCAACAACAATGAACCATATCATAAATAGCTATATATTAAGAAAGGTTTTATATGGGATTAATTGAAACAGAAGTTAAGCTGAGCACTGAACAGGGAATGGCTATATTTGGCGGCCTTGATCAGTTTCTTAAAAAAATAGAGAAGAGTCTTAGAGTAACGCTTATCAACAGAGGGGATAGTTTAAAGATTATTGGTACAGAGGAGGCAGTTTCTTTTGCAAGAAAGGCTGTTTCTGAGTTGGCTGTACTCTATGACAAGCATGGTGAGATTACTGAGCATGATGTGGATTACTGCCTCGCACTTGTGCTTGAAGACAAGCAGCATGAAATGACTAAAATGGATGCATCCATGATTTGTCATACCATTACAGGTAAACCAGTTGCGCCTAAAACTCTCGGACAAAAGGATTATGTCAATGCCATTAAGAATAAGATGATTGTTTTTGGCCTTGGACCTGCTGGTACAGGTAAGACTTATCTTGCAATGGCAATGGCAATTACAGCTTTTAAAAATGAGGAAGTAAATAAGATTATCTTAACCAGACCTGCAATTGAAGCAGGAGAGAAGCTTGGATTCCTTCCAGGTGATTTACAGAGTAAGGTTGATCCGTATTTACGTCCCCTTTATGATGCCCTTTACCAGATTATGGGAGCAGACAGCTTCCTTAAGAATATGGAGAAAGGGCTTATTGAGGTTGCACCGCTTGCCTATATGAGAGGCAGAACGCTAGATAACTCTTTTATTATTCTTGATGAAGCACAGAATACAACACCGGCTCAAATGAAAATGTTTTTGACAAGAATAGG
>JAZQNS010000031.1:0-4243 GCA_045627425.1 Lachnospiraceae bacterium | reverse complement strand
TAGCATTGGAAGACCGTTTGAGGCTTTTATGCCTCTTTTTTCCGCCGAAACTATAAGCCTGGTTGCCAAGGGATTATATATTAAATCCGCAACATAGCTAAGGTTAGTGAAGTTATCAAGATCTATAGGACACATTTCAATATATCGTCCCATACCTACAGGTGTAGCATTAATCAGGATATCTGCATCAGCATATTTCTCTCTGTCAGACACTGTAACCGGTCCCTTTCTGGAGATTACAGTGATTTCACCCACTTCCATGGATAAAAGCGCCACCCTGACAGCTCTCATGGCTCCTCCAGAGCCAAGAATAACCACGTGCTTTCCCTTTACCTCCACCTGGTCTCTCTTAAGCATATACTTAAAGCCGTAGATATCGGTATTATAGCCAAGAAGCTTGCCATCTCTTAGTACGATAGTGTTGACCGCTCCCGCTTCCATGGCCTCAGGGGACACCTGGTCGCAGAGTTCGCAAGCCTTAAGCTTATGGGGCATGGTTACATTGAAAAATCCCTCTTCATCTCTATGGTCAGAAAGAAAGGAGGAAAGCATACCCTCCTCCATGGAAAAAAGCCCATACCCCATGAGACCCAAGGTCTCGTGAAGCATAGGCGAATAGCTGTGATTTAGTCCTCTTCCAATGAGTCCTGTAATCAACCTCTTCTCTCCTCTCTGATGCGGTCCTGATACTTCTTACTGTATCTCATGATTTCCTCATAAAGCTCTGCAGCCTCCTCGGAATATGCACCAGCTTTGTATTTTACGCGCTCAAGAATGGCAGCTTCGCGTCTATCATCAAAGGTAGGCACGCCTGTCTGTTCCTTAACCATAGCAATTTCCTTGCTTAGCTCCATCCTCTTGATAATAAGGGGCAGGAGTTTCTCATCAATCTCATTGATTTCCAATCTTAACTGATCTAAACTCTTCATTTAAATTTTCTCCACCTTTCCCCCTAATTTCTTTAATACCTCATAAAAGCCAGGGTAGGACTTTGATACAACCCCTGCCCTCTCTATTATTACTTCTCCCTCTGAAACAGTGCCCGCAATTGCCGCGGCCATTGCTATTCTGTGATCTCCGTGGGAATCCACCAGACCACCCTTTATGCTTCCTCCTGTGACTTCTATGCCATCCTCCATCTCACGGGCTTCCACCCCAAGATCATTTAGCATTTCCACCACTGTCTTTATGCGGTCAGACTCCTTACCCCTAAGGAAACCGCACTCCGTAAAGGAAGTTACTCCCGGGCTAGCCCCCGCTACCACCGAAAGTATTGGCAAAAGATCAGGATTATTCTTTAAGGAAATCTCCCTCTTATCTCCTGCCTTAATTATGTCAAGATATTCCTCCACTCTTCGGTCTCCCTGAAGGGAATCACTCTCGAGTCCAGCAATCTCCACCTCGGAGCCTAAGGCGTTGACCCCGAAGTAGTATGCCGCCGAGGAATAATCTCCCGGAACTATAATTGGACTGTAGGCCTGGTATTCCTGCTTACCTGGAATTCTGTAGCCATCCTCGGTCTCCTCGACTTCTATTCCGAAGTCTCTTAAGACCTTTAAAGTCATATCTATGTAGTCTCGGCTGACCATTTTGCCTGTAATCCTGATGGTGGATTCCTCTTTAAGTAAAGGCAGGGCAAAAAGTAAGCCTGTAATATACTGGGAACTGATACTGCCAGGAATGACGTACTCTCCCGGCTCAAGCTTCCCTTTTAAAGCAAAGGGAATATGGTCATTATAATGACTTACACCATGTTCTTCAAGACATTTTAAAAGATCAGCCACAGGTCTCTTAGGAAGCCTGCCATTTCCCTCAAACTCGGTAGAGCTTTTCAACACCTGGCTAAGAGGCATTAAAAATCGCAATGTCGAACCGGATTCACCGCAGAAAACCTGCGCCTCTCCTCCCATGTCAGGTCTTAGCCCCGAGACAAAAGCATTGCCATTCATATATTCAACCACTCCCCCAAGGCTTTCTATGGCCTTAAGGGTAACCGCCACATCCTCGGACCTGCCGACATTGGCAATAGAAGCCCCCTTCTTGCAGAGTGAACCTGCAATTAGCAGCCTGTGGGCATAGGATTTTGATGGTGGAGCCAGAACTGTCCCCTCTAGTTTTCCCCTGCTTACTCTGACTTTCATTTATTTATTCAGCCACCTTTAAAAACAAATCTCTGATTTCCTGAAAGGTATATGTGTAAAAGTAATGGGAACCGCACCTTATTGGAATTGCCAAGGTAATTCCATCCGCAGTCCTCTTTTTGTCTCTTGTCATGTATGGAAGCAGGGCCTCCATATCGCAGGGAAGCATGGTTTTTAGTTTAAACCTCTTAAGCTCATTTTCAATCTTTTCTGCATCTCCCCTGGTCATTTTACCAATCTCCACAGACACTCTGCACATAAAGGCAAGTCCCATTGCTACAGCCTGACCATGACTTATCAGGTTATGGCTGTGGGTCTCAATTGGGTGAGCCAAAGTGTGTCCTAGGTTTAGGCACTTTCTAATGCCCTTCTCCTCAGGATCCTGAGCCACAATGCTGGCCTTATATCTGACCGCAGCCTCTATTATTTCAAGGAGAGCTTCTTCATTCTCTCCGTCAAACTTTCTTATTCTTAAGAAGTCCTCATCCCCTGACAGCACTGCCATCTTAATTATCTCAGCCATCCCCTCCGAGAAGGTGTGGCTGTCCGCAGTCTTAAGGTAATTAATATCTGCCACCACAAGCCTTGGCTGATGAAAGAGTCCCGCAAGATTTTTGCCGGTAGACAGGTTAAGTCCTGTCTTTCCTCCCACTGAGGAATCCACCATTGAAAGCAGGGTTGTTGGTATCTGTACAAATGGAATACCCCTCATGTAGCAGCCGGCGGCAAAACCTACCAGGTCTCCCACTACACCGCCTCCAAGGGCAACCACAAAATCGCCTCTGCCTAACTCCCTTGCAGCCATTGCCTCAAGGATATCGGACATTGTATCCATATTCTTGCGGTTTTCTCCTGCAGGAAAGCTGTAGCCTGTAGCTTTAATACCCGCATCTTCAAGTATCTCCAAAATGCCTGAGAGGTAGAGGGGACCCACGTTGGAATCTGTGACCACAAGGCACTTGCCCTCTATACTCTCCTCCTTAATGAAGTTTCCAAGCTTGTCTGTTATGTTCTGGCCTATATAGACCGGATATGTATCTTTAACCGGTATGGTAAGCTTCTTCACTTTAATGAACTCCTAACACTTATTTAACAGCTCCAATGAGCTCATTAATATCTGTAACGCCCATTCTCTCCATGTATCTCTCGATACCATCTACAATTTCCATGGTTATTCCTGGGTTACTGAAATTAGCGGTACCTACTGACACAGCTGTAGCTCCAGCAAGAATCATCTCGATTGCATCCTCAGCTGAGGCAATTCCGCCCATTCCAACAACAGGAATCTTTACGGAATTTGCAGCCTCATAGACCATACGGACAGCAATTGGATGAATGGCTGGGCCAGACACTCCACCGGTCTTGTTAGCCAGGGCAAAAGTCCTTCTGTTAATGTCTATCTTCATTCCAGTAAGGGTATTTATAAGGGAAATACCATCTGCACCGCCTGCCTCTGCAGCCTTGGCCATAACCTTAATATCTGTGACATTAGGGCTTAACTTCATAATAACCGGCTGCTTGGCAATCTTCTTAATCTCTCTTGTAATGTGCTCTACAGACTTAGGGTCTGTACCAAAGGCAATTCCGCCCTCCTTAACATTAGGGCAGGAAATGTTTATCTCCAGAAGATCTGCTGTTGAATCCTGTAATCTCTCCACAGTCTCTAAGTATTCCTCCTCTGTGTGACCACAGACATTTACGCAGACTCTGGTGTCATATTTAGTAAGGAATGGAAGATCCCTCTCCATAAAGAGGTCAATTCCTGGATTCTGTAAGCCAATTGCATTCATCATGCCGGATGGTGTCTCTGCAATTCTTGGTGTTGGATTACCTGGCCATGGCTTGTTGGCAACTCCCTTGGTTACCACTGCACCAAGGCGGTTTAAGTCAACGTAATCTGAAAACTCAATGCCAGATCCGAAGGTTCCTGACGCAACCATCATTGGATTCTTAAGTTCCACTCACCGAAATGGGTTGGTTTGACAAAGACGAAGCTGACTACCGCATCAAAGAGTTTTTAAGCGCAGTTTGGGGTAAAGACACTGAAGCTGAAAACATGCTTTGGCTTGCCGAAGGACTTGCGAAAAAGAACAACGAAACAC
>JAZQNS010000030.1:0-4461 GCA_045627425.1 Lachnospiraceae bacterium | reverse complement strand
GACATACTACGTAAAGGTACGTGCTTACAAGACAGTTGCTGGTAAGAAGTTCTACAGCACATATTCTTCAACAAAGAAGATCAAGGTTAAATAATTGAATTATTTCAATTAAGATACCGAAAGAGGCATCCGCAAGGATGCCTCTTTTTGGGTTTGCGCGCCATGGGCGCGCTCTGACGGATGAAAGTTCCGAACACGCCCAGATAGTGGGAAGTGTATAGCCGAAGGCTATCTTCTCTAAAAGGCAACTTAAACCCATTTTATTATCAAAAATGTTGCCCTCATCGAGACCTCCGTACCAAGCCAGGCAACCTAAACAGCCAATTCCCTGCTCACATGTTGCCTTTATTGAGGGTAACCCAAGGGATATTAGGGGGGGGGATGGCTTACTCAAGGCAACATAAGTAAAAGAAATTAGATAATATGTTGCCTTTGCTCGGACCCTGGAATCTAACCAGGCAACCTAAACAACATAATCCCACTGCAATGTTGCTTTCACCGGGAAACCATTCTGCTCTAGGCAACCTAGATAATCAAATCCAGTCTTCATGTTGCCTTTAAGCCCTAACCCCCATACGATTTATATCGATCTTCCCATCTCTCTCACAAGATTTGTACCCCACCTCCACCTCCTCCACAAGACCTAGATATCCTATGAAAAGTCCGTGACTAAAATATGACATTTATTGCCTATTTGAAAATCCGTTGATAAAATATATGTTAGTTAAGTCTATCATTAGGCTTATAGGCTAGGAAAAGAGGACGTCCTATGAATGATATGCTAACCATGCTGATTGTCGACGACCAGCCGGTAGACCGCACCATTCTAAAGAAAATATTTGAGAACGACTTTAACGTAATCGAGGCTGAGAACGGTAGAGTTGCTCTGGCTATGCTTCAGAAGGGAATAGATACTGATCTGGTTCTTCTGGATCTTATGATGCCTGAGATGGACGGCTTCGACTTCCTTAATGCAATGAGAGAGGATGAGAGATTTAGTGATATTCCTATCATTGTAAATACAGAGAAACATGATCCTGACAATGAGGAGAGAGCCCTTGCCTTAGGTGCTGAGGACTTTATCTCCAAGCCTTTTGACCAGCGTATTGTCAGACATCGTGTTAATAAAGTAATTCAGAACAGAATCTATACCAGCGGAATCGCTATCCAGTCCCTGCAGGAATTAAGATACCGCAGTGAACGAGATATCCTGACAGGCCTATATAATAGGGAATCTTTCTATCTTAGATCAAGAGAATTCCTAAAGGAGCATGACGACAACTGCATTATCGGTGTCTGGGATTTAGACCGCTTCAAGGTGGTTAACGAGCTCTTCGGCGCCAACAAGGGAGATCAGGTCTTATCAAACCTGTCCCGCGAGATGCGTCATTTCTTTGGATATGAAGGAATATGCGCTCGCTTCGAGGGTGACCAGTTCTATTTCTGCACAACCAAGGAATATTTCGAGAAGATAGATCGAGACATCGAGGCCTTCCTTGCAGGCGAGTGGTCCTGGAGCCCAATCGAATACACCTTGCAGCTCCATATGGGACTTTTCGAAGTTACAGAAGACAACAGAAATATGTCCCTGTCACTTATGTGTGACCATGCAAGCCTGGCTTTACAGTTAATTAAAGAGAATTATATTACCCGCTCCCGCTACTTCAGTGAGGATATGAAGGAAGCCATTATCAATGAGCAGGAATTAGTTACCGAGATGGAGAAGGCCCTAAGAGACAGAGAATTCTATGTCCTCCTTCAGCCAATCGTGGACACCATGACCGGCCGCACTATCTCAGCAGAGGCCCTTATCAGATGGAAGCATCCAGTAAAGGGAACCATCAGCCCGGGCCTCTTCATCCCAACCTTTGAGAAGAACGGCTTCATCGCAAGACTTGACCTCTACGTCTGCGAGGAGGTATGTCGATTCCAGGCAAAATTAAAGCAGGCGAATTTGCCTATAGTCCCTATCTCTGTCAATATCTCCAGAATCAACTTCTACAAGCCCGAGTTCGGCAAGCAGATAAGAGAGATGATTGCAAGATATGGAATCAGCCCAGAACTTATTAAATTAGAAATCACCGAGGGTGCCTACGAGGACAACCCTAAGTACATGATAGATGCCATTAAGGACTTCAAGGATTCCTCCTTCCAGATCCTGATGGACGATTTCGGATCAGGTTATTCTTCATTAAATATGCTTAAGGATTTCAATGTAGACATCCTTAAGATTGACATGAAGTTCATCAACGACCTTGAGACTTCGGTTAGAGCTGACAACATCCTTTTCTCAATCCTTCAGATGGCAAAAGCACTAAACATGGAAACAGTTGCCGAGGGCGTAGAGACAGCAGCCCAGTATGAGCTCTTAGCTTCCATGGGATGCGATTCCATCCAGGGTTACTTCTTCAGTAAGCCAATTGAGATGGAGGATTTCAAGGACAGACTACTATTAGAGACTGATGTGGACTTCAGCATAGAGCTTCCGGATGTGAGAAGAACTATCCTAATAGTTGACGATCAGCCAATAGACAGACAGATAATCAAGACCATGCTTTCTGACCAGTATCACATACTGGAGGCGGACAATGGAGAGGCAGCCCTTGATATGCTGAAAATGCACTTTAAGGACATTTCACTTGTAATCTCCGACATTCATATGCCTAAGATAAATGGTTTAGAGCTTCTTGAAAATATGAGCAACGCAATCTTCCTTAAGGACATACCTGTAATTATGGTTACAGCCCATGGCGAGAGGGAGAATGAGGAGCTTGCCTTATCAAGAGGAGCCTTGGAAATCATTACCAAGCCATATGACGCAGCCCTTGCCAGAAAGCGTATTGAGAACATACTTAAGATTTCTGAAGTTGAGAATCCAGTAATGAGATTTAGAAATTTTAGCTAATGTGTGGTAAAATAACTAATGGCCCGGTAAGATGCCGGGCCATTTAAACATTATAAACAGGGTAAAACCTTAATACTATAAAGATTTACAGGAGGACAGTTATGGGATACCAGGATGCTTTGGAAAAGGCAAAAAAGTATAAGCAGGAGCAGGTACTCCGTTACTACGACAGCTTAAATGAGGAAGAGAAAGAGGCTCTCTGTGCCGAGATTATGGCTACAGATTTTGCCTGTATAGAGAGGGCAGCAGCTCAGGAGGGAAAGGGCGTAATCACTCCTATTGAGGTTTGCAAGCTCCCAGAGATTGAGGCAAAAAAGGAAGAATACAGAAAAGTCGGTATTGAGGCACTATCCCGCGGCGAGGTTGCCTGTGTGCTCCTTGCAGGAGGTATGGGAACCAGACTTGGCTCCGACCTTCCTAAGGGAATGTATGACATTGGCGAGACTGAGGCTGTAACTATCTTCCAGAGACTCATAGAGAACCTCCAGGAGGTAACTGATGAGGTTGGTCGCCCAGTGCACCTCTTCATTATGACTTCTGACAAGAATCACGACAATACAGTTAAGTACTTCCAGGATGTGGAGTTCCACCAGTATCCAGAGGAGTATGTTCATTTCTTTAAGCAGGACATGGCGGCAGCCACAGACTACGAAGGCAAAATTCTCCTTGAGGGTAAGGGCAAGCTCGCAACATCTCCAAATGGTAACGGTGGCTGGTTCGGCTCCCTTATGAATTCCGGCCTTGATATTTGCATTGAGCAGGAGGGCATCAAGTACTTAAACTGCTTCGCAGTTGACAACGTGCTTCAGAGAATGGCTGACCCAGTCTTCATCGGTGCAGTGCTTGCTGGCGGTTATGTATCCGGCTCCAAGGTAATTAAGAAGGCTGCTCCAGATGAAAAGGTTGGAGTTATGTGCTTAGAGGATGGAAAGCCATCCATAGTTGAATACTATGAGCTTACAGACGAGTTAATGAATGCCAAGGATGAAAACGGGGAGCCAGCTTACTACTACGGAGTAATCTTAAACTACCTCTTCTCCATGGATGCCTTAAAGGATATCCTTAAGAAGGATCTCCCACTTCACGTGGTAGAGAAGAAGATTCCTTGCCTTGACGAGAATGGCGACCTTATTAAGCCAGAGACTCCTAACGGCCACAAGTATGAGACCTTAATCTTAGACTTAATCCATATGATGGACAACAACCTTCCATTCGAGGTCTTAAGAGAGAGAGAGTTCGCTCCTATTAAGAATAAGACAGGAATAGATTCTGTTGAGTCTGCCAGAGAGTTATGTAAGAAGAATGGTATTAAATTATAGGTAGATTCTCTGCTGGCTTATTAAAACATTTCCATGTTGGAATTAACACAGGTATATATGTTCTTTCTAAGTACCCACGGCTTTTTCGTGGGTACTTTTTCTTTGGTCTTCTTTTTCTTTGTGTCTCTTATACTTAAATAGTTTCATGGTTATGGGTCCTTTATAGTTCTATAGCATATTAGGGGAAAGGGTAGAATTCTTTTCTATTGATAGTTTCTGGGACTTATAGCTACTTAT
>JAZQNS010000029.1:0-59242 GCA_045627425.1 Lachnospiraceae bacterium | reverse complement strand
CTGAAAATCTGAAGAACCAGGCTATCAGACATAATATTTATGTAATGAGCCTGTTAAACAACGAAAGCTCCCTTAACGAAATCTTAGACGAGGCCAGAACAGAGAAGAATTCCATGCATCTAAGAACATATCTTGATGTTTTTGAGGAATACTGTACCTATATGACAAAAAAGCAAAAAAGACTTACCCTTCGCTTTTTATCTGAGCTCCTCGTTCACAAGGAAGGCGACATACGCCGCCGTTCAGCCACTTTAATCGGCATCCTAATTGCAAAATATAATCAGGAATATAGAAAAGAACTACCCGAGGATGTCACCCTTCCAGGCTCACTTATAACTGCAGAGGACCTCTGGCTCCAGTCCATAAGAAGGGTTATTGAAGCTGATTACCGAACTTCAGCAAGAGACAGAAGGTGGATGGGCTACACATTAAAGAGAACCATGGAAGGTCTTCTTTTTAACTGTAATCCAGGCAAAATCAAATCCTACAAGGACATATTGATAAACTTCTTCAGGGATGACGACTACGACGAGTGGGGAATCTTCACTCTTATTGACACTGCCACAGCCCTGCCTTACAACCTTTGCTCCCGAAGTGACATAGAGACAATTCTTGACTTCACCGTAAGAAATGCCAAAAGGGGCAGCGACGAAATAAAGCTTAATGCCCTTCGCCTGTGTAATGACATGATTGTTAAGGGTGATTTAGGCGACATGGTTTCAAAGCAGACAAGAGAGCTTTTAAACAGTCTCACCTTTGACTCCAAGAGTTATTCCATAGACTATCTTGTAGCCAAAACAAACTGCGATATAACAGCTGACGAAAAGGCTTTTTCATCCTTAAAGAAGGACTTCCTCTTAAACGATGAGGTGCTGTCTCAGCTTTACCTTGAAAACTTAAAAACTGACACCCCATGGATCTTCAAGCTGGTAAATATCAGGTTGATAAAAGCCCAGGTAGACGCCGGCTCAAAAACCCAGATATTCCACTCTGCCACACACCTTGCCAACCTTGTAAAGGTGAGCGAGCGAGTTACTGTAAGGAAGCGTGCGGGCGATGCACTTATCACCCTAATGCCTCACCTCTCTCTTGACCAGAGAAATGAAATCTGCATTGAACTTTTACGAGGCCTTGAAATCGGTGGCTATCAGTACGCAAAATATGTTCCTGACTACCTTGGCCAGGCCCTGGTTTACTTGCAGCCATCTGAGTTAGATGAAATTCTTAATGAATTTGATATTTATTTAAGTTCCACATCTGAAACCCTTAACATAGTTACCCTTAAAACCGTTGCTGTACTTATGCAGCACTACAATAAATACCTTTCACTTTTCCCTGAATACAGTGAGACCTTCGAGAGCAGAAGGAATCGTCTCTTAGGAATGATTGCAACAGGTCTTGGTAACTACAAGGAGTCCGTCTCTCTCGAGGCCCTCTATATTTTGTCTGCAGATTTAATTGCAAGCAATCTCCTTAACGAGGAGGAGAAGTTATCTATATTAAACTTCTTCCACAAGAAGCTTGTAATACTTTTAATGACACCTTCCAGCAACAAAATATATCGATTTAAGAAAGCGGCTTCCTTAAATCACATATACAGATTCATAGCATCTTATCTTGATAAGCATGGCAAAATGGGCTTCACCTCATCTGACAGAGTGGCCTTCTTCCCTGGCACCTTCGACCCCTTCACCAATGGTCATAAGCGCCTGGTTCTTGAGATGGTTAACCGTGGATACGAAGTATACCTTGCCCTTGACGAGTTCTCCTGGTCTAAGCGAACTCAGCCAAGACTTTTAAGGAGGCAGATTGTCTCCATGTCAATTGCCGATCTTGGTATGGCTTACCCATTCCCAGATAATATTCCTGTAAATATTGCTAATCCAAAGGATCTTGCATATTTAAAATCCCTCTTCCCAGGAAAAACTGTGTCGCTGGTTATGGGCTCTGATGTAATAAGGAATGCTTCCGCCTACAAGGTAAAGCCTAAGAAAGATTCAGTCCATCATATGGATCACATTGTATTTTTGAGAGGTCAGGAGGACAGTGACTCAATTAAAACCTACGAAAACCTTCTCGCCTCTGTTGATATAATCGACCTTGACAGAGAGCTTGAAGATGTAAGTTCCACCAAGATTAGAGATAATATTGATAATGACCTTGATATCTCCTATCTCATTAATCCTATGGCCCAGAATTTCATCTACGAGCATCACCTCTATATGCGTGAGCCTCAGAACAAGGGTGTAATCGATTCTGCCAACCTTAAATTTGAGATTTTGCCTAATATGACTGAGGAATTAGCCGAGGAGTTTGATATTTCCTTTAACAACTTCAAAAACGAATCTGTAATGCTACTAAGAGATACTCAAATGCAGCATAATCACTGCATTCTTCTTTATCACAGTCTCTCCTCAGGAGATCTGTATAAGGAATACAACGATGTTGAATTTGCAAAAGAACTGAGAAAGCATGTATCCGGACATCTTGTGGTTATCACCGGCGTCTTCATTTCACCTGACTGCCAGATAAGACATCCATTCCACAAGATACTAACCGAGAGCCTCTCCTGGTTCCTCAGGGAAGAATACTCCTTCGGTCTGTGTCATATTAAGGAATGTTCCTTCCCCGACAGGCAAGACCTTGAAGCAGCCTTTAAGCGTCATGGCTTCAAGCTTCTGATTTCAAATAAATCAGAATATGTTTCCGTGGCTAACATGCTTACACCTTTTGCCCTGATTTCAAATGTTGAATCCAAAATAAAGGCACCATTCTCAGGAAATCCAAGGGTTCAGGATGCAATTATCAAGGCCTCCGACAGACTCATGCTCACCCTTGCAGATCTTTACCCTGACTCACTTATCATGTCCTATGATTCAAATTACATTGATCACAGAATGATAGAGCTTGTAACCCGCGAAAATCAGGTTCCATCCCACCCTGTCACTCCTAGACAGCTTGGTAAATACATGTGTGTACCTTTTGGCGACAGCCTCCAGGAGGTTGTAGTTCCAAACACTGTCACTAAGGCCCTACACACCTCACGAATCTATGAGCTTGACGGTTCAGCCTATAAAATAGCGGAAACACCAAATTATTCCGAGTTAATAACCCAGGTCGATACCATAAGAGCCTTTAACCGACCAGTAATACTGGCAGATGACACCCTTCATAACGCCAATAGAATGCAGCGATTAAGCCCTATTCTCGATAAGAAAAAGGTATCTGTCGACAAGCTGATTGTTGGTGTCATGTCCGGTTCCGGCCGTGATCATATGGATAATCTTAATGTTCCTGTTGAGAGTGTATACTTCATTCCTAACATGAGAGCACTGATTTTTGAAGCCCGCTTCTATCCTATTATCGGTGGCGAAAGAATCAAAACCGATGCCGTCCACGGCATGGTACAGGGAATAAACAGAATCCTTCCATTTGTTGGAGCGCCATACCTTCCACAGATGACCTACAGGGACTATTTCACCCTCTCAAAGGTATGTATCGAAAACGCTATCGCGATAATGGAGACCTTAGAGGAGGAGTATCAGTGGACCACAGAACACAACCTCACCATGGGAAGACTCTACGATGTAATTAGAAGACCAATTCTTCCATTCCAGGGAGGCTTTGTTGACTACGACTTAAACGCTTACCCATCAAGCTACTTAAAGTGCTATGAGCAGCAAATGATTAGAACCGACAATATGGGACGCATTGAATAGGAGTAATTATGAAAACTTTAATGGATTTGGGAAGGCAGGATATCCCCTTCCTTCTGGAAAATCAAAACCTTTCCTGGTTTAAGCCAGAGAAAAAGTACAGGCTTCAGATTGTTGCAATGGGTGATGTCGGCGGAACAATCGCTCTCGCCCTCCACCTTCTTGGCCAGGACACTATTTCAGAAATTGGGGTATTTGACCTAAACGAGAATCTGTGCAAGCGCTATGAAATGGAGATTAACCAGATTCTTGACCCCTTCGAGGAGGAAGGCTACGTCCCTCTTACAATAATCGAAGAGAAAGATTTATTTGACTGTGATGTATTCCTCTTCTGCGCCACCAAAGCAGTCCCCCCCGTCAGTCCAGGCGAGAAGGCGGATATGAGAATGCTCCAGTACGAGAATAACCGCCCCCTCGTTTCCCATTACGGCAAAATGGCTGCCGAAAGAAACTATAAGGGTCTCTTTTGCCTAGTATCTGATCCGGTGGATCCTCTTTGCAAGGCAGCCTATCTTGCTGCGAGTGAAGTTAACAAGGAATTTTCACCATATCAGATTAAGGGCTATGGTCTTGGTGTTATGAATGCCAGAGCCAGATATTTTGCAAAGAAGGATAGTGACCTTTCCTCCTATCTCACCGAAGGTCGGGCTTTTGGTCCACACGGACAGTCTCTTGTTATTGCAAATTCAGTTGATAATTATGATGTAGAGAAATCCGAAAAACTGACAGAGCTTACCGTGACATCCAATCTTGTTACCCGTGACTTAGGCTTTAAGCCTTATCTTGCCCCTGCCCTTTCCTCAGCTACCTTAAGCATTTTAAGGACCATTACAGGAAAGTGGCACTATAGCTCCACCTACTTAAGAGGAGTCTATTTAGGCTCGCTAAATAGAATGACTATAGATGGACCTGAGTGGGAAATCTTAGACCTGCCAGATCCACTATTTGAAAGAATCGAAAAGGCCTACAAAGAATTGGAGGGATTGAATTGAAAGACCTGCTGATTATCTGTCCTAATCTAAACGGACGATTAGAGAAAGCATTCTCCTCCTTAGAGAGGGAACTTCGACTATCCTATACCTCTCTAAAGTCCCTTGAAGACCTGTCCAAAACAAGTCTTAGCAATGCAAGAATTCTTGTGTTATTATCCCTGCCGGAAACAGGAATAAACCACGAAATGTATGATATACTTGGCTATTTCAGAACCCATAGCGATGTTCTGTCCGGTTCCCTTGGGGCGGTCATAGTTGACGGTCCTCTTGAAACCTACACAAAACAGTGGGGAAGAGAAATAGTTTTTACCATGAACTCTTCAGGCTGCGCCTTTATGGGCAAGTCACTTGTGGAGGCAACGGGTTCATTAAACAACTTCCAGGTAACTGCCAAAAATATGCAGGTTAGTCTAGAGGAAGCCTATTATCACTCCGCAAAAGACCTAATTAAATCCTTATTGAATTTTAAAAGGCCCCAGCATGATCCGGCGAAAAAACCATCGCTCTTAGTAATTCATGCAAGCTCACACCACACATCAAACACCTATGCCTTCTTCGAGGAAGTCAAAAAAACCCTGTCTGATCAGATAGACATAAACAGTTTTAATGTTAGAAACGGGGAGGTTCATGACTGTTCAGGCTGTGTCTTTAAAGCCTGCCTCCATTTTTCAGAAAAGGGAAGCTGTTTCTACGGAGGAGTCATGGTTGAAGAAGCCTATCCAGCCTTAAAGGAATGTGATGGTCTCCTGCTTCTATGCCCTAACTATAACGATGCCTTAAGTGCCAATCTCACAGCCTTTATAAACAGACTAACCTCTCTTTACAGAACAACCTCCTTCAAAGAAAAGGTTCTATACGGAGTTGTAGTCTCAGGCTACAGCGGTGGCGATATTGTTGCAAGACAACTAATATCCGCCTTAAATATGAACAAGGGTTTCTACCTCCCTGGCAATTTCTGTATTATTGAAACTGCGAACGACGCAGGCAGCCTTATGGTACAGGAAGGAATGGATAAAAAAGCTTCAGCTTTTGCAGAGTTCATCAAAACAACAATATAAACTAAAACCCCTGTCCTAGGACAGGGGTTTAAAAATAAAATCCTATTTATAAAATCATTCTAAGCCAAGAGATTCATATACTGTTACGAATTTATCGTAGGCGTCGCATACATCGGAAAACTCATTTTCTACCGGGCCATAATCCTTGGCTCTTAAAGATTCCACCAAAACACACACCTTATCGAAAAGCGGTGTAAGTCCAAGATTACCGGAAACGCCCTTCAAAGCATGGGCAACTTCAAATGACTCTTCATAGTCCTTGCTTTCAATAGCAGCTCTCAACTTTAGAAGCTGGTCCTCTCCCATGAATTCTACCAGGCAGTCAGCCAGTAATTCTTCGTCGTCCATGAAGCGGTCCATAACTCCGTCTATATCGGCTCCATAGTCTCTTAAAATATCTAAATAGTTGCTCATACTCTCTTCCTATCTGAATCTACGTTTTAAGGCTTCCATAATGAGATTCTCCATATCCTGTGTATGGATTGGCTTGCCAATATGTCCATTCATTCCTACTTCTCTTGCCATCTCGACATCGGAGGCAAGAACGTCAGCAGTCATTGAAATGATTCTTACATTCTTGGCATCATTGTGACCAGAAGCTCTGATAGCCTTTGTAGCCTCATATCCATCCATAATTGGCATCTGAATATCCATAAAGATGAAGTCATATGTTCCTGGAGGGTTGGCCAGATACTTATCGACAGCAATTTTGCCGTTTTCAGCAACATCAACAATACCGCCAAAACGCTCTAACATCTTCTTGGCAACCACCATATTAACAGGCTGATCCTCAGCCACTAATACTCTACAGCCCTCAAGTACTCGCTTATTACCACCAGCTGCAGGTCTTGGTCTAGCTGACTGTGCAACAAATTTCACTGGAACACTGATTTTTACAGATGTTCCAATCGAAATCTTACTATCAATTGCAACCTCTGCCCCCATGGCATCTGCTATATTCTTAACTACAGATAATCCAAGTCCGGTACCGCCTAAATAATTCTTGGCTGATTCCTTGTCCCTGAAGAATGGTTCAAATACATGGCAAATATCCTCTTCTGCGATACCCTTACCATGGTCTCTGATAACAAAATCATAGTATCCTTCATTTTCGCTTTCTCCAGCTCTTTCAATTATATCAAGATCAATATGTCCATCATGAGGAGAGAACTTGGCAGCATTTGCGAGAACATTTAATAGCATTCTCTTTAGTCTCTCTTCATCCATAATAAACTCACCATGGCTGGTGTTCTGATTAATTGCAAAGGTCTGGTCCTTGCGGCGATGATTGGAATTAAAATCGGATTCAATACTTTTAACAAAGTCCTGCATCTTAACCCGATGCGTTACCAAATGTACATTTCCAGATTTAAAGCTACTTGAATCAAGGATATTACTTACAACGTTAACCAGCTCTTTGGAAGAGTTAAGCATAATATCCATACATTCCTCTACCTTGTGAGGATTGTGTATATCCATCTTGGCAATTTCCGCCATACCAACAATAGCATTAAGAGGAGTTCTGATTTCATGGGACATGTTAGCAAAGAACTGATTCTTAGCCTCCTGTGCTCTCTGCTCTCTCTCCATGGTCATCCTCAAGACATCCTGCTGGTCTCTGTTGAACTGTACCACCTCTGTCACATCAGAAACTGTACAGCCAATAACCTCAAAATCCTTATCCATATAGAAGAAGTCTATCTGGAAGTTTCTCATCCTTCCATAGACATCCTTGCCGTCAAAGACAACTCTGTGAACCTCTTCCTTTTCAAGTTCCTTCTTAACAAAGTCTACTCTTGTCTTTTCAATTACATCCTGCAGTGTGCCCTCTGTAGCATACTTTCTAAAGTATTTCTCAGAATTGACATCAAAACTATCAATATAGATAGTTCTCTCATCGTTGTTCTGAGGATGCTCAACTATTTCTCTTGCATGACCTGTTTTGCCATCAATAACAACAATCATATAGAAACTTCTATACAAAGCATTCCAAAGCACAGAAGTCTCAAGCTTACTCTCATCATTGATTACATCTTCATATATACGGTTAATCTTCTCCCTGTAGGAATGCTTCTCCGTAACATCAATGGCTGTGCACAAGCCTATTCTGTCATTACCATCCTTGCTAACACGGTTAAAACGAATCTTATACCATCTATACTCATCAGAGGAATTAAGATGGAATCTAACCTCTGCCTCGCCGTTCTCATCGCCTCTTGACACACTGTCCATAAGACCTCTTACAAGGTCTCTGTCTGTTGGATACAGAAAGTGCTCACTTACCAGTCTGTCCAAACTAATTCTGTCCGTATTAGTAAACATACCTTTAGGCATTATAATAGAGCGTTCCACACCATCCATGTAGAACACCAATATATTGTTCTGTTCAATTACATTTTCAAGCAATTGTTCTGCATTGAATTGCAATTCTCTGAAATCAAATCTCATATTAATCCTTTTTCCTTTGTCCACATTAAAGCAAACAATAAGCAAATATATTATACCCTATTTGTCATTATGAAAGACAGTAAAATATGCGAAATATCTGTGTTTTTTTCACAAAAAAAGAAACCGGTTATCTCACGGCAACCGGTTTCCTTAAAATCTTTATTATAATGAGTATCCTGAGATGTAAATTGACATCTTGTCATACAATTCTCTGGTATTAATTGGCTTGGTAATGTAGTCAGTCATTCCCGCCTCGATACACTGCTCCCTATCCTCAAGGAAGGCATTGGCCGTGGCGGCAATTATAGGAATATCCACGTCGCTTCTCTCCGTGTGACTCCTAATTACCTTCGTTGCCTCAAGACCATTCATAATTGGCATTCGCACATCCATCAGAATTGCTGCATAATGACCCGGATTTGATGACAGGAAGGTTGAAACCGCACGTCTTCCATCCTCAGCAAGATCCACCCTTATACCCTTCTTATTTAACATCTTAACAATAATCTTGGCATTTAAAGGCTGATCCTCGGCCACAAGCACAGTAACTTTGTTACCAAAGTCCATGTTCTCAGCTTCCTCATTAACCTCTTTACTCTGCTCAACTACCTGTGGTTTAGCAAGTGAAAGCGGTGCTATTACCTTCATGTCAGTTCCCTTATTAAGTTCAGAATCTATGAAGATTTCGCAGCCAGTAAGGTCGATAATCTGTTTTACAATGGCTAGTCCAAGACCAGAACCAGTTCCATCATTTCTGCCATTTGCTCCCTGACTAAATACATCAAAGGCATGCTCTATGAAGCTTTCACTCATACCAATTCCATTATCAATAACATGGAACTCAATATGGCAAATGTTATCTTCTTTCTTTACCACTTCGCCCTTGAAGGTGACTTTTCCGCCCTCTGGGGTGTATTTAACTGCATTTGATAAAAGGTTTAGGAATACCTGATTAAATCTGAGTTTGTCTACATTAAACCATAGGTCCTTAACCCCGCTCATTTCTTCATTGTACTCAATGGACTTGCTCTTACACTGTTCCACAATAACCTGATTAATAGTGTCCAAAAACTCTCTCATAGAGTATGCTTCAGGCCTTAAGGTCATCTTCTTTTCTTCTCCCTGGGCAACATCTAAGATATCATTTACCAGTGAAACCAGGAGCTTTCCCGAAGCATTTATTTTTTCCAGGTAAGAAAGGATATTTGCATCATTACATTCATCCGTTGCAATATCTGCAAGGCCAATAATACCGTTAAGAGGAGTCCTTAAATCGTGAGACATTCTGGATAGGAAGTCCATCTTGGCGTTCTCTCCAGCTTTTGCCTTCTCTAACGCCTTACGAAGCGTCTGTTGAATCTCCTTCTCCTGCTGGTAGAGGTTAGTGACATCCTGTATTCCAAGAAGCAGCTTACTAGGAAAGTTTTCAAGACGAACCATGGAAAAGTTCTTCTGCAAAATGCCTTCTCCATCTGCTGAATCAAGGTTCAGCATCATGGAGAAACGGCCTTTTTCCTCAATTTCTGTCTTAACATATTCAAAGGAAAGGTCATATAGTTTATTCACCTCATCCTTCACGGTTCGAAGCGCCAGTTCTCTAACATAGCTGTCAAAGGTTTCATTTTTCTCATCATGAAAGCCCAAATACTCGTAGCCAAAAATGTTGTCTATTTTGCCATCATATATATCAACTAGGGCAACAAGATCATAATCAGTACCAATGACACTCTTTCCAACCTCGGCTCTAAGCTGCTGCTCAGTCTCATCCCTGATAATGATATAACCTTCAACGTCCTTAGATACCGGGTTGTCAATCAGATTAACAATGAATCTGGCGTATATAAGCTTGTTTTCATCAAGCCAGAAAGGCACAGAAATCTCAGTTCTTTTCCTGTCTCTAACATAATCCATCTTGAGCTTCTCCATAAAGAAGCATTTTCTAAACAGTCTTACATACTGCTCACCCTCAATATGAGCAGCCATATTTTCAACCCAGTTCTCAAGACTCTTATTATCAATAGCCTTTCTAAGATTCTGATGCTTAGTCTTAACATGGGTAACCCTGTTAGTTTCAAGGTTTAAATCTGCATAGGCAAGGGAAGCCCTCTTATAGGTTTCCATAAAAGCCATCTGCACACGGTACTGTCTCATATCACGCTCGTCTTCAGTGATATCTTTCACGGTACCATATATTTTGACTGGGTTACCTGAATTATCAAAAAAGGTATCCAGTCTGATTCTATAAAGTCTGTAAGACTCGTAACGCTTATCATGACGTCTCACAGTGATTTCCTGATTTACCGCTCCCTCTTTTGCACCTCTTATTGAATCAATAACAAGGTTTAGGTCGTCTGGATGAATATTTAGCTGTTCTTCTGCCTTAATAGTATTGCTGTCCTTGCCAGCATAGGCATTTCGTCCCTGTTCGTCCCTGTATGCAGTGAGCTTATCTGTGATAATATCATAAGTGAAGAACTCAAACTGATTCTGCTTTGCTGCGGCAAAAAGACTCTCCTCAAGTTCCTTAAGCTCTTCAAGGTTCTGCATTACGCATACAGCCTTGACTCTGTCTCCCTTCACGTCAACAACAGTAGAAAAATGAATTCTGCACCAAACTTCTCTTCCAAGAATACGTACCAGCATTTCCTCCTCAACTTCATCTTCGCCGTTAAGGATTCTCTCATACATACTTCTAAGGAGTCTCTGCTCTTTCTTACCAATGCTGTCGTCCTTCTCAAGTTCTTCAGGAATCATAGGCACCTTAAAAGCGCCTCCGATTAATCTGACATATCGATCAGACCTATAGCATGTATGTGTCTGCAAATCATATTCCCAGTATATAAGGTTACTCTGCTCTAATGCCATGGTCAAAACCATCTGGGCCTGTTCTTCAGCAACCGCAGCATTCTGTTCTAAAGTAACATCTTTCGCGAATTCAGCATAATATTTTCTGCCATCTTCCTCATAATACATATTACGGATTTCAAGAACCCTTTTGTTTCTTGTAACAGTTCTTTCCTCCCTGTAATTATTGACATGAGGGCATGTCGGACAGGCCTTCGAATTTCCTTCGAAAACCTCATAACAAGGTCTGCCAACCGGATCCCCGACAAGGCCAAAAATCTCCTTGGCAGCATCATTTATAAAACTAATTTTGAATGTTTCAGCGTCTATGACGTAGACGCCCTCTGACTGACCATTAAGTAATGTTCTGAACATACCCGCTCCATAAACCACACACATTTTATTGTATCTTTTCCCGCATAATATTGTAGCATGTTCATATTTTTGAGTCTACCGCTTCACAAAATATTTATATAATCTCCACAAAGTAAAGCAGCAGCTCCTTTAGGTCACCTGAACACTTCTCAGAAGCCTCATAGAAAGCACTGCTTCTATATGGCAGTCCTTCCAAAGCTTTTTCGACTTCACATGTAAACTCCGTGTTAAGGCCGTCACTGTAAGCCTTAACTTCCTTTATAAGACCCTTGTTTACATTTAATTGAATATTAACTTCTCCAAAGGGAAATCTGTGATTAAGCTGGTCTGTAAAGCTTATCTTTTGGCCAAAGCGCCAGTCCTCGGAGGCATACTTGTCTCTCACTTCCTTTATTCCTTCAAAATAGGAATCTGAGAAAGGAATAATCCTTGCCTCCCCGCCGTATTCCTCCTTAAAGGCTCTAATCATGGCCTCTCTAAGGCTCTCTACGGTAATTTTCTCATTCCACTCATGGAGATTCTTAACTCTAGACTTAACCGAGGAAACACCCTTAGATTCAAGCTTCTCCCTTGATACATTAAGATAGTTTCCCATTTTGTCTGTATTTCCCGCAATTAGAATACAGCCATGGTGATAGGTGTAGTCGCCATTTTTAAAGAAGGCATTTCCTGAGAATTTCCTTCCTTCAACCACAATGTCATTTCTTCCTGTCTTTTCTGCAGGGAGTCCGAAGGACCTAACAGCTCTAAGTATTACGTTAAGCTGCCTGTCCACATCGTAATTGTCCTTCCTTAGGCAAAATGTAAAATTCAGGTTGCCCTTATCATGGTAAACTGCCCCTCCACCAGAAAGACGGCGAGCCAAATGCCCGCCGTCCCTTTCAAGATTCGTAACATTGCACTCCTTATATGCATTCTGGTTCTTGCCAATAACAACGGTGTTATCATTTTGCCAGAGATACAGAATGCACTCGTCCTCCAATACTGAATAAGTCAGTTTCTCTTCATATGCCAGATTCATATATGGATCAAGGCTGTCTGAAGAACAAATGCTAATATTTCGAATCATTATTTAATTCTCCTAAAAAGTAAATTTCACTTCTGGGCTACGAGCCGCTAATACTTCATCTGGTCTGGAAATAACAGTGTGATGAGGTGCAGATCTGATATAATCTGGATCCTCCTTAGCCTTAGCCATGATTTCCTGTAATACGGAAATAACATGATCCATCTCTTCTCTTGTCTCTGTCTCAGTTGGCTCTACCATAAGTGCCTCATGAACAATGAGTGGGAAGTACATTGTTGGTGGATGGATACCGTAGTCTAACATTGCCTTGGCAATATCCATTGCACTGATATTAATATCGTGATGAGTTTTCTCTAAGGTCATAACAAACTCATGCATGCAGGTTACATCATAAGCCATATCATAATCCTTAGCTAATTTGACTCTCATATAATTAGCGTTGAGAACTGCGTTAGCGGAAGCTTCCTTGATTCCCTCTGCTCCGAGAGTAGTAATATAAGTAAGTGCCTTAACGATAACTAAGAAGTTTCCCTGGAAGGTTCTTAAATCGCCAATAGTTGACTCAGCCTTCTGGTAATCAAACTTACCATCCTTTAAGACTGCTGGCATGCCTGGTAAGAATGGGGCAAGAATGCTCTTGCATCCAACAGGTCCTGCTCCTGGGCCGCCACCACCGTGAGGTGTGGAGAAGGTCTTGTGAAGATTTAAGTGAACCACATCAAATCCCATATCTCCAGGTCTGCACTGACCCATAATAGCATTTAAGTTAGCTCCATCATAGTAGCATAAACCGCCAGCACCGTGGATAATCTCAGTGATTTCAAGAATATTCTTGTCGAAGATACCAACTGTGTTAGGGTTGGTAAGCATAAGACCTGCGGTGTCTGGTCCAACTGCTGCTCTTAAGGAATCAAGATCAACACATCCGTCCTCACCAGAAGCGATGGAAACTACATCGAAGCCCGCCATTGTTGCGGAAGCTGGGTTTGTACCATGCGCAGAATCAGGAACGATAATCTTGGTTCTGTTGGTGTCACCCTTAGCCTCGTGGTAAGCCTTGATGAGTAATAAGCCTGTAAACTCTCCATGAGCGCCTGCTGCTGGCTGTAATGTAAATGCATCCATTCCAGCGATTTCGCAAAGATCCTTCTGAAGAGTATCTAATACCTTTAAGCATCCCTGAACGGAAGAAACTGGAGCTAATGGGTGGATTCCAGTGAATCCTGGAAGTGCTGCCATCTCCTCGTTGATTTTAGGATTGTACTTCATTGTACAGGATCCTAATGGATAGAATCCGTTGTTTACACCGTGAGTTCTCTTGGCAAGCTTAGTATAGTGACGTGATAACTCTGTTTCAGAAACAGATGGAAGTCTTAAGTCTGCCTTTCTCTCAGGTGCCTTTAAGGTGTAAGCAGGTACATCATTTGATGGGAAAAGGTCTAAGCCTCTGCCCTGTCCGCCGATTTCATATATCAGTTCCATTAGCGAAGCACCTCCTTTACTGTTGCAGCGACTAAATCAATGTCTTCCTTGCTGCACTTCTCGGTTGCACACCAGAGAATCTCATTGTCGTCAATCTTTAAGCCGCCTAAGATTCCCTTCTCCTCTAAAGCTGACAAAATTGCATCAGCCTGGCCGGAGCATGGTGTTACGAACTCGTGGAAGAATTCATTGTCATATCTTCTTGGAAGTCCTGCCTTCTCTAATTCCTGCTGAAGGTAATGAGCCTTGCTAACGCACTGGCTTGCCACCTCAGTAAGTCCACTCTTACCGACAGCTGCAAGATATACACATGCTGTCATTGCACAGAGCGCCTCGTTGGAACAGATGTTACTGGATGCCTTCTCACGACGGATATGCTGCTCTCTTGCCTGAAGGGTAAGAACGAAACAGCGGTTGCCATCATGATCAACTGTAGCACCAACAATTCTTCCTGGAAGCTTTCTCATCATGTCCTTGGTGCAGGCCATGAAACCAAGGTATGGACCACCGAATGCAATTGGCATTCCTAAAGGCTGTCCCTCACCTACACATACATCTGCGCCTGCCTCAGCTGGAGTCTCTACTAAAGCGAGAGCCATTGGGTTTACAGATGCAATAAGCTTTGCTGTCTTCTCATGTGCTAAATCAGCTGCAGCTCTAAGATCCTCAATCTGTCCAAAATAGTTTGGAGACTGAACTAAGAGACATGCTGCATCATTCCCCATAATTTCAGCCGCCTTCTCAAGGTCTGTAACTCCATTTTTAGCTGGAACCATCTTAATCTCTGCACCGTTGCCATAGCTGTATGTACGGATTACAGAAAGAACCTTAGGATCAACTGTCTCAGAGATAAATAATACATTGTGCTTTCTGTCGCGGCACATATTGCATGCCTCTGCAGCAGCTGTACCACCATCGTATACAGAAGCGTTGCTGACATCCATGCCAGTAAGCTCACAGATTGCTGTCTGGTACTCGAAGATTGACTGTAATACACCCTGGCTGATTTCTGCCTGGTAAGGTGTATATGCAGTGACAAATTCCTCCTTGCTGGTAATCTGCTTTACGATGGAAGGAATATAATGATCATATGCACCAGCGCCTCTGAAGATTGCGCGGTACTTCTTATTCATATCTGCCATACCAGAAATTACGCGGCCAGTCTCTAATTCAGACTTTCCCTCTGGTATGTTAAGAGCTCCATTAAGGCGAACATTCTCAGGAATAACAGCATAGAGATCATCGAAGCTCTTATAGCCAATATCCTGGAGCATTGCCTGCTGCTCTTCTTTTGTATTAGGTACGTAACGCCCCATTTATCAAACCTCTCTTTGAAATAAGTTTTTGATTACTCGTTCTCGCAGTGAGCCTCATACTCCTCAGCTGTTAATAACTCTTCTGTTCCGTTAACATCCTTAACCTTGATGAACCATGCATCGTATGGCGCCTCGTTGATGAGTGCTGGATTGTCTAATAACTCTTCATTGATTTCGTATACTTCACCGGAAACTGGGCAGAATACATCAGATACAGCCTTTACGGACTCTACATCTGCGAATACTTCGCCCTCAGTTACCTCATCGCCTACCTCTGGAAGGTTAACGAATACTAAGTCACCTAACTCGCTCTGAGCAAAGTCTGTTAATCCAACTACTGCGTTAGTTCCATCAATCTTTACCCACTCGTGGCTCTTTGAATACTGTAAATCCTTTGGTGTGTTCATTTTAAAATCCTCCGATTATTTAAATTATAAAAAAGGTTTCCCTAATTATTAACGATTCTCATTAGCAGTTCCGGTGTAGAAGAATGGAGAAACAATTTCAGCCTCTACTCTTCTTCCTCTAACCTCTGCCTCTACCAGATTGCCCATTTCGCATACATCGCTGTCAAGAATAGCAACAGCATAAGCAGCTCCAAGGAATGGAAGGTGAGTTCCAGATGTGGTCTCTCCTACCTGCTTGTCACCGACAAATACTGGCATATGCTCTCTGATAATTCCTCTGCCAGTTACCTTTAGGCCTACTCTCTTTCTGGCTGGTGGGTTCTTCTCGCAAAGAGCATCCTTACCTACGAACTCTTCCTTCTTTAACTTAACCGCAAAGCCAAGTCCTGCCTCTAATGGAGTGATGGTATCTGACATTTCCTGTCCGTATAATGGCATTCCAGCCTCCATACGGAGTGTATCTCTTGCGCCTAATCCGCAAGGAAGAATTCCGATTTCCTTACCTGCCTCTAAGAGTGCATCCCAGATAAGTGGTGCATCCTCTGCTGCACAGTAAATCTCGTATCCGAACTCTCCTGTGTAACCTGTACGGCTGACCATAACGTTCTTGCCGCATACAGGCACATTAAACTTAGCTGTGTAATACTTGGTTGGAAGATCCTCTTCCTTGGCAACCTTTAAAATTACCTCTTTAGCCTTTGGTCCCTGTAAAGCAATCTGGCCTACCTTTTCAGAGATATTCTCAAGGGTAACATCGCCGATTACATGGTCGCACATCCACTTGTAATCCTTGTCTACATTAGCTGCGTTAGGAACTAACATATAGAAGTCCTCAGATACACGGTATCCGATTAAATCATCTACAATACCGCCCTCTTCATTACACATTGTTGTGTAACGAGCCTGGCCGTACTCCATGTCATCGTAACGGTTTGAAAGAAGGTGATTCATGTACTTAGCGGCATCCTTACCTTTAATAAGTACCTCACCCATGTGGGAAACATCGAATAATCCAACATTCTCGCGGACTACCATATGCTCCTTGATAACTCCAGCCTCATACTGTACTGGAAGTAAGAAGCCTCCAAATGGCACAATTTTGCCGTTTAAGGCTACATGCTTGTCATACAACACAGTTTTCTTTTCCATTAGTAAAATCCTCCAATCCCTCTCATGAAAAAAATAAGCGCAAGTAGGCTATACCTACTTGCGCTCTGTCTTGTTACCTGAAAGATTTGCTTCATCGGTGCAGATAAATTCTGCTTTCCAGAGTGTCGTCAGAACTAAGTCCTTTTACCTGAGAGTTTACTGCACTTCCCCTTCGGTGGCGGCTACCCGCGCTCTCCTTAATTCGTCTACCGACCTTATTTACTTTCCATTAAAAAATGTAACATATTATTAATCATTATGTCAATTAAACATAATTCACAATTTTGACACTTATTTATTTAGCAGAGGTGTCAGTCTGCGCTGAAGTACAACAGCCAAGGCAAGCTTAATGCCATCTGGAATCAAGAATGGAAGCACACACCATGAAAGAGCTGTAACCACTCCTATCTCTCCCACGTTAGCTGCATATACCTTGATAAACCAGATAGTTCCAAAGGTATAGCATAATAAGAGTCCGAGAACAAGGGAAATAACCTTAAAGTAAAGCTTTTCTGGCAGGAAATGCTCAAAAAGCCAGTAAGTCAGTCCTGTGAGAAGGAAGCCAAGGAGATATCCTCCAGTGGTTCCAAGCAGTGCGCTAATTCCCCCGCTAAATCCAGCAAACACCGGCACTCCTATTGCACCAAGCAAAAGGTAGGTGAGAATAGTAATGGTACCCTTTTTTCCTCCAAGGAGCATAAGAATAAGGAATACTCCAAAAGTCTGAAGGGTAAATGGTACTGTTGACGGAATAGTAATAAATGAGCAGACCGCCAATACTGCCACACACATACCCATAATTGTAATGTCTTTAGTTTTCATATAAATTACCTCCTAATTTCCAAAAAACGATTAAATTTTACAACACTCTTGTACAATAGACAATAGTCAGAAATTCTATTATAATAGAAGAGATGTTTTCTGAATTATCATCAATTAGGAGGAATAATACAATGAAAAAAAAGAATGTCATTGTAGGACAATCGGGCGGTCCTACAGCTGCCATTAACTCTTCCCTTGCTGGCGTTTACCGTACAGCCAAGGATCGTGGTTACCAGAAGGTTTATGGTATGCTTCACGGAATTCAGGGATTAATGGAGGAGAAGTACATCGACCTTGCTGATTACATTCAGACAGAGTTAGATGCAGAGTTATTAAAGAGAACTCCAGCAGCTTACTTAGGCTCCTGCCGTTATAAGCTTCCTGATATTCATCAGAACATGGATGTTTACGAGAAGATTTTCCAGATTTTAGACAAGCTTGAAATCGACGTATTCATCTACATCGGTGGAAATGATTCCATGGATACAATTAAGAAGTTATCAGACTATGCTATTATCACTGGACACCCAACCAGATTCATCGGTTGCCCTAAGACCATCGATAACGACCTTGCATTAACAGATCACACACCAGGCTACGGCTCCGCTGCCAAGTACATCGGAACCTCCATGAAGGAAATCATCCGTGACTCCTTCTGCTTAGAGTACAGCAAGGGTGTTGTTTCCATCGTTGAGATTATGGGACGTGATGCAGGATGGCTTACAGGCTCCGTTGCATTAAGCAAGGGTGAGGACTGTGAGGGTCCAGATTTAATCTACCTTCCAGAGGTTGCTTTCGACATCGACAAATTCATTGCCCAGGTTAAGAAGCTCCTCTCCAAGAAGCCATCTGTAGTTGTTGCAGTTTCCGAGGGAATCCGCTCAAAGGACGGCAAATACGTGTGCGAGCTCGGTAACTCCGTAGACTTTGTAGATGCTTTCGGACACAAGCAGTTATCAGGTACAGCAAGCTATCTTGCAGCTTTCGTTGCAGGTGAAATTGGCTGCAAGACCAGAGCTATCGAGTTGTCCACTCTTCAGAGAGCAGCTTCCCACGCTGCAAGCCGTGTTGATATCCTTGAGGCATATCAGGTAGGTGGTGCTGCTGTAAAGGCTGCAGACGAAGGCGATACAGGCAAAATGGTTGTTTTACAGCGTCTCTCTGACGACCCATACCAGTGCGGTACAGAGGTTAAGGATGTACACAAGATTGCCAACGACGAGAAGCTTGTACCACGCGAGTGGATTAACAAGGAAGGAAACTATGTAACTCAGGAGTTCATTAACTACGTTCGCCCATTAATTCAGGGTGATGTATCTCCTGTTATGGTAGATGGTATTCCAAGACACTTAATCATCCCTAAGGAATTAAGCCAGATCTAAACTATCTTTAAATAACAAGAGACCTTGCTGATTTACTCAGCAAGGTCTTTTTTCTTAGCAGGTTTTACTGCTCTTTAGAAATTCAATGTATTCATTAATCGGTAAAGGCTGGGAATAGTAAAAGCCCTGAATGAAATCCACATCCTTCTGCTTTAACTTATTAACCTGTTCCTCGGTCTCAGCGCCTTCAACCACAACCTCATATCCACACTGTTTAAGCATTTCAATATTGTTGGTAAGAACCCTGTCATTTCTTTCATCCACAAAGGACATATAGAATACTGACTTGTCAATCTTGACGCACTTAAAAGGTAGCTTAAGAACCCTCTCCATGGAGGAATAGCCTGTTCCATAGTCGTCAAGAGCGAAGGTAAATCCATCTTCACTTAACATAGCCACATTATTCTCAACAACCTGTTCCGAACCGATTGAAGCAGTTTCAGTAATTTCAAGAACGAGGTTCTCGTTGCTAATGCTATAGGCTTCAAGCTCCTTGGCAACCATCTCAGACAAGTTATCCTGCAATAGCTCCAGGGCTGAAAGATTAACATTTACCTCCTTAACACCCATATCTACCAGCTTGTAGCTGTCCATGTACTGACAGGTCTTTCTAAGTACACACCTGCCCACATCTAACACAAGGCCTCTCTCCTCAGCCAGTGGAATGAATTCGCCCGGAGGAATATATCCATTCTCGCCATCTTTAAGTCTCGCCAAAGCCTCTGCCTTATCAAAGCAGTCCTTCTTAACATCGTAAATTGGCTGGAAGAAAACCTCGAGTTCATCGTTTTTGATAGCTTTCTCCAATACAGACTGCACATGGGATTCTCTCATGATATCCTTCATGGCCAGATTTAAGTCCACTGGCACATTAAGGTTGTACCTCTTGCAATAGGAGATTCCATCCTTAATTAACGACTGAACATCCATAGACTCAGCCCTTCTTCCATTAACCCTGTAGTATGCCAGGGCAAAAGGCAGTCTCAAGGAAATATCCTCTGAAATAGTACCCTTCTCCTGCCTTACAGACCACTCCTCAAGAGTCTTCCTAAATCTGTTCTCTGTAAAACACATAATTACGAAGGTCTCATTTCCCAGATCAAAAACAGATGTGTTCTTGGTATCCGTAGGCAAAAGTTTGGAAATTTTATCAACTATATCAGTGGCCTCATCATAACCCACTCTGCTGGAAACAAAGTTAAAATTATTGAAGGATACAATCACCAAAGAGAAATCCTTCTTAAACATTAAGGTATCGCTCATCTTCATGCTTAAGGCCTGCTGGTCAAAACGATTGGTTCTCACCGTCACGTAATTTTGCCTCATCATAATCTGGCTGTATAAAACCATAATTGTGAGAGTTACAAGAACGGCAAAAGCATAAACGTTATACTTTAGCGAGCAAACCAGCATAATTACATAGAAAGCCACAGTCATAATGAGATATGACAGTCTTCTTGGCCTGCTTCCTCTTTCCGCATATCTGTATACAAAGAACAGGGAAAGGAGTACATAGATTGTGGCATTCACCAGTGGCAGGAAGTAAAGCCTCTTAGTGACTCTAATTACTCCGTCAATTATCGAGAAGTCACCAAGCATTGTGAAGGCAAGCATTACAAGCTCGCTTACCGCTGCAGGTACCACCAGTATATACATATACTTTATGGACGGAACCTGATTTCTGCCATAGGTATTTAAATAGCAAAAGAGAATAATTATTGGGAACAGCAATATGTCCAAAAAGCCTTCCATATAGTTTACAAAAAACTGGAAGCCTATGCTAAAGACAGAGTCATAAACCACTGTCACACTGTTTAACAAATCTACAATGTTTAGCAATAGGGTGATTATTAAAATATCGCTGAACATGGTGGTAGCCAGGGTTATTAAGTGCTTATGAGAAAAGTACATAAGGCAAATAACCATCAGAATCATGATGGCGATCACCGACCAGCCCATTTCAAAATATATAGCGTAATTTAGATCCATATTGCTTCCCCGTAGTTATTAGCACTCCTAGAACTTATAATTCTCAACAACACCATCAAGGGTTCTGGAGATATTCTCCTGTTCCTTACTAATGTTTTCAACGTTATCTACATGCTCAGAAACCTGATCAACTGACTCAAGGATTACTGAGGACTCCTTAGCTGCACTAGTGGAAGACTCCGCAATCTCTCTGATTGCATCGTTTACTGCATTCATAGTCTCCTCTAACTGAGAAGCTGTCTCAGCTAAGTAACCTGCCAGCTCCTGAATCTTGGCAGCGTCATCCTGATACTGGGTTGATGTATCCATAAATGACTGGTAATCAGGTGTTACCTGGTCATTAATAAAGTCGATTAACTCATTGCTGTCCTTGGAAAGAACGTCTACAGACTCCCTAACCTTGCCTACTGTAGCCTGGATGTTGGAAACTGTCTCGCCTGTTTCTTTTGCCAGGTTACCAATTTCAGTAGCAACTACTGCGAAGCCCTTACCATGCTCACCAGCTCTTGCAGCCTCAATTGATGCGTTAAGGGCAAGGAGGTTAATCTGCTCAGCAATAGCAGAAATAGCATCAGCCATTGCAGAAATCTCATTTACTACCTTGGAGTTCTCGATACTTGTTGATAATCTCTCTCTGAACTGTCCAGTCAACTCCATTGCATTGTTGAAGGATTCATGACTTGAAACTCCCACAGCCTTAGCTCTGTCCATAATCTCATCGGACATATCGCGTGAGTTGCTTGCTGTTGAAGCAAGTCCTGTGATGCTCTCTCTTGCCTCATGAACCGCTGCGGATAATTCCTCTGTAGTTGCAGAGTTGCTTACCATTGCGTCGGAGATGGCTCTGATTGCTCCGTTAATCTCCTCGAAGGATGACTCTAACTCTTCTACTGCCTCTGATAATACGTCGCAATTATCATTTACTGACCTGGAATTATCAGCAATGGATTTCATTTCCTTCTTATTGGCAATAAGCATTGTATTTAGTGCCTCAGTCATAAGACCGATTTCATTCTTCATCTTGTTCTCAAGTGGATCCATGGAAAGGTCTCCACCTGCCATTGCCTCTGAAAGATTCTTTACTGCTACGATTGGCTTGGTGAAGTTTCTTGCTGTAAAGAAGATAATAATCCAGCAAACAAGTATTGCTAATAATCCAACAATTACAGATGAAGTGATCTGAGAATACATTAACTCATTTAATTCACTCTTTGGCATTACCAGACAGAGAATCCAGTCATAATCCTCAAACTGATAATAGAAAATCTCGGAATCAACGCCATCGATGGTTGCAGAAATCTGTCCGCCATCTGTATTGGCAAGAATCTCTTCGTATACTGCATCAAATCCAAGAAAATCTTCCTCAAGAATGGAGATAGATAAAATGTTTTCGTTTTCCACACCTGCAAGGTACTGATCTGTCTTGGATAAGAGGTATGCCTTACCTTCCTTACCAACCTTGGTATTATCTACAGTTTCCTGTACCTTACTCATATCAATATCAGTGTTTACAACACCAATGAAGTCACCGTTTGTACCAAAAATTGGAACAATGTAAGAGGTCATTAACATATAAAGTGTGGTATCAATGTATGTATACTCAATGTAAGGTTCACCTGTCTCCTTACATCCCACATACCACTCTGTCTGCTCTAAGTCCTGCTGACCAAGATCGTATCCAACATACTGTCCATCCTCAAGGTACATATAGTCGGAGTACATTCCTTCCTCGCTGTACATATATGGTTCCATGAAGCATCCAATAGCAATAATCATGTCATTGCTTCTCATGATTCTCTCCATCGCTGCATCAAGGGCTGCACGGTCAACATTGTCAACGCCCTGGAAGTATCCACCTACTGTGTAGGCAAAGGCCTCTGTATCTTCCTGCACAGCCTGCACCGAAGCCTTCATCTGCTCAGAAGCTGCAGAGATTGATGTCTCCATCTTGGTCTCCACTTCTTCGTTAAGTGCCTTTACTGAAAGATAGCAGCTTGATGCTGCAACTAACACAAGTGAAATTACTGTTACAGGCAGAATTGCCGCTAATAATTGTCTGGTAATTCGCTTATTTCTTCTCATAGAAATCCTCCTATCAAGAATAATTAAAATACATGGTTATATTCTAGTTTAGCCCTGTGAAAAAACCTTGTATTTATTAAGTAATACTGTGTGTATTTTTTGTACAAAGTGTTATAGTTTAGAGTAGTTGGAGGTATTAGTACTTATGTTAGACAGAAAAGAAGTTAGAAAATCAAAGATTGCTGCAAGAAACGCCTTAACCCCCGAAGAAAGATATGAATACTCACGAGCCTTAGTTCTTAATCTAATTGAAACCGAGGAGTACAAGTCTGCAAAGACCGTAATGATTTATAAGTATATTAAGGGTGAAGTTCAGCTGGACTACCTGGAAGAATTAAATCAAACTCTTCCACAAAGCGAACAGAAAACCTTAGTCTACCCTCTTATCATTTCAAAAACAGAGATGATTGCCTTAAAGCCAAAGTCTGATGAGTCATGGAAAAAGGGCTATTTTGACATCCTCGAACCAGTGGAGGAGCTTTCAGAAAAAATAAGACCTGAAGACATTGATTTAATGGTGTGTCCATGCACGGTTTTTGATGAATTCTGCAACAGAATGGGCATGGGTGGAGGCTTTTACGACCGTTTTCTGCCAGGCTGCAAAAATGCCCGCATTTTATCAGTTGCCTATGAGGTGCAAAAAGCCGATGAGATTCCTTTAGATCCCTGGGATCATCCTATGGATTTAACCGTTACAGAGAAAAGAGTGTATCGAAGCAAATAGAACATCGTTTAAAAAACCTCCTCCAGAAATCTGGAGGAGGTTTTAAAATGTCTAAATTCTAATTAATGCTCAACCTTTTCATGCTTAATTATCTTGCCAACTCTTGCAAGCTGGTAAGGAACTATAGCCTTGAACTTGTCTTCAGCCTTAACCATTACGGAGCACTCAGGGTGATCTCTATGTAACTTGATTGCATCGAATTCGCACTTGGTTGTACATACACCACATCCAATACACTTGTTGGAGTCTACAATAGTCGCACCGCAGGAAAGACAACGTGCTGTCTCAGTCTTAATCTGCTCCTCAGTGAAGGTCTTGTGGCCGTCCTTGAAGCTCATCTTATCTACTGAAGCATCTGTTCCTGGAATCTGACGCTTAGAGTTATCATAGCTCTCAACCTTAATATCGGACTTGTCAAGTTCGTTGAATTCCCAACGATTCTTACCGATAGTCATATGTCCACCCTGAACATATCTATGAATGGAATCTGCTACAAAGTGACCTGCAGCGATTGCATCGATAGCAAACTTAGGTCCGGTTAATACATCACCGCCAACGAATACGTCTGGCTGACCTGTCTGATATGTCAGCTTATCTGCCTGGATAGCTGGTCCCTTGAACTCAACTGTAGCACCCTTTAATAAGTCGCCCCATACTGAAGCCTGACCTACAGCGAAGATTACTCTGTCGCACTCGATGGTGATAGTCTCGTTCTCGTCATATGTAGGAGCAAATCTGCCCTCTGCATTCTTAACAGAAGTACACTTCTTGAATACAATACCGGTAACCTTACCATCAGCTGTGAGAACTTCCTTTGGTCCCCATCCACACTGAATCTTAACGCCATCCTCGTTAGCCTCTCTTACTTCCTCATCGGAAGCTGGCATCTCAGCCTCAGACTCAAGGCAGAGCTGATGAACGACAGAAGCACCATTTCTTGCAGATACTCTTGCTGCGTCGATAGCAACATTACCACCACCGACAACTACAACTCTTCCAGTGTACTCTGCACCACCGCAGTTTGCTTCCTTTAAGTAGTCGATTGCCGTGAAGGTTCCCTCTGCATCATCTCCGTTAACGCCAGGACGACGACCTGCGGAGCATCCGATTGCTACATAGAATGCCTTGTAGCCCTGCTCTCTTAACTGATCTAAGGTGATATCCTTACCAACTTCAACGCCAGTCTTGATATCTACACCCATTTCCTTCATTACGTCGATTTCAGCAGCAATGACATCCTTCTCTAACTTATAGGATGGAATACCATATCTAAGCATACCGCCTGCCTCTGCATTCTTCTCGAATACAGTTGGTCTGTAGCCCATGTTAGCAAGGTAGTAAGCACAGGAAAGACCTGCAGGGCCTCCACCGATAATTGCTACCTTCTCATCCCAGTGATCTCTGTGAATACTTGCAGGAATAACTGGCTTTGGAACAAATCTTGTCTCAGCCTTTAAATCCTGCTCAGCGATAAATCTCTTTACCTCATCGATTGCGATTGCCTCATCGATGGTTCCACGTGTACAAGCATCCTCACAGCGACGGTTACAGATACGTCCACATACTGCTGGGAATGGATTCTGCTTCTTGATTAAGGCAAGAGCGTCTGTGTATCTTCCCTCAGATGCCATCTTTAAGTAACCCTGAACAGCGATGTGAGCTGGACATGCAGTCTTACATGGAGCTGTACCAGTCTTGTGGGAATTGATTCTGTTGTTGTCTCTGTAGTCAGGATCGTACTTGTCCTTGCCCCACTTCTTTGCATCTGGCAACTCCTGCTTAGGATACTTAACCTCGGAGCCGTCAGCCTTGCAGAGCTTCTGTCCTAATCTAACTGCACCTGCTGGGCAATACTCAACGCATCTACCGCAGGCAACACACTTCTCCTTCTCAACATGTGCAACGTAAGCTGAACGTGACATGTTAGGAGTATTGAATAACTGTGATGTTCTAAGAGCATTACAGATATTTACATTACAGTTGCAGATACCGAAGATCTTGTTCTCGCCATCAATATTGGTAGTCTGATGAACGAAACCATTCTCCTCAGCTCTCTTCAAAATAGCGATAGCCTCATCAGCTGTGATGTCGTGACCCTTGCCAGTCTCTCTACAGTAGTCAGCAAAATCACCAACTCCAATACACCAGCCATAATCGTCATCAGCAACACCTTCGCCGAGTACCTTTCTTGAAACACGGCAGGAGCAACGGCCTACACCAATGTGTCCCTCATACTTCTTTAACCAGTAAGAAAGGTGCTCAATATCAATGGACTGGTTCTCCATCTCAATTGCCTTCTCAACTGGGATTACGTGCATACCTACACCAGCTCCTCCTGGAGGAATCATCTGGGTAATTCCCTCAAGTGGAATGTAAGTCATTCTCTCGAAGAAGGATGCTACATCTGGGTGGTCCTCAAGTCTCTTGTTAGAGCGGTTATTAATATCTGGATGCTCCTCCATGTTAAATAACTCTGCAGAACCAGGCACGAACATTGGAAGACAATATCTTCTCTCAGACTGTGGTGCTGTACGTCCATTGTGGTCGTAGTGATCACCGTAATCATACTCGATTAATCCAATGTAAGCCATCTCATCTAAGAGCTTCTGGAATTTCTCCTCGCCTTCCTTAGCCACCTTCTCCTTGTTGAGCTCGCATAACTCCTTGAAGGTGTAATGAACTCTCTTCTTCATTGTGAGACCAACGATTGCCATCTCTTCTGTGATAATCTCAGCGAGTCCCCAGTATTCTGGATCCTCCACCTTAACTCCACCAATCATATGTCCTGCCACATCAGTGATCTTCTTGCCAAGCTCGATAATATATTTGCTTGGTTCCTTATCACCCTTGTGATTAGCTGGCCATTTATTATACTGTTCCATATCAAATGCCATTTTACTACTGCCTCCCTGTTGCTTTTTATATAAAACCTATTTCGGTCCTATAATCTCCTATTTGGTTTCCTGTCCGAAATGAAGTTCCCTAAGGCCCTCCACCTCATCACAGATTTCCTGCAGATTACATACATTGCAATCCATTGTAACGTTTTTGAAAATGTGGTCTATGGTTTTAGTTATTCCCTCAGCTTCCTTGCCCAGGCTAAGTAGTTTCTTGTAGTCGAAATCCCCCCTGGTTATATAGAGAATGGTAACATCTGTAACCGCTTGATTCTCCTTAAAAGCATCAATCATCATTTTGCCGACTGTGGCAAAACTAAGTCCTCTGCTTAAAGCCTCCTTGCCAACTCTAACTGTCTCCTTCTCCTTGGAGGAGGAAACACGCATCATAAAGCCTTCAGGATGAAAGTGATATCTAACATATTCAAGCTTTCTTATAGCGTTATACAGTGCCTCACCCTGTCCCATAACAGATGAGTCGACCCTGACAAGGGCTATTCTGGCAAAAGGTCCGTCGCCGCTTATCTCAGAAAGTTCAGGTCCTAAAACCTTCACCGCGTCCCCGCTTACCAGTTCCTCAGAATCGGTGATTAAGGTCATTCCAACGCCAGGTTTAAAGTCTGCCCCGAGTTCGAATGCCATATCACTTCTTAGAATCATGCTCCTGTCTGAAACTGTGCCCCATTCTGTAGCCTTACTAAGCAGGTTCTCAGAATCCTGAAAGCGATCCACTATTTTCTTTATAATCTCATCGTATAATTTCATTTTACAGATGCTTATCCCTGTCTATTTTGTCATAGTGCTTGTTGAATAATGGCTCTAAGCAGGCCAAAAGCTTCATATCAAGATTGAAGAAATAAACAATAAATGTAAGCACGAAGAAACATACAACGATTATAGCTATTACTAATAATACATGTAAAAAGGTCGCCATTATGCCATTCCTTTCTGTCTTGCAAACTCTGCAGCTCCAAGAGCTCCTATTAACTGAGGGTCAATCGGAAGGTCAACAACCTTTACATTAAGCACCTTCTCAATTGCATCCTTAAGGCCATCATTCTTAGCACATCCTCCGGTTAAGGTGATGGAATCTGTAGCTCCAGCCTTCTTAGACATAACGAAGCATCTCTTGGCTACTGAGAGCTCAATACCTGCTGCGATTTCATCCATGGGCTTGCCCTCTCCAACCAGAGAAATTACCTCAGATTCAGCGAATACTGTACACTGAGCTGTGATAGGAATAACATTCTTAGCCTTTAAAGAAAGCTTGGAAAACTCGCTTAAATCCATCTCAAAGGCTCTTGCCATCGCCTCAAAGAAACGGCCTGTACCAGCGGCACACTTGTCGTTCATAGCGAAGTTAAGAACTGTTCCGTCCTTATCTACAGCAATACCCTTTACATCCTGACCACCGATATCAATGATAGCCTTGACACTTGAATCAGCCACATGAACACCCATGGCATGGCAGCTGATCTCTGAGATATTCTCATCAGCAAATGGAACCTTGTTTCGTCCATATCCGGTACCTACCAGATATGCAAGGTCCTCTGGACTGTTTAAGTCAGGCACCTGTTCAATAGCCTGCTTTAAGGAATCCTCGCAACTTAATACTGCATTGATTCTACTTCTAAGTGTAACATCTGCAACTACTTTGCCGGTCTCATCAATAATTACACACTTTGTGTAGGTGGAACCGGAGTCGCATCCTCCAAAATACTTCATTTTACCTCTCCTTTACCAGCTCTTATCATCATCAAGAATTTCAAGAGATGGATCTAATGGTTCTTCATTAAACACTGTTCTCATATATCTGTTAACCTGGTCTCTGATACCCTGTCTTGAAACAATACGAGGATCAAACAAATCGTGGTTAACCCAGATAAGGTGAATACCCTTCTCTCTTGCCTTCTCCTCAAACATACCGTGCATACCGGTAAGGGCCTTACAGCTCATATGCTCCCAGAGAATTACAATGTCAGCATTATATTCTTCTGTAAACTCCCAAAGTTCATCTAAAAGAACCTTATATCCACCGTGAGTACGGTTTCTCATAATCATCTCCTCAGTGAGCATTGCCATATCGTAGTATGCCTGCTCACGATTTTCAGGAGTGTCCTCCTCGGCTATCATGTCCCTGTTAATCATGGACAGCATGTCTGTAAGTGGAACAATTCCCCAACAGTTTAACAGCCATAAAAGGAAGTCAAAATAGAAGTGTGACTGAACTCCCCATACGATAGCTCTGTGGCGGTATTCCTTGGCCATCATCATCTTTTCTTTGTAGGCCTTCTCTGCAAGTGCAGAAAGCTTCTTGTCCACTGTCTCAAATGCTGGAACCTTACCACAGATAGCCATGTAATTGGTCTCTGTATATAAAGCAAGGTTGGATCCGAAAATCTGTGGATAATCGGTCTTATTCATATCAAGCCACTCATTTCTACATCTGGTGGCAACATTTACTCGTCTAGCGCACTCGAAGTAGTACTTCCAGTCCCACTTCTCCCCAGTGTGCTCCTCAATGAAGGCTATACAGTTTCTAACCTCCTGTGCTGCGTACTCCTGTACGTCCTCCTCCTTATGTCTAAGTGGGGCTGCAAGCTGGAATACTGGCACTCCGTCTTCAAGCTCTAATCTCTTGGAGATTACACCGTTAGACAAAAGTGATCCATCACAGGTTGTATTACACTGAACTGCACATGCTCCAAGAATTGGCGCATCATCATCAATTGACACTCCTGCCTCAGCCTCTGGCATTGGACATACATCACCTGCGAGACCAAACTCCTGAGCCACATCAATATAATGAAGGGCTGCAGTCTGATTTAACAGCACTGGGATATATGTGGATGGAGTCTCACGGGACAATCCCTTTAATGTTGGGAATCCCATCATGACTGCTGTCATCTCGTTCTCATCAACAAGTACAACCTTGTCAGAGAATTTCTTGTCATTGCCTAATCTTCTGTCTCCTCTAAAGAGGTTATCAAGAAGCTTTGCCACGTCGTAAACAACCAAATCCTGCTCTAAGTGGCACATTCTTAAATATGGTCCTCTAAGACCCTGAGTATGCTTATCCACCATCATTGGAACGGCAAAATAGTTTACCATCCATCTGTAGCGGAACAATCCCTTAATATTTCTTGGCTTCATTAAGAAGGCAGACAACTGCTTCATTATATATAGCCATCTTGAATAATCGTATAAAGTATCCTTAATACCACGCCACTCTCTGCGGCTTCTCACCTTTCCACCAGTGAAGAATCTGCCAAGGGCTTCTGCGCCTATTTCTTTTGCCATTTTACTACCTCTTACCTCTATGCCTTAGATTTCTGAATCTTCTTGATTTCAATGCTTTCCACGAAGGCCTGAACTCTGGTCCTCATCTGACCTGATGTACCTATCGCATATGGTCTGTCAACTGCAAGTACTGGGTAACCGTAGTCGTCTCTCAGCACTGCGGTTCCAACCATTCGCTCATATGCCCATGGATCACAGAATTTCATCTGCTCATAAATGACTCCGTCCGCATGGTATTCTTCAGCAAGCTTCGCAACATACTGACGTCTTTCCTGAATCTTATGCTGATCCATGTATCTAGGGCACTGACCCCTGTTCATATACTGACGGCATATCTGAGTAAGAGCATCCTCATCCTCTGTGAGAACAATCTCATCTCTGCCTGGGAGAGAACCGTAACAGAATCTGTCGGCACAAACATAAGCTCCGGAATCCTCCACAAGCTTAATGACATCGACATCATCTACCTCAGAGCCTACGAATACTACTCTTGCCCTGTAGTTGTTCTTGTCATCTGGAACTCTTTCCTTTATCTCCTCCAAAGTTTCTCTAAGCTTATCAATAAGCAGATACTTTGGTGCCACATAGGTTACAAGAGTAATAATATGATACTCATAACCTGTGATTCTTGGATTCTCTTCTTTTCTGAACTCTCCAATCTCTCTTATCAGCTTGCAAAGCTCATTGTGGTCTTTTACAGCCTGTCTTATGGCTTCGTCAGAAATGTCTATTCCGTACTTCTCATTAAGAGGAGCAAGAATATGGTTCTTACACTGAAGTTTGTATAATTCCAGGGCATTGTCGTCAGCCTTCATAGGTATTTCCATGTACTCATAGAAATAATTCTCCTTGTCCTTGCCCATGGTCTTAAGCAACTCCATATTCTCTATACACCTGTTCATCATGGTGCATCCGTCAGGAGTGATAATGCAGTCTGTGAAGTTAAATCCTCCCTCAATAGCTCTCTCTAAAAGAGCTCTGGAATACTCACATAAAAAACTGGTTAAATAATATGTGGCCATTTCCATAGAGCCTGTTCTTGGAGCTCTAAGTCTCACTGAAAAAGTGCCTGGTAAATTAAGCAATGGCTCTGGAACATTTTCGCACACAGCTCCAACGCATATCTTGCCCTCGTCCTGGGCCTGCTTTACCAGCTCGTTGTTAGCCTCCTCTAGAAGCTTCTCAAAATAGTAAAGATGCTTTAAGTCCTTCATTTTGCCTTCCTTTATTGGTATTACACTAGTGAAAGTTTGCTCAGGGCTTCTCTTACTCCCTGCACTATGTTTGCGTCAGCAGGCAGGTAAAATACATTCTCACCCTTAAGGTCATACTCTGCCAGAGATGAGTCTGAAGGTATATAACTAAGTACCTCCATATCTCCTGTATTCATGGCTTCCTTAATTCCGTCAGCAATATGACCATTCTCTGAAGGAATTCTGTTGGCAATTACTCCAACCCTCTCATACATAACTAAATCGTCAGCCACATCCTTAATAGTCTTAATTACATCACAACCTTTTTTCGATGAGTCTGTAACAAGACAAAGATGGGTAACCTTCTCCATAACCCTGCGGTTAATCTGTTCAATTCCTGCTTCTCCGTCAATTACAATGTAATCAAAGTTCTCAGCAAGAATAGCGATTACTTCCTTAAGATATGAATTGATCTTGCAATAGCAGCCTGCAGCCTCAGGTCTTCCCACAGCAATGAAGGAAAAACCGTCCGTTTCAACCAAGGCGTCAAATATCCTGTATCTTGCATCAGACAAAAGCTCAATTGCCGCTCTGGAGTTGCCATCCTCCACAGTATCAATGACTGCCTTTCTAATGTCATCAATGGTTTCTCCAACTTCTATTCCAAGAGCAGTTGATAAACCCACAGCAGGATCCGCGTCGATGGCCAGTATTTTCTTATCCGGGTGATTCTCAGTAAGAAGTCTGACCATATTAGCTGCTATGGAAGTCTTCCCGACTCCACCCTTGCCCGCAAGAGCAACAATCTTGGTATTTTCTCCCATTTTTCGTCCCCTTTTTTGTATAATTTCTTCGCAAACATTTTACCATATTTTGTGCCATATGTACATAACCATGGCCTTTCCATCACAATTATTTGCTAATTTCAGACACAAAAGAACCCACTCTCATAAATAGAAAAAACTATCTATAAGAGTGGGTAATTGTGTCTAAATTGTGTCTAAATTGTGTTTATTACAATTTTAAACCTGATAAAAGTCCACCTAAAGAAGTAGAGATTGCTTCCTCAATATGCTCAACATGCTCTTCGCCACGCTCTTCTCTCTCTACGCTTCTCTCTGGTCTCTCTGCTGGAGCCCAGTCCTTCATTGCAAGTGAGAGCTTGCCGTCCTTAACCTCAAGGAGCTTAACAGACACTTCCTGTCCCTCCTTAAGTACATCAGCAGGTGTTGCGATTCTCTTATTGGAAATTCTGGAAACATGAAGTAATCCGGAAACGCCATCTCCAAGGTCAATGAATGCACCATAAGGCTTAATGGACTCTACCTTACCCTCATATACTTCACCAACAGTCATAGAATCCATCTTCTTCTGCTTGTTAGCCTTCTGCTCCTTAGCAGCAACTGCCTTTACTGATAATACAAGGCGGTTTTCAGCAGCTGAAACTGTGATAGGTGTTGCTGTTACTGTCTTGTTAACAAATGTTGTAAGATCCTCTACATAGGAAAGAGATAACTGAGATGCTGGAATAAATGCTCTTAAGCCATTTAATTCAGTGGTAACACCACCCTTTACAGCCTCGTTAACTTTCACCTCGAAAGTCTTACCAAGGTCCATGGCTTCTTTAAGCTCCTGCCATGTTGCGTCCTGAGGTCCCTTCTTGATGGACTCCTCAAGCTCCTCCTTAAAATCTTCCATTGTTTCTACAACTTCGCTCATAATACCCTCCTAAACATGTAGAAATATTTTCTTTTATTCTAACACAAAAGAGCTGAGCAAAAAAGCCCAGCCCCTTATTTTTCAACTTAAACCAAGCAGTTTTCTAGTCATGTTCTCTTCCTGTTCAGACTGTTTCTTCTGCATCTGAATAGAATAATTCATAAGAAGCTCATCCTTCTTTTTGTCGCTGACAGCCTTGCTGTAATCAAGATCCTCAATCTTGCTCTGTGATGCACTGGCATTAAGGCTTGAAAGACTGTTGTTATTCTGCTGATAGTTTAAAGAATTATAGCTTGCTCCATCCTGGCTTCTAGATTCGGCCAGCTTATTGATAGCCTCATCAAGGGCTTTCACCGCACCGGCATCAGACACCACCAGCCCCTTGATGCCTAAGGTTTCAGAGTTAATTGCATCTGTCTTTACAGATGTGACAGAGTTTCCTTCCCCTGTAAGTTTAAACTCTTCCCCCTCCATCAGGTTCTTTCCATTGAAGGTGGCATTCTTTACCATATCATCGATACCAGCAATAAGAGCATCTGCCTCGTCCTGCATGGCCATCAGGTCATCATCTCCATAAAGAGCTGTGTTTTGGGCCTGAAGAGATAATTCTCTAAGTCTCTGGAGGCTGTCGCCTATGTTTGATTTAACAGCATCAGAAACGTTAATAAGAGACTTACCAGATTCTATATTCCTAGCACCGGCAGTATAACCGCCCACAGCAGCCTCTTCCTTTTTGGCAATGGCTAATCCTGCAGCATCATCCTTGGCAGAATTAATTCTTTTGCCTGATGACATATTGGCATATGTGTTATTTAAGGAACTTACCCCTGTTACTCCGCTCATAAGCATTCCTCCTTGTCTTATTTTCGACTATATTAGCACCATTTCTTTACTCTCTCAAGAAAATACCTTTAATTAAGCCATGCTTTTCACTCTTTTTTCACAATAGAAAAGAGCCTCCAAAATGAGGCCCTTTTCTGCGAGAAAATTTTACTCTCCAGTCGCATACATGAAGAAGTAATATCCTAAAGAGGTAAAGAATACATTCTGAACTCTATCTGAGATACAGTACTTTCTTGTATAGAAGTACAATGGAAGTACTGGGAATCCGCCTTCGCCAAATAACTCTTCCTCTGCGTCATAAAGAATAGCATCACGCTCAGTTCCAGGAACTGTAGCCTTTGCTGATAATACGTCATTATCAAAGTTGCTATCAGAATAGAGACCATAGTTATAAGGGTTACCGCTGGTGAATAACTCTAAGTAAGTTACAGGATCATTGTAATCAGCAATCCATCCTAAACGAGCAACACCAAAGTTATGCTCACCAAGTCCTGTTGTATATGTAGACCACTCCTGGTTAGCAAGAGTGATGTTGATACCAAGAACTGTGTTCCAGTCAGCTGCACATGCCTCAGCAATTGCCTTATGTGCATCAGATGTATTGAAATTGTAAACGATAGTTGTATTTGGATCCCAAGCACCATCATCTACTGCTTCCTGATAAAGAGCCTTAGCAAGATCAGTCTTTCCAACGTATGTGCTTAAGTCATAATCTGGATATAACTGCTGTAAGGAATTGTAAAGAGCTCCTAACTCAGAAATGCCCTCAGAGAAGTCAGCACCAGTAGAATCTGTGATACCCTTAGCTACGATACCAGTTGCAGGAATTTCTCCTCCCTGTGTAACGTTAGCTACTAAGTTATCTCTGTCAACTGCTAATGTCATAGCTGCTCTTACTCTCCAGTCTGCAATCTTCTCGCAGTTTAAGTAGAGATAGTATGTACCGATATATGGATCTGTGAAGCAGTCACCGGATGCCTTTAAGGACTCGATCATATCCTGTGGGAAGCTCTCAATGAAGTCATACTCGCTGGACTGATAAGCAGAAAGAATAGCTGTCTCAGAATCAGAAAGTCCCCAAACAATTGCGGATGGTCCTAAATTAGCATAGTCATAATACTTCTCGTTTGGCTCCATGCGGATGTAGCTGTCATGTACCCACTCAACAATCTTGTAAGCACCGTTTACTACGATGTTCTCTGGGTTGGTCCAGTTATCATTACCTTCAACTACGTCCTCTCTAAGAGGCATTAAGGATGCGAAACCGCAAAGGCTGATGAAGTAAGCGCATGGGCTCTCAAGAGTGATCTGAACTGTCTTGTCATCTAATGCCACGATACCTAACTCAGTTGCTGGTAACTCGCCTGCCTGAATTGCAGATGCGTTAACAACAACGTCATCAAGGATATAGCCATAGTCAGATGCTGTTGCTGGATCTACTACTCTTCTCCAGGAATATACGAAATCGTTAGCTGTTACAGGCTCTCCATCGGACCAGTAAATATCATCACGTAAGGTGAATGTATATACTAACTGATCATCGGATACTGTATATTCCTTTGCCTGACCACAAACTACTTCACTGTTGAATACCTGTCCAGATTCATCAGCTGCCTCTCCTGTTGACGCATACTTCATCAGTCCTTCGAACTGATGCATTGTATATGTAGAAGCGTCTACTGATGAGATAAGAGAAGGATCAATTGTTTCAGGCTCTGATGCAATGCAGGCATTTAATACAAACTTGTCTCCATTGCCACTTGTGGAACCACCATTATCAGTGTTTCCGCCATCATTGCTGCCGCTACAAGCAACTAAGCTTAACACCATAGTTGCTGCAAGCAATAGTGATACTAGTTTCTTTTTCATATCTTAGAAACCTCCTTTTAATATTCCATATATTATTTTCAGCTTATGCTGTATATGGTGTGAATTGTTTATAAAGCTTCCCGATCGCATTAAAACAATTACTTTTCCAAGAGGTGACATGCGGCGAAATGATTAGGCTCATACTCTTTGAGCACTGGCATTTCCTGCTTGCATCTCTCTGTTGCATATGGGCAACGAGTGTGGAATCTGCATCCTGATGGAGGATTCATTGGACTTGGAATGTCTCCCTCAAGAAGGATTCTCTGCCTCTCCCTGCTCTTTACCGGATCGGGCAAAGGTACTGCAGAAAGAAGTGTCTTTGTATATGGATGAATTGGGTTGCTGCAAAGTTCATAGGAATCTGCTAGCTCCACCATACAACCTAGGTACATAACACCAATTCTGTCTGATATATGTCTTACAACTGAAATATCATGGGCGATAAAGAGATAAGTGAGGCCCAACTGCTCCTGCATATCCTCAAGCATATTTACCACCTGTGACTGAATTGATACATCTAGAGCCGAAATCGGCTCGTCGCACACAATAAACTCTGGATTTACAGCAAGGGCTCTGGCGATACCTACTCTCTGCTGCTGTCCACCGGAGAACTCGTGTGGGAATCTGTTGGCATGCTCTGTATTTAAGCCTACCTGTGAGAGAAGTTCTCTGATTCTGTCATTTCTCTCTGACTTACTAGCACAGATCTTATGAATATCAAGAGCCTCACCGATAATCTCTCCAACAGTCATTCTTGGGTCCAAAGATGCGGATGGATCCTGGAAGATAATCTGCATCTTTCTTCTGTAAGGAAGCATCTTTACAGCAATCTTGTTATCACTGTCGTAGATTGTCTTTCCATCGTATACAATTTTGCCTGAAGTAGGCTCATACATACGAATAAGGGTGCGTCCAAGGGTAGTCTTTCCACATCCAGACTCTCCTACGAGACCTAATGTCTCTCCCTTGTAAATCTTGAAGTTGGCAGATTCAACTGCCTGAACGTAATTTTTCTTAAGTCCGTTCTTTACAGCGAAGTATTTCTTAAGGTTTTCAACCTCAATGAGTACTTTTCTTTCATCACTCATGCCCTTAATCCTCCTTCGCTTTCTTCATATCTTTAAAGTGTAACCAGCAGGCCGAAATATGTCCGTCTCCAAGATCTGCGTAAGGAGGCTTCTCCTTAAGACAAATCTTCATGCAGTCCTTACATCTAGGTCCGAAATTACATCCCTTTGGTGGGTTTAAAAGATCAATAGGTGTTCCCTCGATTGGGATTAACCTGGTTGGTTCAACCTCATCAAGTCTTGGCTGAGATGCAAGTAAGCCCTTGGTATATGGATGATGTGGCTTGTAGAAGATGTCCTCTACAGTGCCCTGCTCAACTATACGTCCTGCATACATTACTGATACTCTGTCACAAATCTCGGCAACAACACCAAGGTTGTGAGTAATGAATATGATCGAAGTATTCTCCTTCTTCTGAAGGTTCTTCATTAGCTCTAATATCTGAGCCTGAATAGTAACATCAAGAGCTGTTGTTGGCTCATCAGCGATTAAAAGTTTAGGACTGCAGATAAGTGCCATAGCAATCATGGCTCTCTGTCTCATACCGCCGGAGAACTCATGAGGATACTGATCAATACGCTTCTCAGCGTTGTTGATACCAACTAATTCAAGCATTTCAATTGCTTTTCTCTTAGCTTCCTCTTTGCTGATGCCCTTGTCATGACAGGTTAATGCCTCCATGAGCTGATTACCAATTGTATATACCGGGTTCAGACAGGTCATAGGATTCTGGAAAATCATACTAACCTTGTTTCCTCTGAACTCTCTCATCTGTTCTGGATCGTATGCTAAAAGGTCTTCACCCTCGAATGTGATGGAGCCGTTTGTTACTCTACCAGGATTCTGTAATAAACCGATAATTGAGTAAGCCTCTACAGACTTACCGGATCCTGACTCTCCAACTATTCCCATTACCTCGTTATAGCCTAAGGTATAGGAAATACCATCAACAGCCTTAACCTCACCTGCTGGAGTAAAGAAGGAGACCTTCAGATCCTTGACTTCTAATAAATTCTTATTCTCTGACATTGTCTTCTCCCCCTACTTCTTTAATCGTGGATCTAACGCATCTCTAAGACCGTCACCTACAAGGTTCAAGGACAATACTATAATAGTAAGTGTCACTGCAGGGAAAACAAGTCTGTATGGATACATTGTGATGGTCTGTAAGGCATCGGAACAAAGAGAACCAAGGCTGGCCATCGGTGCAGATACACCCATTCCCAAGAAGGAAAGGAAGGACTCAAGGAATATAGCTGATGGAATCTGTAAACATGTGGTGATTACAAGAGGTCCAACACAGTTAGGCAAAAGATGCTTCTTAATGATTCTTCCTGAGGAAGCTCCCAAAGCATTAGCTGCCATAACATATTCCTGCTGCTTTAACTGTAATACCTGACCACGTACGATACGAGCCATTGTAACCCAGTATAAAAGTGCGAAAGTGATAAAGATTGAAACAATACCTGTTCCAAGGTCTGCCATTGCACCGGCAAAAGCTCCGCTTGAGGAGTCGAACCAGTTCTGTAATGGCTCCTTTAATACCACCTGCAGAAGAAGTACAACAAGTACCTCAGGTATTGAGTAAATAAGTTCAACTATACGCTGCATAATGAAGTCGACAACTCCACCAGCCAGTCCTGAAATAGATCCATAAAGAGATCCGATAACAAGTACGATAAGAGCGGCAACAATACCAATAATAATGGAAACTCTTGCGCCGAACATAACTCGTACCATAAGGTCTCTACCGCTGGAATCTGTTCCAAATACATGTGGGAAAACACTCTTTCTGAGTTTTAACTCTATTGCTCCCTCACTAATTTCTTCTGTGCAGTCTAGAAGTTCTGAAGCATTGATGCTTCCATCCTCGGCAATATCTGCCTCCTTGACGAGGCTTAAAGAAGATTCAGCCTTGTTATAAACAACAACTACATTCTCAACTGATTTCTCTAATGTAAAGCAATAGTCACGTCCACCAGCATTTACAAAATAGTCTCCTGCTGAAAGAGCTGTAAGTGAACCCGAGTTCAAAACTGTTGCAAAGAAACCATCTACCTTTCCAGACAGATTCTTTACTAAAAGCTCCTGCTCTGAGTATTCCATAGGTCCAAGCTTCTGAGAATTTCTAAGCTGATCCTCATAGCTGTATGGAACAAATACAGGTCCTAAGAAAGCAAATAATACAGCAAGAATAAATACTACAAGCGCCACCATTGACACTGTGTTCTTCTTAAACCTTCTCCACGCATCTGCCCAATAAGAGACGCTCTTATGAAGCTCTACCATGGCTTCTTTTTCGTCCTCATTAGCAGCATCAAAGGAGTTTTCATCAAGCCCAAAGGCTGTCATGAGTTCATCAGGATCTACATGAAATGGGCTTAATTTTGCAAAAGCATTCTTTTCCATTATCCTTTAGTCCTCCTGTGATGATAGTGTAATTCTTGGGTCAACAATCTTATAAGCTATATCAACAACAAGGTTCATAATAATAACCAGTGATGAAAGAATAAAGGTTGTTGCCATAATAACTGTGTAATCTCTATTTAAAACACCCTGTACAAAATACTTGCCAAGTCCTGGAATTGAGAATGTGGACTCAACAACGAAAGAACCTGTAATAATACCTGCAAGTACAGGACCTACATATGTAATAACAGGAATCAGGGAATTTCTAAGAGCATGCTTTATAACGATTACTTTGGTCTTAACACCCTTAGCTCTTGCAGTCCTGATATAGTCCTGATTAATTGCATCAAGCATTGAAGTTCTTGTAAGCTTGGCAATATAACATACATAGTAGAAAGATAAACTTATGATTGGCAAAACATATGCCTTAAACTCTGTTAACTCTCCGCTGATTGTTGGCACCCACTGAAGCTTAACTGCGAAGCCTGCCAAAAGAAGTGTTGCCAGTACGAAGGTCGGAATCGCAACTCCCACCGTCGTCATGACTCGAAGGAATCCGTCAATCCAGCTTCCTCTGTAATAGGCTGCAATACATCCAAGTGGAATTCCTATTAAAAGAGCGATTACCAGTGCGATTACACCAAGTTTAATTGATAAAATAAACTTGCCCTGATGGAAAATAACCTCTGACACTGAGGTACCTTCCTGCATCTTAAGCGAAACACCTAAATCACCATGAAGGTAATTAACCACGTAATTCTTAAACTGAACGATGAGCGGCTTGTCCAATCCGTATTTTTTATTAGCCAGCTCAATCTGTTCCGGAGTTGACTTTTCAGTAAGGAATGGACTGCCCGGAACCATGTTCATAAGAAAGAAGGTAATGGCCATAACCAGCAACAGTGTTACCAGAGATGCACCAATACGTTTGGCAACATAAACTAACATATTTTATCCTCCCTTGTATTTCTGATACGGCAGTCAGTTTTGATAAAACTGATTATACAAGTCTTGAATTAATTGTCAATAAATTGTTACCAAAGTTGAATACCATTCATCTCTAACAAGAATTAGATGATTATATGTGAACAGTTTATGTCTAAATTGTTATGAAATTGTTTGCATTTTATAATAATTGCTATTCCATGACCAAACAATTAGTATAATATATATAAATCAAATATTAACAAGTTCAGACCTTGTTAATATTTATTAATAACTTTTGCATAAAAATACCCCAGGCAATAACATATACCACACACCTTTGCAGTACATGTTATAGCCTGGGGTAAAAAATCCCTTCAATCTACATCTTGTTCTCTATTGCAGCTTTCATTTTCTTCTTGTTAGACAGTTCATGTCTTGCATCCTCGTAAAGCCTGTCAAACTCTTCCACACTGTTTAATGTAAAGTATACATATGATGCGCTGGCATGAACATCCTCTATGTCGAGATTATTAACTCTCTTTTCTATCTTCTTGTAAACCTCCATGGCCTTCCTCTCAGAAACGCCAGGCATCACAAGTAACATTTCGTCTCCATCCATTCTAATTACATAATCAAGCGAGGAGGAATACTGCTGTAAAAGCCATGCCATCCTTCTAAGAAGCTTGTCTCCCACGTGGGTGCCATGGTTTTCATTGATTGATCTCAGCCCATTAATATTGTATATAGCACAGTACATTGGGAAAGCATCAGAATGCTCTATCTGATTCTTAAATTCGTAAATATAGTTACGATTATATGTACCGGTCATGAGGTCATGAAGAGCATTGTATTCTGTCTGTAGAAGTGCCTTCTTTTTCTCGGTAATGTCATCATATACGAAGACAGTACCAAGCTTTCTGTTCTTGTTGTCCTGAAGGAAGTCATATCTGATCTGGAAATATCTCACAATCTCCCCTGACACAATCACAGACTCAAAGAGGTGCTTTTCCTTTGGGTTCTTTATGTCGAGATAGTCATTCTCAGCAATAAACTCTTCCTCTGTTATGTCTTCTGGAAGATTCAATATCTCCGCTGCTCTTCTGTTACACATAAGCATTTTGCCTTCGTAATCGAAAAGAACAATAGGGTTGTTCATCTGATCAATCAGATAAGCCTTGGCGGCATCAGCGGCGGCCTTTCCCTTAAAACCATAAACATAGAAATAAACAAAGCCAGCAAGTCCTGAGTAGGCGAGAATTGAGAAATCAACATATCCTCCCACCACCAAAAATACTGCATTTAATGCAATAACCAGGGCAAAAGCCACAAGAAAGACAGAATATCTGACCCTGTAAAGTTTTGCCACGTTATATGATTTATAACAAAGGAGGCCAATAATCTGGGCAACCATTATGTAACATATTCCAAGATGAATATTAAATGGGATCTGTCCCTTGTACACAAGATACTCTCCACCGGAAGTTATAACATGCTCATATTTTATTGCAAAATCTGTCAAAGGATTAGTAAGAAGAACAATACCGTCTATTGAAAGTACTATTGGAAGATACTTATAAAACCTGGAAATAGCCTTCTCCTGGTCCGTAAATCTTGCCACGAATTCTGCAAGGAAATATAAGGTCCAGTCTAATCCCGCAAACTCTATAGAGCTTGCAATAGACATAATCATATAATTGTCAGTGGACAAATAAAGCACATATGTAAGCATAATAACAAGGCCTGCACCAATTACCTTGGTGAGACTCTTTCCAAGCCTGTCTTTCTTTCCAAATCCCTTGATTAATAGGATTGCCATTAAAGTGGAAATGACTAAATACATTCCCGCATAGGCTTCTTTTCCAATTACTGGCATATAAAAACCTTCTCTCAAAAAAAGATTAGTACCCTCCAACAGAGGGTACTAATATCCTAACACCATTTGGTGTCCATTGTTTGACTATTTTTTTAAATTTACAGCAGTCGGTTATAGTGGTATCCACCACCTTCTGTTGTCTCTCCATTTGTCTCTTTCTTTAAAGTAGTAGACTGAGGCTTCTTAATCTTCTCAAGGAGATCCTTGACAATCTTTTCAGCTTCCTCATCATCGTAATCATCAAGCTTCTCATTAATTCTCTTTAAGTCCTCCTGAACAAAGTCAGGTGTCTCATACTTCAAAAGATCAGTGACCTTGGTCTGAGAATCCTTAAGCTTAAAATTGGTTAAATCATCAAGGATATAGAGAAGTCTTGCATTTAACTCTCCTGTTGAAATAGGAAGTGCCGCTGTCTTGTTGTTAGCAGCCATATCCTTCTCCAGCATTCTGATAACTCGCTCCATCATGGATGTCGCCGAATCCTGGTTTCCATCTTCCATTTTAGCTCTTGCGTTCTTGATACGACCTGAGATTTCCTCATTTATCTGGTATCCAAGAACCTCATCCATCTTGAATATAGCAGATTTACTCTTGTCGTCCTGAAGGTCCTGCAGAATACTCCTCACTCTTAAAAGAAGTTCCTCCTGCTCCATTGGGAGCTTACCAAGACGTTTAAACACTCTCTCGATTCTAGCCAGCAAATCGTCTGGTTCAAAAGGCTTCATAATGTAGTCCATGATTCCAAGCTTACTGCCCTCAATAACGGTATTCTTGTCGTTCTTGGAGGTAAGGAAAATAACTGGCACTGTTGTACCATTTGGCTGTGTACGAACCTCTCTCAGAGTTTCTATGCCATCCATAATAGGCATAGCCACATCTAATAAAATCAAATCAACTCTGTCTCTGTAAAGGTACTTTACAGCACGCCTACCAGAAATCATAGGAATAACATCATATTTATCCTTCAGTTCCTGCTCTACGGTGGCGAGATTTACTGTGTTGTCATCCACCACCATTATTTTCATTTTATCTACCATGATGTCCTCCTACTTGTATAAGATTTCCAGCAGTTCCCTCAACATGTCTTCTGCTGCATCATCATCATATAGTTTTAGCTTGGTTCTGATTGCTTCTAAGTTGCTTCTGTAGTCCCCTGGTATTCCGTATTGAAGAAGACCGTCTAACAGTTTGGCAGCTTCCTTTGATTTAAAATCCTCAACCGCAGTGAGTATCTCCTCAACCTTCCTAATCAGAGCCTCTTTATCAATTTCCTCACGATCGCCATCGTCAACCGTCTGACTCTCAAGCATTCCGTGATTCCTAAGAACTCTCTCTATTTCATTTAGGATATTCTGATAACAGATTACAAGAGTTTCATAATTCTCCTGGACAAAATCGCCTTTTTCCTCTCTTGCCGCATCCTCGTTAGCCTTAGCCATTGCAGATAGCTCGTTGGCACCAATATTTGCAGATGCACTCTTTAAGGCATGTACTTCGATTTCATAGCCATGATAATCAAATTCCTCTGCAAGCTCCCTGATGAGGGTAACCTTCTCCATACCATCGGTATAGTAGAGTTCCAAAAGTTTAAGGTAGTCATCGAGACCCCTGTGTAAATCCATTCCAGCCTTAACATCCACGCCTTCCATAGCAAGACTCTTAAGGTCTTCCTTGGAATAGATATTCTCTTTCTCTTCACCCTCGACGATTTCCTTCATATCTGCAGGAACAAACCTGTTCATCATGTGATGTAAGGCATTCTTATCAATAGGCTTTGGAAGGAATGCGTCAAAACCGTTTTCCAGGAACATTTCCTCTGCCCCCTTTAGGGCATTGGCTGTCAGGGCAATAATAACAGCATCTCGACCATTGTCACCGCACTGCTCCCTGATAATCTGACAAGCTTCAACACCATCCATCTCCGGCATCATATGATCCATAAAGATAATGTCATATTTATTCTCCATAACCTTAGCTATGGCATCTGCACCAGACGTAACCTCTTCTATCTTAGGTCCGTACAAGCCAATGAGACCGGCGGCAACCTTAAGATTTATCTTATTATCATCAACAATGAGGACTTTGAGCTCTGGGCAAATATACTTGTCTGTTCTCATCTTAACCTCTGTATCTTCTTTTTCTTTACATTCAATTACTGGCGTTTTATTTGCGATAATCTGAGGAAGCCTTACTGTGAATGTAGTACCTACTCCGTACTCACTCTCTACACTAATAGTACCCCCAAGCAAAATTATCAGGCTTCTTGTAATAGCAAGTCCCAGTCCGGAACCTTCCACGTTCCTGTTCTTCTTGGTATCAACCTGCTGGAAGTCCTCGAAAATTCTCTCTAAATCTTCCTCTTTGATACCTATACCAGTATCCTTTACCTTGATTACAAGGTCAAGTTTTCTGTCATCAGTCACTTCATATGCCAATGACAAAAAAATCTGTCCCTGCCGTGTAAACTTAATTGCGTTATTACTTAGATTAATTATAATCTGTCTGATTTTGCCTGAATCTCCATAAAGAAGATTAGGTATCGACTCATCAAAATCCACCTTAAGCATGAGGGCCTTGTTGGCTGCAGAAAACTTAAGGAGTCCTGAAATCTCCATAATCAGATCGTAAATGCTGTACTCTTCCTCATTAATCTCCATCTTTCCGGATTCAACCTTTGATAAATCCAGAATATTGTTGATAATACCAAGAAGACTGTTGGATGCTGACTTGATATCATTGGCATAGTCGTGTACCAGACGTCCAACGCTCTCTTCCATAATGAGCTCACTCAGACCCATAATAGCATTCATTGGTGTTCTGATTTCATGGGACATGTTGGCAAGGAATTCTGATTTCGCCTGGTTGGCTGAATCCGCTTCATCCTTCATCTTCACAATCTCGTCCATGAAGTTGTACATTTCTGTTACATCAAATATAAGTACCGCGTAGCCTCTGACAACATCGAAATTATCCCTGATTACATTAAGATGGCCCTCATAATATCTGCCATCCCTCTCAAACTCAGTTTTTCCTGGTGCCAGAATTGACTCTGTCGGAAACTCATCAATGTCCATAATCTTTTCCGTTGTAGTCGCATCTCTGAGTCCAGGGAAGGTAACTGCCGCAGGCTCATTGTAGAAGAGAATCCTGTAATCTCTATCAAGGGCGATAACACCGTCATCCATTACATTTAGGATCTTGTCATAGGCCATTCTGTTTATGTCAAAGCCCTGAATTCTTCTCAAGAGATATATTGCTATGTTAATAACCACCAGAACCACTATCGGTGTAACATCGAAGCTGAGTCCATCCACCAGGGCATGTAGAACCATTGTAACTATAGGCAAAAATGAAAGGGCCATGATTACGATAAGAGTATTCTTTCTGTGTGGTTCCTTCTCCTTGCCAATTTCTCTTAAAAGAAAAACTATGGCAACAGAATAAGGAATTACTACGCATGCAAGATAAACCCAAAACAGCGGTCCATATTCAACATCCATATGTGGTCTGCCCTCTGTTACTAATTCCATGCTCTTATAGTAGAGGTGATGCATTTTGTTGGTCCATACCGCCAATACAGACGCACAGCCTCCCACAAGGAAAATAATAGAGAAGTGGATTGGTATTTTTCTATCACAATGGGCAGCAACAAATATAAGGAAGGCAAGCGAATAAAAGGAGCTCACAAGATACTCCATCATATTTGCATTGGCCATTCCCTCTAAAGTTGTACTGTTAATTTCAACTAACACCCCTGCATTCTGAACAACACTGAGAAGCAAAACCAACAGCATCAGTTTCTGCTCACGGCTAGTTTCCGCCTTTATTAATGCATATAAATCAAAAGCGGAAATCCAAAGTGCTAACAGTATTATTCCTGATATAATTCTGACTAACATATGGTAGTCCTTTCATATCGGTATTTGCATAATAAAGCAATATTATTTTATCATAGGCGTAAAATAAATCTCTATTTTCCACAGTAATATCACAATTTTCCTCGTATTTGTTCATTTTCTGTAGATTTTTTCTTCATACTTATGACAAAAGAAAAGTCTTTCCCGAACTGCTCCCTTATTTGTCAGAATTATAGCTTTGATAATTGGCAAGCCATATAGCCCAGTTCAGGTAATAGCGGCCAATAGGATGACAGTCATCATTAGTATATGACTCGTCGAGATTATGCTTCTTGTCATCAAATATCTGATTTGCGTCAATGTATTTTAAGTCCTTACTCTCAGCAATTTCAGCCATGGCTTTATTTAGTTTATCAATGTTCTTGTTATTGAAGGTTTTATCCTTGTCGGAGCGTTCCTTAGTCACATGCAGATTAGCGCAGATAACAAGCTCTGCATCTGGCTGTAACTCCAGGATAGTATCAACCCACTCCTCGTAAAGTGCTATGGTTTTTTTCTTGTTGTAGCCAAGCTCATTTATTCCCATCATGAAGTAAATTCTTTTATACTGCTTTTGTGAAAGGAGTTCCTCCAGTGTGACCTCTCCGAGTTTCTTGATTTTCTTCTTAAAATCCTTAAGCTTGTAGACACTCATTCCACTGTCAGCAAAGAAGGTTGCCCCCTTTAAGTGACCATATTCCTTTAATCCAACAGTTCTGGAATCACCTACAAAGAGTGTCTTTTTAAAAAAACCTTCCGGTATTTCTCCCTCTACCATCTCTACATTATCCGCAACAGGCAAAGGAGTATCTTCCTCTGCATCGTCTGCTTCCTCTGCGTCTTCCTCAAGAGGAATCTTGTCCTCAGCATCAACGCTGTCATCCGCGACTACTTCGTCGTCTATTTCTTCAATATCCTCTGTGCAGTCACTTTCTTCATCAGTATTCTCCGCCAAAATCTGCTTAGTTTTAATACTGTCAGCAAATATATAACAACCACTCACAAGAAATGCGCATAGCAAAAAAACAAAAATGCTATAACGAATCGCTTTATTCTTTATCATGTTAACCTCTAATAGTCTTTTAAAACTGGAAATACATAAATGGATCGTTCATCCCCTGGTATATCAGGTATATACAGATTAGTAGCAGTATACCTAACAGTCCATAACGAACAATGCCATTTTTTATCTTCTGGAAGAGTTTTCTTGGATACATAGTGGAACAAACCAGTCCCGTCACCATAAAGACTCCGTAATTTCCAAGATATTTTAAATAATCCTCTCCATATACATTCACTCCGCCAAAGCCAATCAGACGACCTGCATAGACCCTAAGCTCTTGAAGATCAGGTATGGCAAAAATCATCCAGGTAATTGGAATTAGTATCAGCATATAAATATGTCCTATAGCTTTATGTTCCTTTAGGAAGTTCCCAATTCCAAATTTTTCAATCACAATTATAAGGAATATAAGTCCACTCCAGATTAAGAAGTTTAAACTTGAGCCATGCCAAAGCCCGGTAAAAAGCCAGACCAGAAAGAGATTTATGGTCGTTCTGAAACTACCCTTACGATTACCTCCAAGAGGAATGTAAACATAATCCCTAAACCAGTTTCCCAGTGTCACATGCCACCTTCTCCAAAACTCAGACATAGAGACAGACATGTATGGGTATAAGAAGTTTTCTGGAATGGGGAAACCAATCAATTCTCCAAGTCCAAGAGCCATTAAACTGTAGCCATAAAAATCAAAATAAAGCTCCAGGCTGAAGGCTATAAGGCCAAGCCATGCCAGTGGTGTGCTGATGGATTCATATCCTATCGCCTGAATATTAGACCACATGCCTCCCAATCGACTGGCCAGAATAGTCTTGACAGCAAGACCTAAGACAAAGCATTCTACACCTTTAAGAATATTCTCTTTTGTAACCCTTCGCTCCCTTAAATAAGGCCTAACATCCTTGTACCTGACAATAGGTCCAGAGAGAACCTGCGGAAAGAAGCTCATGTAGTTTGCAAAATGAATAAACTTCTCCTCTGCCACGCATCTTTCATGATATACGTCTGACAAATAGGAAATTGCCTGGAAGCAGTAAAAACTGATTCCTAATGGCAGAGCAATCTGCATAGAAAAGCTGTCTGAAATAATTGGTCCGAAATGTAAGATATACTTGAATCCAAATAAAAGAATCAGATTCAGTAACACCGAAAAGACATACAGAAAGTGCTTCCCTCTCTTTAGCCTGCTTATTAAAAGGGCCATGGAAAAGTTTACAAAAACAAAGCCCCCAAAGAGAGCTATGTTTTCCGGATGTTCTAAACTTCCGTATGTATAGAAAATAATACCGAATAAAAAAATAATATAATTACGCAATCTTTCTGGCGCCAGATAATAAAGGCCCAGAAAGAAGGGTAAAAACCAGCATATAAAAACAAGACTGTTAAAAGTCACAACTATCTCCCAACTAACACCTTATCCAGTTATTTATAAAATATCCTTCAAAGAGCAATAATCATTTATCAATTTATCTCGTCATCCACTAATGAAACCGTAAGACTGCTATCCTCTGTCACATCAGTCCTAAGCAGACCCTGAAACTTGCTATCCATAGATATCTGAACTGTTCCGCCACTAAGTTTCAGGTCACAGTGGTCCGTAATTTCCAGTGAATCAATTCTAAGATTACCAGTATCGCAAATCAGTTCTCCGCTTCCTAAATGGAGGGAGGTCGCTCTTATTATTCCTTCTCCCACCTTAAAATTGCACTCATTGCATAGCATGGAGTCAATATATACAGTGCCGTAATCCATTTCCACATTTGCTGACATAATATAATTGTCAAGCTTAATGGAGGACACACCATTTGAAGCCTTCACAGTAAGGTTGGTAATAGCCTTACCGGCAGGCACAATAATCTCAATATAGGAACCATCTGAGGCAGTATTCTCGTTAAGGTTAGCCTGAATGACCTGCAGAGTCCCCTCATAGAGATTACAGCTTATGGCATCCTGATCGGAGCCTATCTGGGTAAAAACCTGGAAGTCTGAAACCTCCTTGGAGGACTGAATATGCACTGTGGCATACTCTGCCTGAAGGAAGATACTGTTAACCTGGTCTAATTCGTATGAGATGCTCTCATCTCCATAGTCCCCAAAATAGCCCCCGCTGTTAAAGTAGGCATCCCAGTCGAATCCATTCTCAGCTTCCGCTTCCTCTGTCACTTCAGGGCTTGCCTTCTCTTCTGTTTTATCTTTAATCCTGGGATGCTTCATATTCCATAGGCCTACAAGCACCACAATAACAAGAATCAGTGTTCCCCCTAGCAAAAGGAGAATCATCTTCTTAAGATTATCCACTATAACTCCTCTAGCTCCTTAATCCACAGACTTCCCGATGCGTCTGAAGGCATTCTTAAATCTCCCCTTGGTGATATTGCAATTGTTCCCACCTTTGGTCCATCAGGAAGGCAGGAACGTTTAAACTGCTGGCTGAAGAATCTTCTGTAGAAGGTCTTCATCCAGTAGAGAATAGTCTCCTGGTCATAACTTCCCCTGAAGGAATGGCAGGCAAGTCTGTAAATTTTGCCTGGAGCAAAACCAAAACGCAGCATATAGTAAAGAACGAAGTCGTGCAACTCGTATGGTCCCACAATACTCTCTGTAACCTGGCTTATATTGCCGTCTGTTGGAGGCAAAAGTTCAGGTGAAACAGGTGTGTCAAGAATGTCTAACAGAACAGCCTTTAGTTTCTTGTCCTTGCTGCTGTCCGCATAGTATCTCACAAGATGTCTAACAAGGGTCTTTGGAATTGAAACGTTGACACCATACATGGACATATGATCTCCATTGTAGGTGGCAAATCCAAGAGCGAGTTCAGACATATCTCCTGTTCCAATAACAATTCCGCCCTCCTTGTTGGCAAGATCCATAAGAATCTGGGTTCTCTCTCTTGCCTGACCGTTCTCATATGTTACATCATGAACATTGATATCCTGTCCTATATCCTCGAAGTGTCTTGTAACAGATGGCCCAATTGGAATCTCTCTCAAACTTGCCTTAAGGCTCTTCACCAGACTGCAGGCATTCTCGTATGTTCTGTCAGTTGTGCCAAAGCCAGGCATGGTTACTGCAATAATTCCTGCCCTGTCTAACTTTAAAAGGTCGAAGGCCTTAACAGTGACAAGAAGAGCCAGTGTGGAATCTAATCCTCCTGATATTCCAACAACCACTGTCTTGCAGCCAATGTGCTTAAGTCTCTTTCTGAGTCCCTCAGCCTGAATATTTAAAATCTCCTCGCACCTTTCATTTCTCTCGTTGCTTCCCTCTGGAACGAAAGGCCTTTTTGTTACGAATCTTGTTAACATGGTCTCTGTAAGGTTAACTGGGAAATCAATAACCTCGTAGCAGTCACCGCTAACCTGATAGGTATTCTTCTTTCTTCTGTCGAAGGCAAGTCTCTCAAGATCAATCTCTGAATAGCTAATACCTGTGGTGAACTCCCTGCTCTCAGAGAGAATGGTTCCGTTCTCCGCAATAATATTGTGACCTGAATAAACCACGTCCATTGTGGATTCACCAAGCCCCGCGGAGCAATAAATATATGCAGCATTCAGTCTTGCAGACTGATTCTTAACAAGGTCCCTTCTGTAGTCTGCCTTTCCAATAATTGCATCAGACGCAGAAAGATTTACAATAACTGTAGCTCCAGCCATGGCATGCAGGGTACTAGGTGGAAGTGGTGTCCATAAATCCTCGCAGATTTCAGCCGCAACTACCAGGTCCTCCATTCCATCAGCCTTAAATAAGAGCTCTGTGGACAGACTTACTTCCTCATCTAGGAAGCTAACCACCTCATTTACATCCTTTCCTGAGGCAAAATATCTTGCCTCATAGAACTCGGCATAATTAGGCAGATAAGTCTTAGGCACCAGTCCAAGAACCTGTCCCTTAGACACTGCTACCGCCACATTATATAACTTGCCCTTATGCTCTAAAGGAAGTCCGAAGAAATAAAGTCCGTTGGCCTTTCTTGTTTCCTTCACAAGCTCCTTAAGACCTCTTTTTGCCTCGGATAAAAGCTTCCTCTGAAGGAAAAGCTCTCCACAGCTGTATCCGGTTATACATAATTCTGGAAATACGGTAATAACCGATCCAGCCTTGCTTGCCTTCTTAATAAGAGCCTTAATCTGCTCCACATTGTAGTCTACATCGCAGACCTTTACCTCTGGTGTGGCTGCTGCCACCTTGACGAATTCGTGTATCATTACAGCATCTCCTTTAAGCGATCCACTGGAAACACATATCTGTGATTACAGAACTGGCACTTGATTTCAATAGGCTCACCGTCGTCAATAATACTCTGTAAGTCCTTCTTATCTATAGATGCAATCGCCTTGGATACCTTGTCCTCATTGCAGTCGCAGTTAAAGCCAATCTCCACCTTATCAAGAATCTCAAGACCGAAGTCACCTAGAATCTCCTCTAAGATTTCCTCCGGACCCATTCCTGCTTCAAACATTTCTGTTACGGAGCGAATCTCCTGAATCTTAGCCTCTAACTTGTCTATAACCTCATCAGTCACTCCAGGCATCAGCTGAATAATGAATCCGCCTGCCTGTCTCACTGAACAGTCTCTGTCCACTAAAACTCCAAGACCCACAGATGATGGAATCTGCTCTGAGGAGGCAAAATATAAGGTTAAGTCGTCTGCTATCTCTCCGCTGAGAAGATCCACGGAGCCAACATAAGGATCCTTAAGGCCAAGGTCCTTGATAATCATCATGGTTCCATATCCAAGGGCACCACCTACATCAAGCTTGCCAAGATAGTTTGGTGGAATATCCACATCTGCAACAAAAGGATATCCCTTAACGTTACCATGGGAATCCGCAGTGACATTTAAGCCCTTCATAGGTCCCTGTCCCTCAATATGAATTGTGAGAAGGTCTCTGTCACCCTTCATCATAAGTCCCATCATTGCCGCAGCAGATAAGGTTCTTCCCAGAGCCGCTGTTACAACCGGAGCTGTGTCATGGGCAACTCTTGCCTTCTCTACTGTATCATGTGAATTAACGGCAAAGGCTCTTATTTCTCCCCCTGCTGCCGTTGCTCTTAACATATAATCTGCCATAATAATCTCCTAATCTATTTGCTAATCTCCCTGGCTACAAAGATAGCCCTCTCGCAGTCTGCCGAAGGATAATCTCTGCTGCCCTCTCCATAAACCGCCACAAGCTCCATACCGCTTTCCTTAATAAGGTCACAGACAGTATCGATACCATAACTCTTCTGGTAATGGATTTCCTCGTACTTTCTGTAGACTTCTTCCTCCTCATCCTCTCTCACGAAAAGAGTAAGGTCATATTCGTTAATCCTGTCATTCTCATCGTAGTAATTCTCCCAGATGAAGCTGCAGGCCTCCCTGTTCTCGCAGAAGGTTCTGTCCCCCATCAGTTCGCGATACTTGTACTCTGTATTCATATCAAATATAAAGAGTCCACCGGGGTCCAGATAGTTGTTCACCAGCTTAAAGGTTTCAAGAAGCTCCTCCTCACTAAGGAGGTAGTTTAAGGAATCACAGATGGAAATGCAGGCCCTTACCGTGCCATACAACTCCATCTCCCTCATATCCTGGTTTAAGTATAGAATGTCCCTGTCAGATTCTCTGCTTCTCATGGCTATTGCCAGCATCTCTGCAGAGTTGTCTATGCCAATCATGTCATAGCCCGCCTTGGACATGCGTTCAGTCATTTTGCCTGTACCGCATCCAAGCTCGCAGACAAGACCATCTCTTATGTCATAATCCTTTAGAATGTCACTGATATACTGACACCATTCATCGTAGGGAACGTTGTCCATAAATATATCATAAACCTCTGCAAATCCTGTGTAAGCCTGCATAGAACCTCCTATCCACATACATAAAAAAGTGTATCATTATTTTTATATAAAAGCAACGAGTCCACCCTTGATTTACCCCCGTAAAACCCCTATAATTCAAGGGAGATTAGGATTAGAGGTATTGAATGGACGAAGGATTACTGCTGTCTCAGCACTACATAACAGAAAACATAAAACGTTTCTATAAGAGAAGGCTGCTTATGCCTGCTCTCTTCCTGCTAATTATGGCGGCAGCTTACTTTATTTTTCCAATAAATAACACTCTGTCGCCTACAGAAATAAAGCAGTCTGCCTCCCTGGCAGCTCTTGATGCAAAGGGAGTAGAAACAATAAAGGTCAGGGTGGACAAGCTCTACTTTACCGGCTATACATCAAACCTTTTTAACAGAGCCAACGGCTACTACTACTACACCATGTGGAGCGACCAGTGCCTTCTGGTGCTTCTTTCCCCATCCTTCTGTCAGGAGGGAATTCCCACTCTTGAGGATGTGGAGATAACCGCCATAATATCAAGGCCGGGAAGAAGCTATCAGCAGATAGTTACTGAGCTTTCCTCCGATTTAAACTGGACTGTAAAGGGTCTGTCCGAGGAAATGTGCAGTTATTATCTTAACCAGACTTCCGCCACCGGTTACCTTACAAGCATCTTTCTTTTGGTATACTTTGGTTGTATCCTCTATGCCCTGGCTTACCTGATTTCAACCCTTGTTTACTTCGCCTTCCCTATAGTGTCACCACCTGTAAGGCAGCTAAGTAAGTTTGGTAATTCAGGCAAGCTGTTACAGCAGGCTGAAGAAGAACTCGCAACCCTTCCACAGTTAGCCACCGAGGACATGTTCATCACAGAGCATTTCTTTATAGAGATAGCCCAGAGTGGAATCGCCATTGTACCGATTTCAGAGATTATCTGGATCTACAAGCACTCCACCCTTCACAAGTTCCTCTGGTACCACTTTGTTATATCAGACACTCTCCACATTGTAGGTAACAAGCACTTCTACCTCCAGTGTCCACGAAACATTAAATCCGATATTGACGGTATTATGGACTACCTCATAGAAGCTAACCACGGAATACTCTTTGGCTTTAACGAGAAGAACCGTCTAGCCGTACAGGAGATTCAGAATAACTCCTTACACTTTGAGAGAGTATTCGATTTCTTAAAGAAGCACATATAAAGCAAAAGACACCTCTAGGCGAGGTGTCTTATTTTTAACTGAATGGATCTTACTCCATTAAATTCGTTTATCTCCGGCACATAGCAAATGGAGATCTTTGCTCCCGTAATGCCGCCACTCATGGCCCTGTCCGCAATATCATTTCCGAATTTATCTCCAAGGAAATCCCTTAATTCCTCTGGATCCATGAAGGATATTCCCTCCACTATGTTTCCATGGACAGTCTTTAGTTTCATCCTAATGACTTTTCTTTCTCGTCCAAGTATTCTGATATTTATAATTTCCAGATCCTTCTCGGCAAAAAGCGGTGATGGATTACCCTGTCCAAATGGAGCAAGCAGGTCAAATTCCCTAATCAGCTTCTCACTGGCATATTCCGGAGGCATGACCATATCTATTCTGACAACTTCCTTCATATCCTCGTCAGTGAGCCTGCATCTCTCATTTAAGCCCCTTCTCAGATCGTTTAACTTGTATTCCGGAAGGGAGAATCCTGCTGCCTGCGAATGTCCGCCAAATTTGGTAAATATATCAGCCACCTCATTCATGGCGTCATACATGTGGTAGGCAGGTATGGATCTTCCTGAGCCCTTTAGACCCTCCTCTCCTCTGGTTACCACCAGAGTAGGTTTTCCATAGCGTTCCCTGATTCTGCCAGCAATAATACCGGCAATACTTTCATGACAGTCAGGCAAAAAGCATACCAACACCTTATCATCCATAAGGCTGCTGCTCTCAACCTGCTCAGATGCAATCAGGGTGTACTTCTCGGTAAGCTCTTTTCTGGCATTATTTAAATCCACCAGATCCGTAGCCATCTCCATGGCCTCCTCCTCATTCTCACATAGAAGAAGCTTTAAGGCCATCTCCGCAGTGCGAAGCCTTCCGCTGGCATTGATGCAGGGACCAATCACGAATCCGATGTGGAAGGTGTTTACCGCCTCCCTGTCTATTTTGCAGGCTTTAATAAGACTTGAGAGTCCTGTGTCACTGGTTCTGTGGATTTCCTTAAGACCCATTTTGACAATTGCTCTGTTCTCATCCCTAAGCTCCATAATGTCACCTATGGTGCCTATAGCTGCATACTGAATTAGATTCCTTAAGAGCGGTTCTCTGTCAATGTATTTTGCCTTCTCAGTCAGCTTGCTTATGAACTTATAGGCCACCACAGCTCCGCAGATTTCAGGGAAAGGATATTTATCCCCCTCACTTTTTGGATCTATAATGGCATCCGCCTTAGATTTAAGATAACGTCTCTCACCATTTGGAAGAGTCTCGTAGGGAACATTGTGGTGATCTGTAACCACTATGGTAAGTCCTAACTCCTTGCCTCTCTCTATGGCATCCATGGCTGCTATACCATTATCGCAGGTGATAATGCTTTCAATGCCATCACTCTTTGCATCCTCAATTAGTCTTACATTCAGACCATATCCATCCCCTATTCTGTCAGGTATGGCATAATCCACCATACCACCAAGGGCACTGATTCCCCTGAAGAGAATGTAGGTTGAGGTAACGCCGTCTATATCATAGTCGCCTATGATTCTGATCCTCTTTTTGTTTTTTATACTGTCTAATATTATGTCATTGCCTAGGTCCATCATGGACATTAGACTTCCATCATGAAGAGCGTCTTCCTCCCCGTAGAGAAAGCTTTTTATTTCCTCATCAGAAACAAGATCCCTGTTTCTCAGAAGCCTGGCAGTAACCTGATCTATTCCGTACTTTTCTGCTATGGTGGCAAAATCAGCCTTTTTTGCCTGTACCATCCATTTTTCTTTCGCCATCTCTATTCCTCGGACACGTAGACTTTTTTAACTCTCTTGGTAACAAGACCTGCCACTACTCCAACTCCTATACCTGCCACTATTCCCGAGACAAGGAGAACCGGCAGATAGTAAAAGAGCTTCTCGTTTTCCACAATGATTACAGCGACAATAATCTGTCCGATATTATGGGATATGCCTCCAAGCACAGAGACTCCTGTCATTGACAGGATATCAAGCTTCTTAAAGGCAAGCATCACAACGAAGCTTAAGATGGCTCCGGCAAGGGAGTACATCATTGTGTTGAAGCTTCCAAAGGTGAAGGCCACAAGAAGTATCCTTATCATGGAAAGAAGGAAGGCATCCCTTGCTGAAAGGGTGTAGAGTGCAACCATAACCACCAGATTTGCAAGGCCGATTTTAACGCCTGGCACTCCAAGGTTTATTGGAATAAGCACCTCCACGTAGGAAAGCACGAAGGCTAAGGCTACCAGCATTCCTACAAATGCCACTTTTTTTGACTTACTCTTCATTTAGTCTCCTTAATTGCTGGTAAGATCAACATCTGTATCGTTTTTGTCACCGCTTCCAGACACAATCTCAATAACTACTTTATTAGGCAGGCAGACTATTGTCTGTCCATTTTCATATATCCTACTGTGATTTACACATATCTGATCAGGGCAGTCTGCCTCTGTCATATCCACCTTGCCATCCTTTATCACGAAGGTGTTGTAGGAACCATCTCCCGAGTCTACAGTGAACTCTGTATCCTCTGAAAGGGGATATCTTCCTATCTCCTCACCATCTTTTGTGACTATGCATATGGCATCCACAGTGGAGGCCTTCTGATAATACCTCATGGCAAAATAGGAAAGAAGTGCCACCAGAGCCAGTAGCAGAATTAGTATAATATCGTTCCTAATCTTTTTGTTCATCTTATTCCCCTAAAGTAGAATAAACTAACTCACTATACTCTGGAAGAATGCCGCATTCCACGTTCTCCTTATACCAGGAGGAAAGATCATATATTGCCTCCTCCTCAGGAAGACTTATTCCATAGAAGTTTGGACGGGCCATATGATTCATTACGTTTATTGGGAAGGAACATGCAGTTACAAAATCCTCCTGCACCTCTACCACAGTTACCTCGTTAGCTCTGTCGCAGGCATAGTTATAAGCCTCCACGAAGCTGTTAAAAAGGTCTCCCTTAATAAAGTCGTAGTTAGCTGTAATACATGTAATATTTAGTCCGAGATCCATGGAACTTGTAAGGGGAATTCCTTCCTGATGCTCTAAGGCTGTTGCCCATGGTTCTGGAAGTAAAGCTGCAGATGTATCATTGCATAGTGCAGCGGAGTAGTCCGCCTTGTAGCCTACTGCGTTATATACTGTAAGAAGGTCATCCTTGCTCATATCCGCCTGTGCCAGGAGATAATCTACAAGATAGGCATCCACGTTGTCCTCGCAGGAAGAAAGTCTGTAGCCTGCAAGCTCAGCCATTGTTATTTTTTTCTCTCCAGGTGCTGTCACGATTCTATAGTCAGAAGGTGTAGTTGAAATAATATTGGCGGAAACATTTCCATTACAGCAAATGTCATAGCTTGTAATAATATCTGTAAATATTAGGTCAAGCTTTCCCTCCTCAAAGTCCTTAACCATTTCCTTGCCGGTATCGTAGTAGCTTAACTTAAGCTCAATTCCCTTGTCTGTGTCACTACCCTCTAAATCCATTAAGAAAAGGGGATAGGCGTCCATTCTTGTCATAAGTCCAACCCTTACGGTATTAGATGCTGACACCTCACCCTGATCATCCCCGTCATCATTACCTGACTCTGTAACCTGACCCTTATTGTCCTCTGGTTCAGAGCTTTCACCCTCTCCCTTCTTACAGGAAACCAGGGCAAAAACCATGGTTAAAACTAGTAAAATACTTATAAGCTTTTTGATTCTCATTTATACATCCTCCAAAACACTATAATGACAGGCTTTTTAATATTTTGCCTGTTACATAATCAATTAAGTCCTCTAAGCTTGCAGGCCGGTATTCAAAGCCTGGCATTGCCGGAACAATCTTAACTCCGCTCTTTGACAGGGTCAGCATGGAAAGCAACTGCTCTGTGGTAAAGGGAGTCTCCTCAGGCACTAAGATTAACTCCCTGTGCTGCCTTCTTATCAGTCCCGCTGCCCCTCTTAAAATTCCTTCAGTCACATCCTCGGCAATGTCGGATAAGATGTCCATATTACATGGAATTATTACCATTCCCGAAATAGGTCTGGCCCCGGATAATATGTCACTATCAGCTGCCTTCTCCTCGATAATGGCGAAGTCCTCTTTATACTTGTCCTTAAATTGCATTATCCACTGGCTTAAGTCGTTGTCCTCGTTAGGATTCCTGTCAGGCAAAATGAGGGTCACCTTCATGCCCCTGCTAAGAAGCTCCGCTGCAAGTCTCACTCCGTATACAGCGCCGCCTGCACTTCTCATACCAATGAGATATTCTTTCTTTTCATCAAGTCTTTCCATTTAATCTACCCTCTGCAAAGCCTTTCCCAATGCTATTATATGTTCGTTGACATGGAATGTGACGGAGGCTTCTATATCAACGTCCTTAAGGCATCCATCACTGTCAAGATTAATACTTGAAATATCACCCTTCTTCATTCCAACCACATAATCTGCAAGGTCCGACGCCTCCTCGAACCATTCTCTTCCAATCGGTGAAGCTTCCTTCATTCCATAATCATACATCTGTCTGTTCTTTGATAAAACAGAGCTTTCTATATCGCTTACTATTTTACCTTTTTTATCAAATTCAACATCTGCTCTGACACCATCTAACGTGCATGAAGTAATTCTGCCATTCTCATCAATGGTAACTAACGCGAAGCTGTTGTTAAATATAACATGTCCGTTTTCATCCCCATTGGCTGAATAGGATTCTCTGGTATCCGTTGTAAGCCCGAGAGACATGGTATCCGAAAGGTCCGCCTTTGTAACTTTAGAGTTTTCATATGCATCAATTAATGCCATCATAAAGGCATCAACCTTGACTGTAATTCCCGCTAACAGGTCAGGGTCCGTGAAGTGCTTGCTCTCATCCATGACAAGTCCAGTGATATCGGTCACGTTTTTCCCCCTGCAGTAATCAGCAAAGTAATTGGCCTGTTCGTACCATTCCTTACCTATAGCCGAGGAAACTATCAAACCATATGAATCCTTAAGCTCCTGCTTACTCTTTAGAACCCCTTTAACATCACTGATAAGTACCCCCTGATCGATGAAGTTTATCTTACTCTGGGAACAGTCAAAATAAATATCTATAATAAGACCCGCCTCATCTGTCATAAGACCACAGACATAGGTATCTTCCTCAGCAACTCCCTCCTTAGAACCTGCATCAAAAGAACTGCTTAGGTATGTATATGTTCCTAAGCCAGTCTTTACCATACCTGTTGGTGTGCCATTCTCACCCTTATCTGAAACAGTGGTTTTAGGCATTCCAACATTTTTAGTAAAAAGACCCGATTCAGTGGCAACTAAGGTCACAATAAAAAGGGCTACTACCACCATAAGAATAACCAAT
>JAZQNS010000028.1:0-14643 GCA_045627425.1 Lachnospiraceae bacterium | reverse complement strand
TGTTACCGATATGTTTTCGTGACCTAATCTCTCCGCAATTTCTACTGTAGAAAAACCAAGTTCAATCAGATACGACACATGGCTATGTCTCAAATCATGGATTCGAATCCTCTTAACACCAGAAACCTGGCAACCTCTATCCATTTCGTGATGAAGATAACTCTTGGATATTTCAAACAATCTTGTATCTGAATCACATTTGTAAATCATTCCAAAATAGTCCTCTAATTCATCACATAAAAACTGGGGCATATCAATTACTCGATTACTCTTATCTGTCTTAGGTGTTGAAATTACTTCCTCGCCTTTAATAACCTGCAGTCCTTTGTTTACGCGAAGCTTACGATTGACTAAATCAATGTCTCCACGAGTTAATGCCAGAAGTTCTCCCTCTCGAATTCCACACCAGTAAAGAATTTCAAAAGCATAAAATGAAATTGGTTTTTCTTTCATTGCTTCTGCAAAAAGAAGATATTCTTCCTTTGTCCAAAACAGCATTTCCTTAGCCTTCGCTTTTCCCATCTTCGTGGTCTGCTTACATGGATTTTTGGGCAAGTCATAATATTTACATGCATGATTCATAATTGCATTCATCTGATTCTGCACCGTGCGAAGATATGTTGGTGAATACGGCTTATCTTCTTTATCTCTGAATAAAAGCATCGTGTTCTGCCACTGAATTATATCTGTGGCAGTAATCTCTGAAAGACTTTTATTCTTAAAATATGGAAGAATCTTATCTCTAACGATATACTGTTTGTTTTCATAGGTACTTGCCTTAAGTCTTGGTTTTAAATCTTCAAAATATATCTCAACATACTTTTCAAAGCTCATATTGATATCTTTTGATTTTTTTAGTAAAAATTCTCTTTCATATTCCAGAGCTTCGCGCTTTGTAGCAAAGCCCCTTTTTCTCTTTTCCCTTACAATCCCCTGCCAATCCACATACCGTGTGTACATTGTCCAGGTTCCTCTAATCGGATCTTTTGTAACTGACATAAAATAAATCTCCTTTCCATCTACACTGCATATGGCTGTCCTCTATAATAATTAAGCAAGTCATCATGAAGCTGTGCCTGTTCAAAAACCGTTCCGCTCATGCTCTCCTTATACAGACAGGAAACCAAATATCCATACATATTTTTGATGCTATCTTTGGTTGAAAGGATTCTATTTAATATATTTGCCACATGTGTCTGTGTCAGCTTTAAGAACTGCGACTGTACCACTTTCCATGAGCAATCATAGTTTTCTATTTTTATAGAATCTCTTGGTCTACAAACCACATCGCATATAACATCATAGATTTCATTTACCATTTCCTTCTCTGTATTTGAGTACTTACCGTCTTTCCTTTCAGCCAAATCAAGTAAACTCTCTAATCCAATATTTTTAGCAATTAATCCTCTGTAAGCTTCTTCCATCCCTCCTTCATTTGCATCTATGAAAGATAGATGGATTGAACTCTCTTCACTTTGATTCTCTTTGCTTTGATTATTTTGATTTGATTTATTTTCTATTGCATTACCTTGTGCAGTCCGTGGACCGTCCACTGCCGGTCCAGCTTTATTTTTTGCTTTCTTCGTATCTGAACGCTCTTTTCTCTCCTGTAACTGCAATCCCGGTTTTACCTGCAATAGCAATTCCTTATATATGGAATCAGTTTTACGGTCAGCTCGTATAACATTTTGTTCCATCCAATCTTCGATATATGTAACCATGTCCTCATTGAGAACTGTCACAAATCCTTTCCCTACTAAGACACGAAGGTCATCCTCATTCGCCTTACACATATTAATTACCCGATATGCCTCAACCACTCCATCATCATCTGCATTAACTATCAGATGAAAATACAAATTCTGAGATGTTGCCGGCATTTTCAGGAACCTGGCACTATCTACAATCTTTCGTGATATCATTCGTCTGTCGCCCAATCATTTTCTCCTTTCATTTATGCCTCTCGCTGCAAACATGCTTCCTCATAGTAAACTCTGTTGATTTTTCCCCTCATAACTAGGAGCTTAGGATTCTCTTCATGCATCTGCTTTGAAAGCTGATTTATAATGTCATAGCCTTTCGACTTACCACATCCCCAGTCTTCCATTACTTCTTTAACTCCTACATACATTGTTTTCTTTTTTTCCATACGCTTTTTCTCCTCTCCTTCATATTTTTCTGTGGAATATTTGGAATCAGTAATAAAATTGTTACTGTTGATGTTTGTAAGTATACAGTAATGTTTTTATTACTGTCAAGTATTTTCAGTAATAAATTTATTACTTTTTTCTTTCCTTTCCAGTTATTCCATGTTAAAATGCTTGTATTAAAGGGATTTTCAGCCTAATAATGAATAAATTTTTTCGGAAAGATGGTGCCAAGATGACTTTAGGAGAAAAAATAAAATTTGCCCGTCAGCTAAGAGGCATGACACAGAAAGAGCTTGGGCTCAAGGTTGGTTTTTCAGAATCAACCGCTGATAACAGAATTAGACAATATGAAATAGGTAAGATGAAGCCCAAGGCAGATAAGCTTGAATTAATTGCGGAAGCGTTAGATGTAGATATTGATGCATTAACAGATATTGATATAGGAAGTATAGCTGGAAATAGATTGCCTCATCTTCTTTTTGAAATGGAAAGAGAAAATGGTCTGACTGTTCAAAAAGTCGGTGATCAGTTTATGATGAGTTTCAATACGCAACATCAGGTCGGTGAATTTTATAACGATGCGTTAAGTGCTTGGTATTATGCCAGGAAAAAATATCTTGAATCCAGTGCTGACGACAAAGAAGAATCTCTTAAGGCTTACTATCTATGGACTCTTAAATATCCATTTAGTGTAATGGCAGAGGAAGAAGCTATTTCAAACCACATTAAAGAAAAATATTCCGATGAAATAGCTAATGAAAAGAAAAAACTCTCACTCAAAACTGTATCTGATTTAATAAAGATATTTGAAGAAATGAGCTTGGCTAAAATTGATTATGTTATAAGTGAAAACACATTGTTTTCCGGATTTGGACAAATTTGCTCACGCATAAAAATACCTCATCAATTACTCATAGAACTTGAGCCTGCTTCACATAAAGCTTATGCTCGCTTTGTCGCTGCTATTGATTATCTCAAAGACTTAGGGCAAGATTTAGAAATACAGACTAACAGCTATGACAATATCAGCTACGATGACTATAATATCCTTAGTTCAGCTATGGCTCCTGCAATAATAGGAACCGTAAAAAAAATGCATGAACAGGTAAAGACTGGGCACTTTGATGATCCTGATTACCAACTTGAATATCAGGATGATTTAAGACAATTTAACATTCCTATCGAAGAAGCCCTTAACATCCTATCCGAATATGATGATGACGAGGATGATGATTAAGAAAAAAAGCCACCAACTTATATCTCAAGTTGGTGGCTTTCATACTCATCCATTTATTCTTTTTTCGCGTGACAATAAAATGACAATAAATTTTGCGACCATTTTGCGACCACGCGTTTCTGAAATGCCCTATTTACAAGGGCTATAAGGAATAGTAGTCTATTCCATCTCTATGGTTCCTGGTGGCTTGGAGGTTAAATCGTAGAATACTCTGTTTACTCCCTTAACCTCATTAATCACTCTGCTCATTACTGTCTGGAGAACCTCGAATGGAATCTCAGCAGCCTCAGCTGTCATGAAATCTACTGTGCGTACAGCCCTTACAACTACAGCGTAGTCATAGGTTCTCTCATCACCCATAACTCCTACTGAGCGCATGTTGGTAAGAGCGGCAAAATACTGGTTAGGCTTCCATGGTGCCTCCACGCCGTGCTCTTCCTTGTATGCCTTGGCAGCCTTATCTACCTCCTCGCGGTAGATGAAATCTGCATCCTGAACAATCTTAACCTTCTCGCCATTAACCTCACCGATGATACGGATTCCAAGTCCTGGACCTGGGAATGGCTGACGATATACTAAGAACTCTGGAAGTCCTAACTCAAGACCAACCTGTCTAACCTCATCCTTGAAGAGGTTTCTAAGTGGCTCAACAATATCCTTAAAATCAACAAAGTCTGGAAGACCGCCAACATTGTGGTGGGACTTGATAACTGCGGACTCTCCGCCAAGTCCTGACTCAACAACGTCTGGATAGATGGTTCCCTGAGCAAGGAAATCAACTGCACCTATCTTTTTTGCCTCTTCCTCGAAGACTCTGATGAACTCTTCACCTATTATCTTGCGCTTTCTCTCAGGCTCTTCTACACCCTTAAGCTTAGCATAATATCTCTCCTGTGCGTTTACACGGACAAAATTAATGTCGAAGTTTCCATCCTTACCGAAGATAGCCTCAACCTCGTCACCCTCGTTCTTTCTTAAAAGACCGTGATCTACGAACACGCAGGTAAGCTGCTTGCCAATTGCCTTAGCAAGTAAAGCTGCCAATACTGAGGAGTCAACTCCACCAGATAAAGCAAGTAATACCTTGCCATCTCCTACCTTCTCTCTTACGTCTGCAATGGCATTCTCAACGAAGGAATCCATCTTCCAGGACCCCTGGCATCCGCACACGCCACGAACGAAGTTGTAAATCATCTTGGTTCCATTAATTGTATGAAGTACCTCTGGATGGAACTGAACTGCGTAGAGACCCTTCTCAACATTCTGAACAGCTGCCACTGGACAGTCTGCTGTGTGAGCTGTAATCTCGAAACCAGGAGCAATCTCTGAAATTCTGTCAAAATGACTCATCCAGCATACAGACTTCTCATCAAAATCCTTAAACATTACTGCATTAGGATTGTAGTGAATCTCTGTCTTTCCGTACTCGCCAACCTCTGGTGTAATAACCTTTCCACCAAGCTTGTGCATCATCAGCTGTGCACCATAGCAGATGCCAAGTACAGGAATACCCAGTTCAAATAAGGCTTTCTCGTAAGACGGTGAATCCTCCTCATAGCATGAGTTCGGTCCTCCTGTAAGAATGATTCCCTTAGGATTCATCTCCTTAATCTTATCGATGCTTATTCTGTAGGAGTAAATCTCACAATAAACATTGCACTCTCTGACACGGCGGGCTACCAGCTGGTTATACTGTCCACCGAAATCAATGACGATGACCTTTTCCATCAAAGTCCTCCTTCTATCGCTAATAATGGCAAAATTGCCTCTTTTACTATCTAACTATTATAAGGTCATAATCCCCATAAAACAAGTTTATTTTGCCCTGCATTTGTCACGGAATTAACATTGAATATGGTGCATAATTATGCTAATATTACTGTAACTGAGGCACTTTGCCTCAAGCATACTACAGACCGCAAGGTCAATAAAGGAAAGGTGGATATTTAGAATGAATACTTTCATGGAAATCGAAAAAGTTGTCGGCCGTGAGATTTTAGACTCCAGAGGCAATCCAACAGTTGAGGCAGAGGTTACACTTGCAGACGGAACCGTTGCACGTGGTACTGCTCCATCTGGTGCATCTACTGGTGAGTTCGAAGCTTTAGAGCTTCGCGATGGCGACAAGGCTAGATATCTTGGTAAGGGCGTTACCAAGGCTGTAGAGAACATTAACACAACTATCGCTGATGTAGTTGTTGGTTTAGACGCATCTGACATCTACGCTGTAGACGCAGCTATGATTAAGGCTGACGGAACCAAGGATAAGAGCAACTTAGGTGCTAACGCAATCCTTGCTGTATCTATCGCTTGCTGCAGAGCTGCTGCACAGTCCTTAGATATTCCTCTTTACCGTTTCTTAGGCGGTGTAAACGGAAACAGATTACCAGTTCCAATGATGAACATCTTAAACGGTGGTGCTCATGCTGACTCCGCTGTTGATACACAGGAGTTCATGATTATGCCAGTTGGTGCTCCTTCTTTCAAGGAAGCATTAAGATGGTGTGCTGAAGTCTTCCACGCACTTAAGAAGTTACTTAAGGATATGGGCGACGTTACAGCAGTAGGAGACGAGGGTGGTTTCGCTCCTAACCAGTTAGGTTCCGATGAGGAAGCTATCGAGAAGATTTTAGAGGCTATTAAGGTAGCAGGCTTTGAGCCAGGTAAGGATTTCATGATTGCTATGGACGCTGCTTCTTCTGAGTGGAAGTCCGAGAAGGGCAAGGGATTCTACAAGTTACCAAAGGCTGGTACAGAGTACACTTCCGAGGAGCTTATCGATCACTGGGCATCCCTTTGCGACAAGTATCCAATCATCTCCATCGAGGATGGTCTTGACGAAGAGGATTGGGAAGGCTGGAAGAAGATGACTGAGCGTCTTGGCAACAAGGTTCAGTTAGTTGGTGATGACTTATTCGTTACTAACGTTGAGCGTTTATCCAAGGGTATTGGCATGGGCGCTGGAAACTCCATCCTTATCAAGTTAAACCAGATCGGTTCCGTATCCGAGACCTTAGAGGCTATCAAGATTGCTCACAAGGCTGGCTACACAGCAGTTACATCTCATCGTTCCGGTGAGACAGCTGATACAACAATCGCTGATCTTGCAGTTGCATTAAATACATGCCAGATTAAGACTGGTGCTCCATCCCGTTCCGAGCGTGTTGCTAAGTACAATCAGTTACTCCGTATCGAGGAGATGCTTGGTGATTCCGCTATGTATCCAGGAATTGGTGCATTCAACGTAAACAGATAATTAAATCTTAATACTTAAATGGACTACCGAAAGGTAGTCCATTTTTTTGTTTACAGGAATAGCAGATACCCTGTGCCGGCCAAAGTCCTGGTATCAAAAAAGAGAGCGGATATTTCACCGCTCTCTTTCTTATATATCTTTAGTATCCTCTTACCACCAGAGTCTTGCTCTAATTAAGCTCCATACTCTGTTAAAGTCATCAAATATTGACTGACCCTTTCCACCAAACCAGCTCTCGAGCATGCTAACTCTAAGAGTAGTTGATGTTTGTGTCATTTCTTCAGCATTAGCTAACTGGCCGTCCTTGTTGTAAGCCTCGGTAACATCTGTTAATACTGTTACCTTCTGCTTGTTAACAGCCTTCTTTACCTTGAAGCAAAGGGTAATTGCCTTATCGCTTCTTGTAAGCTCATTCTCAGAAGAGAAGGCAAAAGCAACAGCGCCTAATTCATCATTACCATAATCAAGGTTTACGTCCTCAAGTCCAAGGAGCCCATAGTTAAGTGCCCAGTCAAGCTCCATTACGTTAGGATCGTAGTACACAACTACCTGACCACTTGTAAGGTTGGTCTTGTTATTTAAGCTTACGCTTACAGTTACATATCTGCCAAGGCTTGACATTGTAGTCTTAAAGCAGGCATCTGATGTCTCATATTTTGGCTTGTTACCTGCAGCCTGTGCCTTATTGTTACCCATGATTCCTGTTCCAGAAACAACCATTACAGCCATGAGAACAGCGAGTACTAATGCAATGCTTCTTTTCATAATCTTTCTCATTATCTGTTCTTCTCCTTTCCGGTCATTTCAAGGGTTCTCTTAGGGATGCTGTTAACCACTTCGTCTTCGAGAAGAGCTTCCTTCTCAGATCTGCTGCTTGTTGCATCACCTACGGAGCCATCATTATTCCACTGATATAAGCCGGAGATTGGCCATACATCGTCAGCAAACTGTCCGCAAACGAAGGTTGTAATTACTTCTTCATCTGTCTCAGCATTATAGTCATCTAAAATAGCGTAAAGGGTGATTGCACTGCTTCCATCGTAACAGGTATAGAATAAGAATCCTGTCTCGAAGTCATAGTAAAGTGAATCATAATACCACTTGCCATTTGTAGATGTACCGGTGTTTCCAAGGTCGTAGCAGTAATAGCCAAGTCCCTTTAAGTATCCAATCTGGAATAATTCTCCATCATCACATATGATATAGAACCAGTCAATATACATGCTATAAGCGGAACTGTAGGATGATCCTGCATAAGCAATACCAACCATACTTGCTGAGCCTATATAATTAGAAAGGCTGTAAGCAGTAGCCATGTTTCCATCTAAATCATTGATAACAAGGTAGTTACCATAGGTTCCTAAGAGCTGACCACTTGCCTTACCGTACGCCATATCTGTGGACCAGTAGGTGGAACCATCTAAGGCTTCTACGGAATATCCATTTGCTGGATCTACTACATAAAGAGATGCTGTCTGATCATCTGTGTAATCGCTCACATATAACTTGTCGCCTACAACTGCTGCTGACCAGAATGGTACTGACTGAGGTCCGGAAAGCTTGTTTAATTCTGGTAATTTAGATGTATTAAAGCTTCCAAAATATACGCTTCCGTTCTCATCCCAAAGGGTTGTGCATAAATCTACATCTAAGCTGAATACAGTAACCTCACAGCTTGCTGTAAGACTTACGCCCTCGCTGTTCTTGGCAACAGTAGTTGCTGTAATGGTTGTTGTACCTTCGCCTACTCCATATACACATCCAGATGCGTCTACTCTTGCGATGGACTCGTCAGATGATGTCCACTCAACATCTGTAGTGATTAACTGGATTGGTAATAAGGAAGCTGCTAATACAGCCTGATCACCCTTCATAAGGGAAATGGAAGTCTGATCGAGAGCGATGCTCTCTACAACCTCTGTATCCTCAATTCCACTTAAGTTAACTCTGTATACTGTAGAGTTTCCAGCGTAATCAAGTACCTGAACATAGAATACTGTCTTCTCGTAACCCAATGTAAGAGTTACATCCTTTCCTAACTCTGTCTGGTTAACAGCTGAGCTGGAAATTAAAGTCTTCTTATCTGCTGCGTATACATATACAGCTGCAGCGTAACGGTTATCGCTAACCTTAATATCCATTGTCTGGTCTTCCTCGTTTACAGAAACAAGTTCACAAGTTGGATTGGTATTATCAATTGTCATTGGAATGCTGATTGTAGCACCCTTACCTAATTCCTTGTCACCATTCTTATAGTAAGCAGGAATTGCTGTTAAAGTAATGTTAACCTTGGTTCCATCTGCTAAAGCCTTGCCCTCGGCATCTGTTCCCTTCCAGTTAAGTGTTGCATTTGATAAGGTGTTGTACCACTGTCCTGCACTTGCGGAGTAGTAAGTTCCAATTGCGCTGCCCTTCTCAACCTTTACATACTCTTCGCCAGTCTCAGCATCTGTGATAGTTGCTGTAACTGCAGAAGCATTTCTGATTAAGGTATATCCAAATGCACCAATTGTTGTTCCATTAAGTGAGGATATTGCATTTCTGTCTGCAATGTACTCATTGTCCTTCTCATACATGTTGCCCATGAAATAATATGTTGTAGTATCACCTGGGAACTTGTAGGTTAAGAAGTTAGTCTTAGCAACTCCTGAGTATGTCATCTGATCCTCATTGCCATTATAGTATGCTAAGGTATCAAATGCCTCAAACATGGAGGAATCTGTCCAGTTACCATAGAATGCAAGCAATGGAAGAGATAAGTCGATTACTCCATCTAACTCGATGAAGCCCTCTACATACATACCATTCTCGAAGTTATTTTCAATATAGTTCTTGTCGCTGTCTGATAAGCTGATAGTTACCTCAACCTTAGTTGTATCCTTTACCATAAGGCAGGTCTTCTTTAAGTTAAGGTCACTCTTATTGCCCTTCTTAATAGCCTTCTGAAGAAGAGTTACATCATCTGTATCGACGATACCATTCTTATTTAAATCATACTCATCATATAAGCTGTTTACGATGGAATACTTAGCTGAACCATTTACGAACTTAAGTAAAGCCTTCGCATCCATCTTATCAACCTTCTTATCACCGTTAATATCATATACTAACTGCTTGTTGCTGTAGGAGTAGCTAACATTTGGTGATAATACATAAGAGTTGTTTGCAATGAAGTAATCCTGTAAAACAGACTCTGTAAGAATATCCTCATCCAAGAAGAAGTACTGCTTCTCATTAGACATGTTATATAAGGTAAAATCAAAGCTGTATACTCCCTTTCTTGCAGGATCATCGCCAAGCTCTGCCTTAACCTTACCATCGTTTCCATCCTTGCTTCCCACAAGAATATAAACTGGAGAAGTAGTTGCTGCCTCAACATTTGCAAGACCAGAACCCTGCTTTCTTGGGGAATATAAGTTTCCATCTGCCTGTGTAAGTGGTGTGGCAGTGGACATAAGCAGCGACTGTGCAAGTGCTCTTGCAGAAAGACCTGTCTTCTCAGCAAGATTGTTTTCCTCAATATACTGAAGTACTAATGCGCTCATACCACATACGGAAGGAGCTGCCATTGAAGTACCACTCATAAGACCATACTTACCGTCATCTAATGTGGAATAGATGTTTCCACCTGGTGCAGTAATCTCTGGCTTTAATGTAAGATCTCCAGGAACTCCCCAGGATGAGAAATCACTCATAAGATATCCATCTGGAGCATTGTAGTTAGTTGTTTCCTTGCTGGAAACAACAACCTTTCCTGTGTAAATCTTGGTCTCTTCATTATATTCGGAAATCTCTCTGATTGCTGCTGCCTCAGACTGAAGAATAGAAGCTGCAGGAATTGGAGCAGTTGAATCAGAAATATCCATTCCGATGCTGCCAGTAGTGTTGTTGTAAACAAAAAGACCAGCTGCACCAGCATTGTATGCATTCATGTGCTTCTCGCTGAAGGTTAATGAACCACGACTTACAAGGACAATTTTGCCTGTAACATCGATGCCTTCGTAATCCTCTGCAGCACCGAAGCTGTCTAATAATACATACTCGAACTCTGTTCCATTTCCAGTTTCATCTAATGCGTTGAACTCTATGTTCTTGTCGTTAGATGAGCTGTTATAGTAAACGCTTAAATCGCCAAACTGTGCGGAGAAAGCTGTGTAACCAGAATTGTTTGCAGATGCTACTGTAAATGCATTTGTGTATGATCCTGGGGAACCACAGGTATCTGCATCAACGTCAGTAGTTAAGTTAGCGCCATACTGGCTGTACTTACTCCAGTTAGAAGCGTTACCAGCTGAAATGCTGACTACTGTATCAGTAGCTGCAAGGTTGTTAAATACATCATCAATAAATGCCTGGCCTGCAGCAGTCTCGCCTGCACTTGAAGAACCAAGACTTAAATTGATTGAATCTGCGCCAAGGAGGATAGCATCCTCAATAGCTGCCATATAGTCATCGGAATAAGCACCGCCGCCATTTCCGAATACCTTCATAACCATGAGCTGAGCATCTGGGGCAATACCAACTACACCGTTCTTCTGGCTTGTATATTCGCCATTATTATCTACATACTTGTTGGCTGTAGCAATACCGGATACATGAGTTCCGTGCTCGCCCTGAGTATCATTGTCATGCGTGATATCAAGATCTTCATCAACGTAGCAGAAACCGAAGCACACCTTAGCTGTACGGTATAAATCGGACGCTGTTAATCCCTCATACATATTGGAGGCATTCAATCTGTCTACTACGCCAGCAATCTCTTCCTCATCGAGAAGATCATAGGACTCAACGCTTCTTCCTGCCTTTGCAGCTGTCTCCCCTACGCTGTTAAGGAATGCAGCCTCATCAAAGGATGGGTGGTCAGTGTCAAGACCAGTATCAATAACAGCTATTCTCTGTCCAAGACCTGTATAACCATTTAACCAGGTATTGTAGCTGCCTACCATGTCACCAGAAGTCATTGTGTTCTTATCAGCTGCTGTAGCCTGAACCTCATATACAGGAGCTACATATACAGCCTCAACGCCGTCAATGGCTTCGATGTTCTCAACTTCACCATAAGTTACATTAGCGGAAACAGCATTTGCGATAATTGTGAAGCTGTATCTGGTATCAAGCGCTTCGCCGTCTAATACCTGTTCTTCAATCTTCTCGATAACCTGCTCCTGCACGTTTTCAAGCTTATCTGCATACTTTTCTGCCTTAGCATTGTCTGCAAGATTCTCAGTGGAATATCCTGCCTCAATTACGGAATCCTTCTCAAAAACAATAAATACACGAACGGTCTCATCATCACTGATAAGGTCTTCTTCGCTGATTGCTTCCTCGGTTTCTCCGTACTCTGTCTGTGCCCCAACTTCTTCGTCTACTTCTTCAAAGACGTAGTTGTTGCCAGCTTTAGTCTGTCCCGCATTTACAGACATTGCTGGTGCCACGCTGCCAAATACCAGGGTAAAGGCAAGCAGTAGGGCCAGTAAAACCTTGTTACGTTCCTTTCTCATATCTTTCCTCCTTAATTACGGTTAACTATTAACCGACAACATAACCTTTCCCCAGAGTTATGTATGCAATACATTACATTTTTATTCATATCCCGTCAATCGTCATTTTCACAGTTTTTTAACCAAATAGACACATGGGCTTACGAAAAAATTCCTATATGTGGCGTTTTTTACGCAAAAGTTGCCGAAATATGTACATTTTATACAAATAGCAAAATAGCCAAGGGCATTTAGTAGAATTTAATGCATATTTATTATTAATAAGTGTATCTTTACTCATTTGTGACCATTTTTACTCAAACGGTCATTTTTTAGACTTGCGGCAAAAAGAAAGGGCCTTCCTTTTTAGGAAGACCCAATGATTTATTACCTATTATTAATATTAATTTCTACTTAACTGCTCAACCTGATCTGCTATTACTTCAAGCTTATCACCGAACTCACATACCATAGCAAGATTTGTTTCTGACAGGCCGACAGCCTCCATTGTGTTAGCATTGATTTCCTGGGATGAGGAGGACAGATTAGAAACTGCGTTTACAATGCCATCGTTTGCCTTTGTGATTTCATCCATAAAGGTTGCAACATCAACCATTACTTCTGTAAGCTCTAAGATTCCATCTCTAATCTCGTCAAACTGTGCAGTTGCATCCTTTGCATATTCTGCTTCTCTCGAAGACAGCTTAACGGTGTCATCCACCTTCTCTGCAACTTCGTCCGCATCTCTAACTAACTCATCAAGAATTGCTGTAATCTGCTCTGTCGCCTGTTTGGTCTGCTCTGCCAGCTGACGAATCTCATCAGCTACAACAGCAAAGCCCTTTCCAGCCTCTCCTGCTCTTGCCGCCTCGATGGAAGCATTTAAAGCAAGAAGGTTGGTCTGGCTGCTGATATTTAAAATGATATCTGTAATGCCTCTAACCTCTTCTGACTTGCTCTGAAGTCTCTCAGTGGAATCCTTCATTGAATCGGTTGCTTCAAGAGCAATATCAAGCTGATCTGTAAGCTGCTTTAATGCCCTTGCTCCGGTATCTATGGAATTCTTGGTCTCCTCTGTGCCGTCAAGAGCATTATTGGTCTTGTCGTTAGCCGCGATAATAATATTCTTAATGGAATCGGTAGCATCTGTCTGAGTAAGAATAGATGCTGTGTTCTCGTTCATACCATCTGAAATTGATAAGAGCAGGTCATTGGTCTTTTGAACAGACTGAAGGAGCTCATTTATTTCACTGTTAATACCCTGAATCTGTTCATTTACAGAATCAGCTGCGTCAACGATTTTGCCTGACATGGCTGCAGTCTTTTCAGATGCCTGACCTATCTCGTCAAGAGAGTCATCGAAGAAGGCCTTTAATCTTCTGACACCCATAAGGGTAGCCAGGGCAAAAAGAATGCTGATAATTGTCTCTAACATACAGCTTTCTATAACCGCTCCAACTTCCTCTGCCTGCGATACATCAAGGGCAACCCTCACAAGATTTACAACAAGGAAGGTAACTGCAGTGAGACTTGCCATTTTAACATCCATGGCAAGGACTAATACTAGCAGAATAGGCATCATATATGGATAAGTGGAGTTACTTCCATTAAATAGAAGAATTGCAATATATAACACTGTGTATGATATCGCCACCATCCTTGTGTATCTCTCGTCCCCCTTAATCTTTACATAGGCGACAACTGCCACAAGAAGCGATATGAAATTTAATACCATTGGCACTAAGCTTCTGTATGGAGCAAGTCCTGACATCTTAAGTGATGACACGAGACCCAGTGTTAAAAACACTGACGCTATAATGTGACCAATAAGCAGCAACCTATCGACCTTTAACAAATAGTTTTTCCTAATCTCCATAAATGCCTCCTTTAGACAATGCAATATATTGATATTATAATGTAATTTTTGCTCTATTGTAAGCAAATAACTTTTATTTCACATTTTTGTGTGATAAAAACAATAATAATTATCAAATTTCCTTTTGCATTTGGCAAAAATATATGCATAATAAAAACAGTAATCGTTATTGTTTTTAGCAAAGAGGTACATATGGCAAGGCTCTTAAGGGATTACTTGAGAGATACTTTGGTTAATTAAATCATCAGAGTAGGAAATATACCGTACTATTAATTAAAAATACCGGCTCCAATTTTTAGATTATTTAATCTAAAAACTGGATGCCGGTTTTTTATTTCTTAGTATTATTTAATGGAAATGTTTTCAAAGACACTGTAATCAAAGGGCTTGGTGGTTTTGCCTGCCATGGTCCATAACAAAAAAGACCAGGACTTTCGTCCTGGTCTAAATTATTTAAGTTAAAGAATTACTCAGCCTTGCAAACCTCGTAAATCCATCCCTCTGGAGCTTCAATCTCACCCTTCTGAATTCCAGTTAAGGTGTCATATAACTTCTGAAGATATGGACCCATCTTCTCCATACCTGATGGGAAGCAGATCTCCTTGCCGTGATCATCGATCTTTCCAACTGGAGAGATAACTGCA